>NZ_MPPI01000052.1 GCF_001895925.1 Phormidesmis priestleyi ULC007 | reverse complement strand
TGCGCTTCGGGGTGTCGACTCACCCGGATTCCGGGGTCTATCTCGTGAGATTAGGACGACAACGGTGGGCAATTGAAGGCTTCTTCAAAACCATCAAACATCGCTTTGGCTTGGATTGCTTTGGTCAGAAGACTCGGCTAGGAATCTATCGCTGGTTAATGCTGTCTCTCATCGCTGACCTCCTGGCACATTGGGTATCTCAAACCTTTCCCACTTGGGTGCGCCTCGATTGGGGCGAAGTCTGTGTCAAAGCCGTTGCAACACTGCTGCCGCACGTCGCCTGGGTCAAGCTGCTTCGTCAGATTCACAAGCACCGTGACCTCATTAATGAGCAAGGGTTTGAAATTAGCATCAAGCCCCTATCCTCAGCTTATTAGGAATGGTGCAAGATCTGAGGTAAATGTGCTTGGTGCGATTTGCATTTTCAACAAGGCGAATTATTGGAAATTGACCATATTAAACCCATTTCCTGTGGAGGTAAGAAGGAATGGCAAAATCTCCAATTATTACATCGCCATTGCCATGATGAGAAAACTGCCAACGATGGCAGCTTGAAGTCCCATATTGACAAAATGGAAACACATTGAGTAGCCGTGTGAAGGGAAATCTTTCATGCACGGTTTCGGACGGGAGGGGTGGAACAGTAATGTTCCCCTCGACCTTCTCAACAGTGCAAGATAGACTGGAAAGCCTTACCCAGCTTGAGTTTTAGAAAAACTATCAAAATGAGGCTCAGCATCAGGACTTCTGCCGGGAAGTGCAGAAGTTCAACGGAAGAATGAGGGTTTCAGCCGTTAAGACGGCACCAAAAGAGAGGGTGTACTATCGGTTTTTGGCTATCGCTTAGTCCAAAAGTAGTCCAAACTTGTACTACTCAAGAGTTTCAAAGATACAGCTTGATGTGGGAATAGCTGAAGCCTTTGTAGAGATAGAGTTTCAAGCCGATCCTGCACTTTTTTGCCCGTATGTCGGCTCAACCCCATCACCCATTGAATAGTGTCTCGGATGCCTAGCAGCAAATCATCGGGGTCGATGCGTCCGTTGCGATTGCGATCAAATGGGCTTGATTTCTTGCCTGTTTGGTCTTGAGGATCAGCAGACTTAGATCCTAGCCGAAAACCTGAATTGCCCGCACTACAATGCAAGCACACGATAAATGGAGCATTGCTAAGTAGTATTCTGGCTTCTTCTCCCAGCGGATCAACACGCGTCTAAATCGATTCATCCACGAGTGTGTTCGCTCTCTTACACAGTCCCCTACGGAGGGAAACCCTCCTTCAGGGCTGTGCGCTCGACCACCCATCGTCTCGCCCTGTAGTTTGGAATGTCATGAATGATCAGGGCAAACGCATGAAAAAAGAAGCGTAGGCTAAAAGCAGTGTAGTGCGCTTGCAAACTTCTGCTCATGAACTCACCTACGGATGCCCGCATTCTGAGCCATTTTGCTGATTTAGATGACCCCCGCAATCAGCGAGGCAAAGACCACCGACTTTTGGATATCGTAGCCATTGCTATCTGCGCCGTGATTTGTGGCGCGGAGAGTTGGGTGGATATCGAACTGTATGGACAATCCAAACAGGAATGGTTAGGTACGTTTTTGAGTCTAAACAAGGGCATCCCCTCGCATGATACGTTTGCGCGAGTGTTTGCCCGACTCGACCCAGACCAAATGCAGGCATGTTTCATCAGTTGGATTCGGGCAATCAGCCAACTGAGTGCAGGAGAAGTCATCGCCATTGATGGCAAAACCGTGCGGCACTCCTATGACCGAGCCAATGGCAAAGGAGCAATCCATATGGTGAGTGCGTGGGCAAGTGCTAACCGATTGGTACTCGGACAACGTAAAGTCGATGAGAAGTCCAACGAGATCACCGCCATTCCGCAATTATTGCAAGTGCTGGCGATTGAAGGGTGCATCGTCACAATTGACGCAATGGGGACTCAAAAAGAGATTGCAAGTGTGATTATCGACAAAGGGGCAGATTATATCTTAGCCCTCAAAGGCAATCAAGGAGGACTGTTTGAAGACGTGCAATGGCTGTTTGAGCAAGCCCAAGCGACCCAATTCCAGGAGGTCGCTCACGATTTCGCCCAAACCATTGACAAAGGACATGGACGCACCGAAATTCGTCGCTGCTGGACATTATCCGAGTCCGAGTTAGACTACCTGGTTCAAAAGTCGCAATGGAAAGGACTGCAAACCGTTGTGATGCTTCAAAGTGAACGGCGCGTTAACGGGCAGGTTAGTACAGAATCCCGATACTACATCAGCAGTTTAGCGAGTCATGCCGCTAAAATTGCCGCCGCGATTCGCACCCCTTGGATGGTCGAGAACCATTTGCATTGGGTGCTAGATGTTTCCTTCAATGAGGATGCCTGTCGCATTCGCAAAGACCATGCCCCACAAAATCTCTCGCTGCTGCGCCACATTGCCCTCAACCTACTGGGACAAGATCAATCGACCAAAGTAGGCATTGCAGCCAAGCGCAAGAAAGCAGGGTGGGATGATGCCTATCTCCTCAGAATTCTGGCTCTATAATTTTCTTGCGTTTGTCCTGCATCTTTAGCACAGGGTTTGACTCTCTCCGTACTCTGATGCTCAACTTGGACGAGAAAATGGATGAGTTCCTGGATGTTCTGCGTTTTTTGTCTTGTACTTAGGCTTTTCATGCGTATCTCGGCACGATATCATAACCTGCTGGTAAACTGATGTGAATTAACTGTAAGCCGATCGGGTGGTAAAGGCATTTTTGTAAATGACTTTACCGGAACGGAGGGTTCAGGAACCGTTAAAGCCCTGCTCGTTTACGACGGGGATGAAGAATCGGGTTCCCGCGCCCGTGTTAACGGGCAGAGTCCAGAGAACGAACCAACTCACGCAGAATATCGTTTAAGCTTCTTTCTTTTCGTTTGCAGTATTGGGAAAGAATCTCATATTCTTCGTCGGAACATCGCAGCGTAACCACTTTCATGCTGTCATCCTGAATGAAATATGCTATCATCCTAACATGAAGACTTTGAAGTTCAAGTTGTACAATCACAAGCGGAATCGATTTCTCAAGCGCTCAATCAATGCGGCTGGAGTCATCTATAACCACTGTATTGCTCTCCACAAACGCTACTACCGGATGTGGGGCAAACACTTGAACTGCGCGAAACTTCAGGCTCACATTGCCAAACTGCGGCAGCGCAAAGAATTCTGGCAGCTAGTCGGCTCTCAAGCGGTGCAGGATATCTGCCAACGCATTGAGAAAGCCTATCAACTGTTTTTCAAACACCCCAAAAAAGGAGTTAGACCGCCCAACTTCAAGAAAGTGAGACGACATAAGTCCTTCACCCTCAAGCAAACTGGCTACAAGTTTCTAAGCGGCGATCGCATCCAGATTGGGAATCGAGTCTATCCATACTGGAATTCTAGAGAAATTGAGGGCACGGTCAAAACTCTGACCATTAAACGCACTCCATTAGGGGAGTTGTTTATGGTCGTGGTTGTTGACAGCGTTGATGAGCCTGAAACCAAATTCGAGACGAGTAGAATCGCTGGATTTGATTTTGGCTTAAAGACGTTCCTCACCGCCTCAGATGGAACAAAAATCGAATCGCCGCAATTCCTCAAACAATCGCTGAATGCCATCCAGAAAGCCAGTCGCAATCATTCCAAAAAGCGGAAAGGTTCATCGAATCGGGAACGAGCAAGATTGAATTTGGTTCGCAAGCATGAGGACGTAGTGAACCACCGCTCTGATTGGTTCTGGAAGTTGGCGCACGACTTAACGAATCAATTCGATGTTTTGTGCTTTGAGACGCTAAACCTCAAAGGCATGCAGCGTTTATGGGGACGCAAAATTTCAGATCTCGCGTTTGGTGAATTTCTGAAAATTCTCGAATGGGTGGCAACAAAGAAAGGTAAACAAGTTGTCTTCATCGACCGATGGTATCCATCCTCTAAGACTTGCTCAAACTGTGGGCACGTCTTGAAAGAGTTGGATTTGTCGGTGAGAGAATGGCGTTGCCCGTCTTGTCAGTCTGTGAACGGACGAGATGAGAACGCCGCGATAAATATTCAAAGGGTTGGGGCATCGACCCTTAAGTTAGGTGATGTTAGACAGGCTATGCCTGCAATTGCTGTCTGAGCTTAGAATCCCCGTGCGTTCACGCCGGGGAGTATGTCAAGGCGCATTTTCCCAGTCTGCGGTCAGGCTGCGGAAGTTAAATTGACTGACTCCGGGGTGGCACGTCACACAACTCGCGAGATTGAGCTTGCGCGGTAGCTCTACTTTGGGGTGCAACACTTTGAAGTATTGAGACTCAGAGACTCGATAGGGAACTTTTTCGTCAACTGCCACCTGTCGAGAGAACGTTTGCAAATAGTTCCACACCAACTGACGTGGCGGGTCAATTAAAGGTTTAACCTCAACGCCATAGTGCTGAGAATCTTGTAGCAGATCGCGCCAAGTCTGAGTGGGCAAAACCGACGGAGGAACCCCAATGTGACAAGTGGCGCAGTTTTCTAAATAAAGTTCTTGTCCAAACTTGTAGCGATCGGGCACGACATCCACTGTTCCTACCACGGCTGAAGGTTGAGGGGCTTCGATCGCTTGCGCCAAGCCCAATCCTAGACACAGACTCCAAATCAGCAGCAGCGCGACTAGCACGATCGGAGAACGTTTTTGCCTTCGAGGTTTAGACGGGTTAGTCTTGACGCGACGAGGGAAACGGAGCATAGGTTTCAACCAATTTGGATACGAACGTTACAGAACCCGTTGCCATCTAGACTCAATATCTTCCCTGGATGTTTCTCTATTCAGGATAGAGGGGTTTGTGATCATTCTGCCAATGAAAACGAGCCGCCTCGATCATTGGAATTGGCAGCCTCAGCATGTAGATTCAATAAGGGTAAAAACGGTAGGAATGGATTGTAGTCATATTCAGCTTTGCGATCGCCCAGAACAGATCGATCTTCAGCAGCTTCAGCGCTTGTTTGGGGTTGCAGCATTTTGGGCAAGCGATCGCCGATCAGAGGAGTTAGCGATCGCAATTCAACACAGCAATCCCGTCATCTCAGCTTGGGATGGCGATCGGCTAATTGGGTTTGCGAGAGCGATTTCAGACGGGATCTATCGAGCTACTATTTGGGATGTCGTGATTCACCCTGACTATCAAGGTGCAGGATTGGGACGCAAATTAGTAGAAACGGTGCTGAGTCATCCTCACGTCAACAGAGTTGAGCGGGTCTATTTGATGACGACTCATCAACAGTCATTTTACGAAAAGATTGGCTTTGAAGTTAATTCCAGTACAACAATGGTGTTGTTTAATCAGCCAATTGAAGCTTTGGATATTGCGCGATCGGTTGACGCTGAGTGAGATAGCTAAGAAGATTTCCAGCAAAGAAATTCTCCGAGTGTTCCCTAGAATTCCCCAATTCTGGGAAACTTTAACTCAGAACCCATGGAACAGAAAGTTACGCGAAGGCTAAAAGCTACAGGCCAAGTTTTTCCAGCTAATCGGTCAGCTCAAATACGTGGGTTCGATCGTCGGCGATTTCAAACCCTAGCTTACGCCCATCACTGGCTTGAAAGGTTCCTTCTGTAGTTCCTTTTGAGGTTACATCATACTGAAAAAATTTTTTAACTTTCACAGATGTCGCCGACTCAATTAACGACTTCATCGAGGCTTCAGGGTCTAACTCAGGCTGGGACATATCTCACCTTTTTTCTTATGGTATATTTTAACGAAAAATCTCCTAGAACTTTTGCCCAAACCCAAACTGCACCCGGCTATCACCCTGATCGTTTAATCCAAAATCAGCGCGAATAACTCCTAACGGTGACTTGAGGCGCACCCCTGCCCCAATGCCAAACCCCGATCCGGGTCTGCCACGCTCGATTCCGGGCTGCCCTAACACCGATCGGCTTGACCCTAGATCAGAAGCAAAATCGGCAAACACTGCGCCTCCAATAATGCTGTAGATCGGAAAGCGATATTCTGCCGAAGCTAAGACATAGGTGCGAGAAATGCCGATATCGCCCGCATCATAGCCTCTGACAGAGTTCGGGCCGCCGAGAGAATAGGCATTGTAGGGAGGCAAGTCTCCGATCGTGGTGCCTCCCTGAATATTAAAGGCGAACGTTTCTGGCTCGTTTTTAGTTTGCAGCGTGTTTAAGATATTCACAGGCACATATTGCGTATAGTTTGCCTGAAGGCGATTAGCGAGAATGCTGCCACTGCCGATCGGCAAAAATTGCTCAGTGCTCAAACTCAAAAGAGAGCCATTAGTCGGATCGATCGGGTTATCGCGCTGGTCACGAACCGCCGCAAAATTGAGCGACACCAAATCATCAATGCCCGTGCCGCTAAACGAAAGCGGATTGCCATTGCGATCGCGCCTGACCACATTGCCACTCGCATCCCGCAAGCTAACACGGTTGTAGTTTAAGCCCAGCGATCCACCCCAGTCTTTATCGATCGGACGGTTGACCTCAACGCCGCCCCCAAATCGTCCTTCTCGAACGCGATCGCCGTTTTCCAATTTAACGTTGTCATCAAACACGCGAGACAGCCCTCTGCGGCGGAAGGCGTTGACGCTATAGCCTAGCTTGTCGGGTGCGCTGTCGCGGTAGGGGCTGATAAACCGTCCATCAAATTGAGCGTCTTTCGTGCCGATCAAGACGTTGGTGCTGAGTTGTTGCCCAATTCCTGCCACGTTGCGGTCTTGATAGTTGACTCCACCATAAAGACCCAAATCGGTGTTGTAGCCACCCGTTGCATTGACAGAACGAGCGCGACCTTCTGTGAGGTTGTAGACGACGATCGTCCGTTTTGCGTCGCCTTCTAAGCTGACACGGGCGTTAGTAAACAGCCCAGTTTGAACGAGCTTTTGCAGATCTTGTCGCGCAATATCTTCTCTAAAAACTTGTCCTGGCCTAATTTGTACCTGCTGTTTAATAAAACTCTCTTGAGTTCTGCCGCGAATCGGTTCGCCTTTGTCGTTGACGGGTTTGCCTAGCTCGTCGGTGAATCGGATTTGCACATCGCCGATCACACCTTCAGCGACTTCGATCGTCAACACGCCTTCTCGACTAGGCTGCAATGCCACGACTCGCGCCAAATTGTAGCTATTTTGGGCATACCACTGATTGATTTGTCGCACACCTTGATTGAGTGCCGAAGGGCTGACGATCGTGCCAATCTGCGATCGAAAGATATCATTAACCACCGCAGGCGTGAGCGCTTGAGCGTTGACCAGTTGCACAGACCGCACCACGATCGGCTGCACTTGAAAGGTGACACTCAACCCGTTGGAGTTTGCGCGACTGTTAACGCTGGCAGTGCTAAACAAACCCGTTTCCAAAATTGCCGCAACATCTGCTTGAAGTTGACTTTGACTCGTGCCTCCGCCGGGTTGAGTGCGAATGTTGCTGCGAACAATCTGCTGTAGCTCAGGATCTGCACCCACAATTTGCACGTCAGTTGCCGTCACCACTAAATCAGAGGGCAGCGATTGAGATGGATTGACGATCGGTTTAGGAGCCGGAGTCGCGGGAGGATTGACGATCGGGGAAGTCACATTTTGAGGAATGATCCAAGTCGGTTGATTAATCGAAGTCGGCGGGGTAGGTGTGACCGAAGCCGCAGGTGTTGCTATCGGCGGGGCATCTATCTGTGGAGATTGAGAGATCGCTGGAGTCGCGGCTGTAGGTTGATAGTCTTGATAATATTGAGCGTTGGTTTGAGCCACCCGCACTGGTGCCTTCGTTGAAAACTCTTGAGAGACGATCGTTTCAGGCGGGACAATTTTGGGAATGGGCGCAGGCGCGATCGCATCCGTCGCAACGACAACATCGGCGGTTTTCTCGATCGCAGGCGTTTCTAAAACAGCAGCATTTGCGTTTTGGCAGGCATCCCACGTAGAGAGCGCGGCGAGAGTGCAGACTGTGACGGTCGAGAGGCGCATAAGGCGGCGATCAGTTGGGGTGAGATATTTATAGTCTGAAATGAGCGATCTGGACGGTTTAGTTTGACGAGCAAACCCATCACTCTGCTGTCTCAAAAAGTTTAATGTTAGAACAATCCCACTTTGTTTCTTATCTCAATATCAAAAGACAGATTTTCGATGTCATACCCATTTGATTCGTGGATGCAATAGAGCCGCGTAGCATGGCATGCCGTGCCCCGTCGGATTGAACGATCAGTCGTAACTGCCTCCGAAATTGGCATAACTCTATGAGCCGGATTTCTCAAGTCAT
Organism: Phormidesmis priestleyi ULC007; assembly: GCF_001895925.1. Classification (GTDB taxonomy): domain Bacteria; phylum Cyanobacteriota; class Cyanobacteriia; order Leptolyngbyales; family Leptolyngbyaceae; genus Phormidesmis_A; species Phormidesmis_A priestleyi_A. The sequence goes on along the minus strand of NZ_MPPI01000052.1, from coordinate 19,160 downwards.
TCATAGTGAACAATGAAGCGTAATCCCCTTATAGAGTTCCCTTAACAATTGCTCGTGTCTTTAAATTCTTTTTCAATCGCCCCAGTACTGTTTAACGTGAACGGCGTTTGATTTCGCTGTATTGAGGTAAATGTGATGTTTGATTTCTTAAATTTTAGACTAGAAATTCTGCCTTATGGTCAAGCGATCGCTTCAAGCATCACCCAATGGGATTCAACAGGCAAAACGAGCGTTTGCTCTGAAAGGTTGGACTCAGGCAAATCTGGCAGGGGAGGTGAACCTAAAAACACGCCAACCGATTTGGCCGTTTTTCACCGGGCAACCCATCGATCGCCAGATTCTCCTAGAAATTTGTTCCGTGCTGGAATTAGATTGGCATGAGATCGCAGTTGATCCGCCAGCAGAACTTCCTGAATCGGGTGGATTGGTTCGGGCTTCCTTACCCGATATCGATGCCTTGGTACAACAGGTGCGATCGCAGCGTCGAGACAAGGCAATCTTTCAAGAACGGTTTCGCACGATCGCTTAATCAGCAAGGTGTATCACCAGAATTGGGGGACAGGGGGGCGTATTCATCCCTTGATTCTGCAACGCCGATAGAGCTTCTACAGGGCGGTGGTGATCCTGTCTAAAAGTATCTACTGTTGATAGAAATGGTAATCTTCTATCTTCTACTTCTGGCGATCGTAGCCCCGATCGCAGCCCGATCGCTACTCCAATTCCTATCCACAAAGCTAGGTTGTTAAATATCGTTCCAAGAACCACTCCGCCGAGTAGCCCATAGGAAGTACCCATACCCAGAACATACCGTTGTGAATGATTCGTGATTTGTTCCTTGTGACAAGTTGATAAAGATACCGTTCAAGATTTGCCTCTTTGCCCACAAGCGTGGTTTCGTGGTTTTTCAATGCTCACCGACTGCTCACCCCATCCGTCATCCGTCCGCTCATCTCGGTGGGGTGAATGCGATAGATTTCAATCACTTCCGATCGTCCCTCAGCATCAACCCAGGTGCGATTGATAGCAGGCGACAGTGTTGGGTTTTTGGTTTTAATAAACTGCATCGCCTGGTCAATGTCTGGCTGCTCGGTGAGTCGTTTGGCTTGACCCATGACAACAACGCTGCGCCAGCGCTCTGAATCACGAACGTCTTCCACCTGCAAACAGACATCTGGATTCGCGTCCATATCATGAGACTTCATCCCTTCGGTCGTAAAAATGTAGATGTCTGAATCTTTGAGGTAGTAGTGCATTGGCATCACATAAGGCTTTCCCTGATGGAGGCAGCCTAGATGCCCGTGTCCGACTTGCTGCAAGAGTTCTTGAATTTCTTTTGAACTCATCTCATCGATATCTAACATGATGATTATCCTATTTGTAGTCAAGTGAACTACCACACACCGACCGCTGGGCGGTACGTTGTGGGCTTCCCAATTCATCGGGAATCGCCTCTAGAACTCCGTAATTCCGTTGGTCTTACATTCCCTCCAAGGGCAGGAGTCCTGGTTCCCAAGACCCAAATGTTTTCAACAATCATGACTAGCCACTTTGACCGTTTGGTTTTCACGACCCTGACTGCGTGGTTTTTGCAGTCGTTGCAGCGTTTATGTTGCTTTGCTCAGAAGTATATCAGAACTATCGCTTCGTTGGTAAGAAATTGGTTATTTTTTGCCAACGAAGCGTATGGTGTGTGGATTCCCGCCGAACTAGCTAATCTTAGCGAACTAAGCCCAAGTTCAACAGTTCTTGAGGAGATGCCAGCACGTCGATCGCCACAAAGAAAATCTTGCCTTCAGGATTGAGCAAAAACCGATCAGTTAACCCACTTCATGGCATTGCTGCTGTGGGTGGCGGGCATTCTAGCCTGGAGCGCAGACAGAATTTGGGCAAGTAGCTGCGTCAAACGGGAACCCAGCATCCCTGTCAGGCTGCTGCTAGAAGAGGCTGATTGAGAAGAGATTGTTTGGTCGGTTGTTGAATCATTTGTTCCAGCGAGCGCTGTTTCAGTTTCAGTAAGGAATAGTCGTGCAGTGTCACCAAATCTGGCATCTCTTGCCAGCAATGGCGGCAGAACGAAACGGTTTGATGATGACAGAAACAATGCACCATCGGGTATCCGCAGCAAGGACAGTCTGTCATAAAAAGCGTCACATCCGTTTGTAATCAACTGTTTAGTAACGCGGTGGATAACGTGTCATCCATCTATCTAAAGCGTAGGATGAAAATCTGAGGAACTTGTGAAGATTCCATCAATGCAGTAAAGAAACAAAAAGAGAGTTTAAGCTGTTGTAACCTACAGGATACTACTCACCCATGTAGATGCCCAATGCGCGTGCCGTTTGTACCAAATCGCCATCAGGGTCAACCGCGAGTGGGCTACGATCGCAAACTTGTGCAATCGGAACGGCAACTACCCGTCCATTTTGCCAAGCCACCATCTGATTTGATTGATCTTCAGCAATTAAATCCACCGCAGTTTTGCCAAAAGCGGCAGCAGTCAAGCGATCGAGGGCAGAAGGAATGCCGCCACGCTGGATGTATCCCAACACCGAAACCCGTGTATCGACTGGATAAGCGCTGCACTTGGCAATGCAATCGGCAATATACTGCCCTCTGCTACCGGATGGTTTTTGATGGGGTAGGTAGTTGGCATCGTGGGCGGGATGAATGCCTTCTGCCACAAGGACGATCGCAAATTTGCGTTGCCAGCGATCGTGCAGCTCGGCTAAATGACCACATACTGTTTCAATAGAATAGGGAATTTCGGGAATCAAAATCACATCGGCTCCCCCAGCAATGCCAGAATGCAGCGCCAGGTGACCTGCTTCGTGTCCCATTACTTCGACGACCATGACGCGATCGTGACTGGCTGCTGTAAACGTCAGACGGTTGAGAGCATCTGTAATCGTATTCACCGCCGTATCAAAGCCGATCGTGCGCTCGGTAAGTGCCACATCATGGTCAATTGTTTTGGGAATCGCAATGAATTGCCAGTTGCCCTGCAATGCCAGTTGACTCAAAATAGCGATACTACCATCGCCGCCAATGCCAATCAGGGCATCGAGTCCCAATGCTTGGTAACTGGAAATTATTTCATCCATGCAAGCCAGAGTATTCCCTTTGTTGATCGTGCCCAAGATCGTGCCACCCATGCTGAGTAGCGGATCGATGCCGCGCAGGTCAAAACTATGCACATGCAGCGGAATCATCTGACGTTCCAGTAAACCCTGAGTGGCATAGGGAATGCCAAAAACTTGCCAATCGTAGGTCAGGGTGGCATGGCTCACTACCGCTCGGATTACAGCGTTGAGTCCAGGACAGTCGCCGCCGCTGGTTAGAATTCCCAATCGTGTTTGCCTATTCATAGCGACTTATCCCAAAAGCCGTTGTTCTAGCCAATCAAAAATTTGATTCAACTGGTTGAGGGTAACAAATCCGTATTGCCAAAGAATCATCGGTAACATTCCAGGCGTTTGTTCAGGATGTCGTAAAGCAAGCTGGAGATTCGCATCTGGAATCGCCAGATCGGTTTGCAAAAATTGCAGCAATTGAGTTAGTTCCTTAGATTCCATCATGGCTCCTCTGAATTCCATTGCCTTGAGATTAGGGAATAAGTTTGAGGAAGTTGTGAGAAACTGAAACCCTCTATTCTCAAACTTTTCAACTCGCCTCACAAGTTCCTCACATTTTTCTCCTAACTTCAACGTAGAGGTCAATGGTTTGATTGGGTGTCCTAGAAGCCAACTATTTACAGTAATTGTAAAGAGGGAAAAATATGTTTCACAAAATTCTGGTGGCGATCGACCGTTCCGAGCATAGTCATCAGGTTTTTGATCAAGCCCTTGATCTTGCAAAAGCAACAAATTCTAGTCTGATGCTATTGCACGTCTTGTCTAGTGAAGAGGAAGGCAGCCCCAACGTCTCTATGATTGGGTTGGACTACTACCCGACGATCGCTGGCGAAATTTCGGAAATGCACCAGAAGCAATGGGCAGACTATGAAAATCGGGGTTTGGAGATGCTGCGATCCTATGTAGAGCAAGCCGCTGCTGCGGACGTAAGCGCTGAATTCACCCAAAATTCTGGCAGTCCGGGTCGAACCATCTGCGAATTTGCTCGCACACGGGAGGCTAATCTAATTCTGATCGGTCGGCGGGGGCATTCTGGCTTGAATGAACTCTTGCTCGGCAGCGTGAGTAACTATGTGCTGCATCATGCTCCTTGTTCGGTTCTCACCGTGCAAGGTCAAGTTCGGGAGCCATCGGAGGTTACTCCTGACAAACAAGTTACAGCGGTGTCGTAGACACTTACCGATCATGACCACTCGTCAGCAAATTAGAAGTACTAAAGGGGTCTCACTCAAGCATCCCAGTGGAGACAAGCGTTTTCAGATACTAGACGCAACGATGAAACGGCATCAGTATCAACAAGATGCGTTAATTGAAATCCTGCACAAGGCGCAAGAACTGTTTGGCTATCTCGAAAACGATCTTTTGCTTTACGTTGCTCATAGCCTGAAGCTACCTCCCAGTAGGGTTTATGGCGTGGCGACGTTTTACCATCTGTTTTCTCTGGCACCCAAAGGCATCCATCGCTGTGTAGTGTGTACGGGAACTGCTTGCTATGTCAAAGGTGCAGCGGCATTGCTGGCAGCGGTTGAGCAATCTGCCCAGATTCATGCAGGTGAAACGACAGCGGACAATCAGCTTTCTCTCTCAATTGCCCGCTGTTTGGGAGCCTGTGGGATTGCCCCTGCCGTTGTGTTTGACGGAACAGTATGTGGTCATCAAACACCAGAGTTGGTTGGCGATCGTCTGAAGGAATATTTGGGAAAAGAGCAATAGGGAACAGGGAATCAATCACACAGCAATAATCAATCACTATGGATCTCTCTGAACTACTGGAAATTGCTGAACAGGAACGCCAATCTCAAAAAGCGTTGCAAATTCGGTGCTGTGTTGCGGCGGGTTGTCTCTCTTCTAATGCACTGGCGGTTAAAACTGGGTTGGAACAGGCAGTTACAGAAGCAGGGTTGACAGACACCGTGCAGGTTTCTGGTGTAGGGTGTATGCGGTTGTGCTGCCAAGGTCCACTGGTTCAGATTGATACTTCAGCAGAACTGGAGCATTCTGAAATTCTGTATGAAAAAGTGGCTCCCGATCAGGTTTCTGCAATCGTCGCAACCCTTCAATCCCAAACCCCTGCAAATACACCAACGACCCTCCAGCAGGGCGATCTCACTCAGCCATTTTTTACCCAGCAACGGACGATCGTCCTGGAAAACAGCGGCAAAATTGACCCAGAACGAATCGAAGCCTACATCGCTGCTGAGGGCTATCAGGCGCTTTACCACACCCTGTATGAGATGAAGCCAACAGACGTTATCAATGCGATTACCCACAGTGGGTTAAGGGGTCGAGGTGGAGGTGGTTATCCCACAGGTTTGAAATGGGCAACGGTGGCAAAGGCAACCGCAGAACGTAAATATGTGATCTGCAATGCGGATGAGGGTGATCCGGGGGCATTCATGGATCGCAGTGTGCTGGAAAGCGATCCGCATCGGGTGCTGGAAGGAATGGCGATCGCGGCTTATGCGATCGGGTCTACTCAAGGTTACATTTACGTCCGGGCTGAATATCCCTTAGCGATTAGTCGTTTGCAAATTGCCATTCGACAGGCGCAACGGTTGAAACTTTTAGGCAGTCAGGTGTTCGATTCTCCCTTCGACTTTCGGATTGATATTCGGATTGGCGCAGGAGCCTATGTCTGCGGAGAAGAAACGGCGCTGATGGCATCGATCGAAGGCAAGCGGGGCGTTCCCAGTCCGCGTCCTCCCTATCCAGCCGAACGGGGATTGTGGGGCTTCCCCACGTTAATCAACAATGTCGAAACCTTTGCTAATATTGCCCCCATTATCCGCCACGGAGCCGATTGGTTTGCCAGCATTGGCACCGAAAAAAGCAAAGGCACGAAAGTTTTCGCGCTGGCAGGCAAAATTCGCAATACGGGCCTGATTGAAGTGCCGATGGGAACGTCTTTGCGGCAAATTGTGGAGGAAATGGGGGGCGGCGTGCCCGATGGCGGGTCAGCAAAAGCGGTGCAAACGGGTGGACCTTCTGGCGGTTGCATTCCTGCCTCAGCCTTTGATACGCCAGTGGACTACGAATCGTTGACGCAGCTCGGCTCGATGATGGGGTCGGGTGGCATGATTGTGATGGATCAGACGACTAGCATGGTGGATGTGGCGCATTACTTTATGGAGTTTTGCCGAGATGAGTCTTGCGGCAAATGCATTCCCTGTCGAGTGGGCACTATGCAACTCCATCAATTGCTGACAAAGATTCGAGAAGGTCAAGCAACTGACGTTGATATGGAATTGCTCAAGGAACTGTGCGATATGGTAAAACACACGAGCCTGTGTGGGTTGGGTCAGTCTGCTCCAAACCCAGTTCTCAGCACCTTGCGCCACTTCGAGGATGAATATAGGACATTGATTGATAAACCGTGATGAGAGACAGCTTTAAGGTCTATTTCTTTTCTGAGGTAGGAGGGTTTAAAGGATGTTGAGAGAAACACAGTTGTGTACAAAGTGCTATAGAGAGTTTCTCTCATGGCAAATGTTGGGTGGGATATGTTCGGAGTGCAGAGAAGGAGAGGAGAAAAACAATAAAATTTCTCCACCACTAACACAAAAGACAAAAATCATACCACCACAGTCATGTGTTAAATGCAACACACTATTTTTCCAATCGGAAGTTTTGGACGGAGTGTGTCCTAAGTGCAGAGCACTAGAGTTGAAGAAAATTACTAAAAAAGAACCACTATAGATTTTTCAAGTCAAACCCCCTTGAAGTTCCAATTTTGATCTGCTGAAACTTACATCTTTAATGGAATAATTTATGGCTGTCAAAACCCTAACGATCGACGATCGCTTAGTCAGTGCCCGTGAAGAAGAAACCGTTCTGGATGCAGCACGGGAAGCGGGTATTCACATTCCTACGCTGTGCTATTTGGAGGGGGTTTCTGAGGTGGGGGCGTGTCGGCTTTGCCTGGTTGAGGTTGCGGGTAGTTCTAAACTTCAACCTGCCTGTGTCACTAAAGTGGCAGAGGGCATGGAGATTCAAACCAACACCGATCGCTTGCAAAATTATCGCCGCATAATTGTTGAAATGTTGTTTGCAGAGGGCAATCATGTTTGTTCTGTGTGTGTTGCCAATGGAAATTGTGAACTGCAAGATTTAGCGATCGAAATGGGAATGGATCATGTGCGACTGGAGTATCAATTTCCTGATCGCCAAGTGGATCTTTCCCACGATCGCTTTGGCATGGATCACAATCGCTGTGTATTGTGTACTCGCTGTGTTCGCGTTTGTGATGAACTGGAAGGCGTACATACCTGGGATATGGCGGGTCGGGGTTCTCAATCCCATGTGATTACAGATCTCAATCAACCCTGGGGCACGTCTCAAACCTGTACATCTTGCGGCAAATGTGTTGAAGCTTGTCCCACAGGGGCAATTTTTCATCAAGGTTCCAGTGTGGGTGAAATGGTGCACGATCGCGCCCGGATTGAATTTATTGCAACAGCTCGTCAAAAACAACAATGGTAGTCCTAAAAGAGGTAGTTAATATGTTACGACCGCATTTTCCCGAAACTTATCTGTGGATTATTTTATGGTTCATTTTTGCATTATTCCTCTTGATTGCAGAAGCCGCTCTCCTGCCTCAACCAGCCATTGCAATGGTGAACCAAATCAAGGAAGCTCTGGACATATTTTTGCTCCAGGCTACTCACTTCATTTAGTAGAAGCAGCAAGAAGTTGTTGCACAAGGATAACTGGAGGGAAATATGGCACGGATAAAATTCGCAACCGTTTGGCTAGGTGGCTGTTCCGGTTGCCATATGTCCTTTCTGGATTTGGACGAATGGCTGTTTGATTTGGCAGCCCAAGTTGACTTCGTTTATAGCCCGTTTATGGATGTTAAAGAGTATCCAGAAGGTGTGGATATAGTGCTGGTGGAAGGGGCGATCGCCAACGAAGATCACCTCGACATGATTCGCAAAGTCAGAGCACGATCGCGGTTGCTGATTTCCTTTGGCGATTGTGCGGTGACTGGCAACGTCACGGCTCTCCGCAACTCCCTTGGCAGTGCTGAACCTGTACTGCAACGATGCTACATCGAAGCGGCTGATCTTCATGCTCAGATTCCCACTGAGCCGGGAATTGTGCCGCCTTTGCTCGATCGGGTCACGCCTGTTCATACTGTTGTTCCGGTCGATGTTTACCTGCCTGGTTGTCCACCGCCCGCCGATCGGATTCGAGCTGCCCTGGAACCGCTATTAACAGGCAATATGCCTCATCTAGAAGGACAACAAATCAAATTCGGCTAAGGAGGAGGATTGATGTCTCAGCGAATTGTGATTGATCCGGTGACGCGGATTGAAGGACACGCCAAAATTACAATTTACCTGGATGATGTCGGGCAAGTCACCGATGCCCGCTTTCATGTCACAGAATTTCGCGGATTTGAAAAGTTTTGTGAGGGACGACCGCTGTGGGAAATGCCAGGCATTACAGCGCGGATTTGTGGCATTTGTCCCGTTAGCCACCTGCTGGCATCGGCTAAGGCGGGCGATCGCATTCTGGCAGTCACGATTCCCCCCGCAGCGGTCAAGCTACGCCGCTTAATGAATTTGGCACAAATCATCCAGTCCCATGCCCTCAGCTTCTTTCACCTCAGCGCACCCGATTTGTTGCTGGGCATGGAAAGTGATCCCCAAACGCGCAATATCTTTGGGTTAATGGCGGCTAACCCTGATTTAGCACGGGGCGGCATTCGCCTCCGTCAGTTTGGACAAGAGATTATTGAACAATTAGGGGGACGCAAAATTCATCCCGCTTGGGCGGTTCCTGGTGGAGTGCGAGAACCCTTGTCTGAAGAGGGACGGACTCATATCCGCGATCGCATTCCAGAAGTCCGCACCACTGCCCTGAATGCTCTAGAACAATTTAAGCAATTGCTTCAGACTCACGAACGCGAAGCCCAAACCTTTGGCAATTTTCCCTCTCTGTTTATGGGATTGGTCACACCCGATGGCTTATGGGAGCATTACGACGGTTATCTTCGCTTTGTCGATAGTGCCGGAAACATTGTCGCTGACCGCCTCGATCCCGCTCGCTACCAGGAATTTATTGGCGAAGCGGTGGAATCGGATTCCTACTTGAAATCCCCCTACTACCGTCCCTTGGGCTACCCCGACCAGAACGATCACTGTCGGCTAGACAGCGGTATCTATCGCGTAGGCCCCCTGGCACGGCTAAATATTTGCACCCAGATTGGGACACCCCTAGCGGATCAAGAACTGCGGGAATTTCGCGATCGCGGTCATGGCACCGTTACATCTTCATTCTTCTACCACTACGCCCGTTTGATTGAGATTTTGGGCGCGATCGAGAAAATTGAACAAACGATCGATGATCCAGACTTACTCTCAACGCATTTAAGAGCCGATGCAGGCATTAATCAACGGTCAGGTGTGGGAGTCAGCGAAGCCCCACGCGGTACGTTATTTCATCACTATCAGGTAGACGAAAACGGGCTAATGCAGAAAGTGAATCTAGTGATTGCCACCGGACAAAACAACCTGGCAATGAACCGAACTGTGGCGCAGATCGCCCGCCATTTCATCCACGGTTCTGATATCCCGGAAGGAATGCTAAACCGAGTGGAAGCCGGAATTCGCGCTTTTGACCCCTGCCTCAGTTGCTCCACCCACGCTGCTGGGCAGATGCCGCTCCATGTTCAACTGGTTGGTGCTGATGGCACGCTGCTCAACGAAACCTGGCGAGATTAATGATTCATTTTTTATAAACCCTCACAAGTTCATCAAATTGTTTTCCTAACCTCAAAGTGGAGCCAATAGGTCGATCGCTCCTCAGGAAATTATCAGGAACACATCATGGACTGCCACCTAGCCGCTACACTCAAAAGCTTGCACCGATCGATTCTAGTGATTGGTTACGGCAGTCCGCTCCGCAGTGATGATGGCGTAGGGCAGGAGATTGCTCAACAGATTGCAACTTGGGGAATGCCGAATGTGAAGGCGATCGCCGTTCACCAACTGACCCCCGAATTGGTTGAATTGCTGGCAAAGGTTGATATCGCCATTTTTATTGATGCTTATCCTGCCACCGCAGACCAAGAGATCCAAGTTCGCCTACTGGAGCCTGCTGATGGCATCACATCAGGACATTGGTGTGAACCGCAGGTGTTGCTGGCAATGACACAGGCGCTCTATAGCAAACATCCCCAGGCGTGGTGGGTGATGGTGCCGGGGATAAATTTTGAGTTGGGAGAGTGCTTTTCTGTGGTTGCGAATCAGGGCATGGAAGCAGCACTCCAGGAAATTGAACAGTTAATGCAATCAATGAGGACAGAATCATGCATGAAGTTGGGATGATGCAAAGTATTTTAGAGCGGGCTGTGGAACGTGCCAAACAGGAAGGCGCTCACCATATTGACGGAGTGCATATGCGAGTGGGTGCGGCTTCTGGAGTTGTACCCGACTCTTTGGAATTTGCGTTTGAAATTGCGAAAAAAGGCACGATCGCAGAAGATGCTCGGCTCGAAACAGAGCTAGTTCCTGTGGTCTGTTACTGTGCCAATTGCCAGCTTGAATTTCAACCCACAGATTTACTGTATGAATGTCCTGAGTGTCACCAGCCCAATTGCGAGGTGAAACAAGGACAAGAGTTTGAATTGGCATTTCTCGATGTGTCTTGAGGAGGGGTGATGCCCGAAACATTTAAGTCAGCGATGGACAAAGCCTACGATATCTTGCGGACTGAGCATCAACCTCTAAAAGCCATCTTTGCACCAAAAAGTGTGGCGGTGATTGGGGCGACCGATCGGGTTGGCAGTGTCGGGCGAACAGTGCTCTGGAATCTGATCAGCCACACTTTTGGTGGCACAGTATTTCCAGTCAATCCTAAGAGACATAGTGTGCTGGGGATTCAGGCATATCCCACCGTTAGCAGCATTCCTGAACCCGTTGATCTGGCGATCGTAGTTGTGCCTGCTCCCGGCGTTCCTGATGTGATTACGGAATGCGTAGAAGCAAAGGTCAAAGGCGCGATCATCATCTCGGCGGGATTCAAGGAATCGGGGGCAACGGGGGCGGCATTAGAAGCGCAAATTTTGGAACGGGCACGGCGGGGTAATTTACGCATTATTGGTCCAAATTGTCTGGGCGTGATGAATCCACTTACGGGTTTGAATGCCACCTTTGCAGGAGCAATGGCGCGTCCTGGCAATGTGGGCTTTATTAGCCAGAGTGGGGCACTGTGTACCGCCATTTTAGACTGGAGTTTGCGGGAGAATGTGGGCTTCAGTGCGTTTGTGTCAGTGGGTTCCATGCTGGATGTGGGCTGGGGTGATTTGATCGATTATTTGGGCGACGATCCGCACACCCACAGCATCGTGATTTACATGGAGTCGATCGCCAATGCCCGTTCGTTTCTCTCCGCAGCGCGGGAAGTTGCCCTCACCAAACCGATTATTGTGCTGAAGGCAGGTCGCACTACCGCCGCTGCCAAAGCCGCCACGTCCCACACCGGAGCTTTAGCGGGGAGTGATGGGGTGCTGGATGCTGCCTTCCATCGCTGTGGGGTTCTGCGAGTTGACACCATTTCTGACTTGTTTGATAGGGCAGAAGTGCTGGCAAAACAACCCCGTCCGCAAGGATCGCGCTTAACGATTTTGACCAATGCCGGAGGTCCAGGCGTACTCGCTACTGATGCGCTGATTGCTGCTGGCGGAGAACTGGCGGAACTATCGGAGGAAGCGATCGCCCACTTGAATCAAGTCCTGCCCACACACTGGAGTCATGACAACCCGATCGATATTCTCGGTGACGCTGATCCACAGCGCTATGCAAAAGCACTGGAAATTGCTGCTCAAGATCCCAACAGTGATGGCTTGTTGACCATTCTCACGCCGCAAGCGATGACCGATCCTACACAAACAGCCGAGCAGTTGAAAGCCTATGTCGAAACTACACAAACCTCTACAGCATCTCTAAAACATAAACCGATCTTGGCAAGTTGGATGGGCGGAGCCGATGTGGCAGCAGGGGAGGCAATTCTCAACCAGGCTGGCATTCCCACCTATGCCTATCCCGATGCAGCCGCACGAGTGTTCAGCGACATGTGGCGCTACAGCTATAACCTGCGAGGCATCTACGAAACGCCTACATTAGCTGGATTAGATGCAGAAATTCCCGATCTCTTCGAGATACCCGCAAGGGGTCGCCCCTTGGTAGAAACCATCATCCAAACCGCTCGTCAAGCCGATCGCACCCTACTAACCGAAGCCGAATCTAAACAAATTCTCCATGCTTACGGCATTCCTGTCGTTCAAACCTGTGTTGCCCAGAGTGAAGAGGATGCAGTGCATTGTGCAGATGCGATCGGCTATCCGGTTGTGCTGAAATTGCTCTCACAAACCATCACCCACAAATCAGATGTGGGTGGCGTGAAGTTGAATCTTGCCGATGCTGATGCTGTTAGAAAAGCATATCAAAACATTGAAGCGGCTGTTGTTGCTGATCCCGCCTCCTTCATTGGCGTTACCGTTCAGCCAATGGTTAAACTCGACGGCTATGAACTGATCATGGGTAGCAGTCTGGATGATCAGTTGGGACCTGTCGTGTTGTTTGGATCGGGTGGACAACTGGTAGAAGTGTTTGAAGACCGGGCGATCGCTCTACCGCCACTCAACACCACACTGGCGCGACGGATGATGGAACAAACCCACATCTATCGGGCACTCAAAGGCGTTCGCGGACGACCAGCAGTTGATTTAGCCGCATTAGAGCAACTATTGGTGCGCTTCAGTCAACTTGTCGTCGAGCAACGGTGGATCAAAGAAATTGATATCAATCCCTTACTAGCCAGAAGCCAGGAGTCGGCTCCATTCATCGCTCTGGATGCTCGCATCGTTTTGCATGGACTGGATATTCACCTGGATCAGTTACCCAGGCTGGCAATTCGCCCTTATCCCACGCAATACCTTTCTGCTTGGACAATGAAGGATGGCACCTTCCTCACCATTCGTCCCATTCGTCCTGAAGATGAACCGCTGATGATTCAGTTCCACAAAACACTGTCTGAACAAAGCGTTTATTTTCGCTATTTTCATCTGATTAAACTCAGTCAACGCACGGCTCACGATCGCCTGACGCGACTCTGTTTTATTGATTACGATCGCGAGATGGCGTTGGTGGCTGACTATACTCATCCAGATACCGAAGCGCATGAAATTCTGGCAGTTGCCCGACTCAGCAAACTGCACGGCACCAATGAGGCAGAATTTGCGCTCCTGGTCAGCGATCGCTACCAGTGTCAGGGATTAGGCACAGAACTGCTGAAACGTTTGCTCCAAGTGGGTCAGGATGAACAGCTAGAACACATTCATGCCGAAATTCTGGCTGATAATTCTGCGATGCAGCGAGTCTGTGAAAAGTTAGGATTTAGCCTGCGATCGATCGAAGCAGGCGTGATGCAAGCAACGATTGAGGTACAACAAATCACACGATGAATATTGTATTCCAGCAACGATTACATCTCGTGATTCAGGGAGCTGTTCAAGGGGTCGGCTTTCGTCCCTTTATCTATCGGTTAGCGGCTGATTTAGGGTTAACGGGTTGGGTCAATAATTCTGCTCAAGGTGTCGTGATTGACATTGAAGGAGTGAGATCGCAGCTCGATACATTTCTGCACCGACTTAATCAAGAAAAACCATCGCGATCGCACATTCAAAGTTTAGAATCCTCATGGTTTGATCCAGTTGGTTATTCTATTTTTGAAATTCGCAAAAGTGTTGTGGGTGAGAAAACAGCTATTGTTCTGCCCGACATCGCCACTTGTCCAGAGTGCCTTCAGGAGATCTTTGACCCTACAAATCGCCGCTATCGCTATCCCTTCACCAACTGTACGAATTGTGGTCCTCGCTTCAGCATCCTTGACGCGCTTCCCTACGATCGCTCTAACACAACGATGCAGTACTTCAAAGTGTGCAGAGATTGTCAAATAGAGTACGGAAATCCTGGCGATCGGCGGTTTCATGCCCAGCCCAATGCCTGTCCGCAGTGCGGACCTCATCTACAATTGTGGAATCCATCCGGTGAAATCGCGTCTCACGACAATGCTTTGAAGATAGCAGCAGATGCAATTCGCCAGGGCAAGATTGTGGCGATCAAAGGCTTGGGTGGATTTCATTTAATGGTTGATGCTCGTAATGAGACAGCAATTCAGCGATTGCGGCAAGCAAAACAACGAGCCGCTAAACCCTTTGCATTGATGTATCCTTCCCTGGAGTTAATCAAGGCTGATTGCGAAGTCTCAGAGTTAGAAGAACAGTTGTTGCGATCGCCCGAAGCTCCGATTGTTCTCTTAAAACACTCCAAAACCCAAACTCTCAACGCTAAAATTGCCCCATCTGTTGCCCCCCACAATCCGTATCTAGGCATCATGTTGCCCTACACGCCCTTACATCACCTACTGATGGCTGATGTGGGTTTTCCTATTGTGGCAACCAGTGGCAATCTTGCCGATGAACCCATTTGCACCGATGAACAGGAAGCCATCCAACGGCTCGGAACCATTGCTGATTTGTTTCTTATTCATAATCGTGAGATCGCCCGTCCAATTGATGATTCCATTGTTCGAGTGGTGATGGAACAGAAAGTGGTATTGCGTCGTGCGCGGGGCTATGCGCCGTTGCCGATTTCAATTCATTCAAAATCCAAAATCCTGTCCGTTGGCGCACATTTAAAGAATACGATCGCCTTTTCAACCAATCAGCAGGTCTTTGTCAGTCAGCACATTGGCGATTTGGAGACAGTTCCGGCATTTGAGGCGTTTCAACAAACGATCGCTAGTTTTCAACAGATCTATGAACTGCAACCGACTGCGATCGCCTGCGATTTACATCCCGATTATCGCTCTACACAGTTCGCTCATCAACTTGCTAATCAATTGCAGATTCCGGTTATCCCCGTTCAACATCACTACGCTCATATCCTCTCCTGTATGGCAGAGCATCAGCTTGAGGGTTCCGTTTTAGGCATTGCCTGGGATGGCACAGGCTACGGATCGGATGGCACTCTCTGGGGTGGTGAATTTCTGCACATCACCGATACGACCTTTAGGCGGGTTGCTCACCTGCGTTCGTTCCATCTGCCTGGAGGAGATAAAGCCGTTAAAGAACCGAGGCGATCGGCGATCGGATTGCTTTACGAGCTGTATGGTGATCAGGTGTTTGAGATGAAGGCACTTGACTCTATACAAACATTCTCAGATCAAGAATTAAAAATCTTGAAAACTATGCTGAACAAGAATCTCAATGCTCCAATTACATCCAGTGCCGGACGCTTGTTTGATGCGATCGCTTCAATCCTCGGATTGCGTCAATACATCCAATTTGAAGGGCAGGCAGCGATGGAATTAGAGTTTGCGATCGAGGGCTTTGAAACCGATGAATCCTATCCATTTGAAATTCAATCAACCAGATCTCCGACTTCTCCAAAGAAGTCGGAGATCTTAGATTGGGCAGCGATGGTACGGAGAATCTTAATTGATAGTCGATCAGGTCTATCGATCAGCAATATCTCAGCCAAGTTTCATAACACACTGGTTGAGATGATAGTAGCGATCGCGAACCGAGTTGGAGAAGAGCGAGTCGTTCTTACAGGCGGCTGTTTTCAAAACAAATATCTAACCGAACGCGCCATTCAACGATTGAGAGCAGAAGGATTTCGACCCTACTGGCACCAGAAGATTCCAGCCAACGATGGCGGCATTGCATTGGGTCAAATCATGGCAGCGCTACGGGAAATTTCAGGAGGTAAAGAACGATGTGTTTAGCAGTTCCAGGAAAAATTATCGGCATCCACAATCAGGACGATCCATTGCTGCGGACTGGTAGAGTCAGCTTTGGAGGCGTAATTAAAGAAGTCAGTCTTGCCTATGTGCCTGAAGCAAAAATCGATGATTATGCGATCGTCCATGTGGGCTTTGCCCTCAGTATTCTTGACCCTCAAGAAGCAGAACGAACATTGAGGTACTTAGAGCAAATTCAGACCTGATCGTGCAATGAAGCGCGATCGATATCGATTATCATAACGCCCCTGTTGAGCGGCGATAACAGCCCTGAATAGAAGCAAGAAAACTCTGCTCGCCACTCCAACAGGATTGTTAGACCACTAATCCTCCTAATAAGGCAATAGCCAAGCATTGATACGAAGGCACTAAGGTTCTTTGGGGTAAAGAACAGTAAGCTTCAATAAAGCTGCTAACGGCTTGAGTAATATAGATAAAATCGAGTTTTGAAGTATCTTAGATTTCTGGATAACCTGAGCTATGCTAGGTGAAAAGCAATAGTAAAATTGGACTAATTTTTTGCCAAAGAACGAAGGCAACAAAATTTTGTCTCTGAATTTGTAGAATGTGCTTAAAGTTTCTGTGTCTGCGTTACAGGCAGTAGCAATAAAGCATGAGCCGTTGTTTGAGGGGACATAGTTCGTCCGTCCATCAAAAATGAGAGGGTCTACGAGAGGTTTTGGACGAATTATAAGTTGTCCGCAGTGTGGACAATATTCGTTGGGTATCGCTTCCGAATGAATATCAATTTTTATTGGAGGATCAATTTGCCGCGGATATTCAGGTGGAGTAGGAGTAAACCCCTTTGGGGCTTTTATGTAATTAGGGATTGAAGGATCTATATAGTTGGGAATCGGTTGTATTAGCGAGACTCCGCAATGAGGACAATAGCGAAAGTTTGAAGATATAGATTGTTTACAGTGAGGGCAATCTCGAAAGAGGGGTACTTGATATTTGTCAGACGTGTAGGATGGCATAATCACTCCTTTTCTTCTTACCCAGATTATGGGAGATAAATTTGAAGAACTTGTGAGTAGACCCAAAAACCTGACAATTCTTCAGCAGATTTTAGAATCTGGCTTCAACCCGTCAGGCTAACTATTAATAGACTGAAAGCTTCCGCCTAAGATCCCGTAGTGGGTGAATAGGCAGAAGGATTCGGCATAACGCCCCAAATTTAGCACTTCGGTAGAATCTTTCTCCATAATGTGCTGCTGAAGGTGAATAGGCAGAATCTTTTCATATATTTTCATATTCATTACGGAGACGATCGGATGTGCTATTAAGCGCACCGTATATCGCTCCTCTCCACTCGTGATGCAAGAACGCCCAAAGAAATTGTCTGATTCCTCACAAGTTCCTCAAACTGTTTACCTAACCTCAATGCTATAGCCAATCATTGGGACTCTATGGTTATGGCAAATTCTAAGCTGAGAACTGTTGCAACCATTGATGCTAACGAAGCCGTTGCTCAAGTTGCCTATCAACTGAATGAAGTGATAGCTATTTATCCCATCACGCCTTCTACGCCAATGGCTGAAGGGGCAGATGTCTGGGCTTCTGAGAACAAGCCAAACCTCTGGGGCACTATTCCTGCTGTGGTTGAAATGCAGAGCGAAGCAGGGGTTGCTGGAACCATTCACGGAGCCTTGCAGACGGGTGCATTGACGACAACCTTCACTGCATCCCAGGGATTGTTGCTGATGATCCCAAATATGTACAAGATTGCCGGAGAACTCACCCCGACCGTGTTTCATGTGGCAGCGCGATCGCTGGCAGCACAGGCACTTTCTATCTTTGGCGACCATAGTGATGTGATGGCGGTTCGTGCTACTGGGTTTGCTATGCTTTGCTCTGCTTCTGTGCAAGAGGCGCAAGATTTTGCTCTGATTGCTCAAGCCGCCACGCTGCGATCCAGAATTCCCTTCCTGCACTTTTTTGATGGCTTCCGCACGTCTCATGAAATTGCAAAAATCGAGTTGTTAGAGCAGGAGGATTTGAGATCGCTGATTGATGAAGATTTGATTCACGCGCATCGATCGCGGGCACTGTCTCCTGATCATCCCGTCCTGCGAGGAACAGCCCAAAATCCAGATGTCTATTTTCAGGCACGGGAAACGGTCAATTCATACTACGCAGATTGTCCAGACATCGTGCAAACTGCGATGGAGCAATTAGGGCAATTAACGGGGAGATCCTATCACCTGTTTGATTATCACGGTGTACCCGATGCCGAACGGGTAATTGTGTTGATGGGGTCGGGTTGCGAAGCAGTTCATGAAACGGTTGATTACCTGAATGCCCGTGGTGAAAAAGTCGGTGTGGTGAAAGTGCGGCTGTATCGTCCCTTTGATGTCAAACGATTTGTTGAGGTGTTGCCTGAGAGTGTGAAGGCGATCGCTGTTCTCGATCGCACTAAAGAACCCGGTAGCACAGGCGAACCGTTATACCTGGATGTGGTCAACGCTATTTATGAAACAAATTCAACACTCAAAGCTCAAAACTCAAAATTAATTATCGGCGGTCGCTACGGACTATCTTCCAAAGAATTTACACCTGCGATGATCAAAGGTGTATTTGATCATCTGACAGCCGCTAGTCCAAAAAACCATTTCACAGTGGGAATCAATGATGATGTCACCCACACTAGCCTGGACTATGATTCAGGATTTTCGATCGAATCAGATAAGGTCATTCGCGCTATCTTTTACGGACTGGGTTCGGACGGCACAGTTGGAGCTAACAAAAACTCAATTAAGATCATTGGTGAAGAAACGGACAACTACGCTCAGGGATACTTTGTTTATGACTCCAAAAAATCAGGTTCCGTTACCATTTCTCACCTACGGTTTGGCTCACAACCGATTCGCTCATCCTATCTGATTAGTTGTGCAAACTTTGTCGCCTGTCACCAGTCAGCATTCCTGGAACGGTTTGATATGCTTCAGCATGTTGTTGCAGGTGGAACCTTCTTGTTGAATACTCCGTACAACACTGAGGAAGTGTGGGAACATCTACCCCAACCCATGCAGCAGCAAATCGTTGAGCAACATCTGAAGTTTTACATTATTAATGCCAATAAAGTTGCCCACAACAATGGCATGGGTGGGCACATCAACACTGTGATGGGGGTGCGACCTCTACTTGATTTAATCATTCAATCATGATATTACCTCAGTGATGCAACCAAGAGGGGTGAGTATGAGCGCTCAATTGTTA
>NZ_MPPI01000051.1 GCF_001895925.1 Phormidesmis priestleyi ULC007 | reverse complement strand
CAAACATCGCTTTAGTTTGCATCGCTTTGGTCAATCCACCTTGCTGGGACTCTACCGCTGGCTCGTGTTGTCTCTGGTCGCCTTTGTACTAACTTGAGTTGCTAGTTATAAGCGGCAGCAGGAGCAAAACAAATAAAGCCTCTCCAAGGTCTTGTAACTCCTGGAGAGAAAAAATGCTTCCTGAAATTATAGCGATCTATGCCATCACCGATGACCTGCTCAAAGCGATTGGGCATCAGGAGGATGTCCGAGTGCAACTGAGCGATGCGGAAGTAATCACCACCGCACTTGTCTCTGCCCGCTTTTTCGGTGGGAATCATCAGAATGCTCAGGACTATCTCAAAGAACCCGGGTTGATGCCCAAGATGTTGAGTAAGTCGCGGTTTAATCGCCGCTTGCATCGGTTATTTTTGCCATTACTAGACCTGTTCGACTGTCTGGGTATGGTGCTCAAATCGATCCATTCGAGTACGGAATCCTGGCTCGATTCTTTTCCGGTGCCCTTGTGCGACAACATTCGGATTCCTCAAGTTCGTCTGGTTCGATGCGAGGATTACCGAGGCTACATCGCATCCAAAAAGCGCTACTTCTATGGCATTCGGGTACAACTGCTAGCGACCGCTGATGGCATTCCAGTGGAATTTGCCTTTCTGCCCGGCGAAGCTAATGATGTGCGGGGACTCAATGCCTTGCCGTTATCGCTGCCCGCAAACAGTGAAATCTATGCGGATGCTGCCTACACCGATTACAAAATAGAGGATGCCCTTCGCGATACCGAGGCTGTTACCTTACAGGTCGCTCGTAAACGTAATTCCAAACGCCCGGATTCTCCCGCTCTCGCTTACATCAAGCAAACCACTCGCCACTTCATCGAAACTGTTTTCAGTGGCATTCCTGTTCAATTTCCCAAAGCCATTCATGCGGTGACGATGGATGGCTTTTTGCTTAAAGTTTCCACTTTTATCGTTGCTTTCACCCTTAAAGCTGCTTTTATCGACTAGTCCTTTGCTCCCGCTCAATCGGTTACGAACTGCTTTCGCGAGTTCGACTCGTTGACCTGAGTGCGCTTCACACTCATCTCCCATCTCCAACTAACCCGCAACTTGGGTTACTAGCACACTGGACACATTGTTGGGCAAAACCTCAGCGCCTAGATTGGAAAGCCGCAGGGGAACTTGCCCAAGTCATTCTCTTGCCGCAGGTTGTTTGGAAAGACCTCCTACATCAGATTAGGAGTCACTGGGACATTGCGATGCAGCATGGCTTTGAAATCATTCTCAAGCCCATCCGCTGGCACTATTGAGAATAGTGCAAGATCTGAGTTAAACTGATCGAAGACGATCTGTTGAAGCAGCAAATGAGTGATATACTGGATGCGACTCAAGGTGCAGAGGTCTTCATTTTTCATCAACTTGCGCTTTGGGCATATCATGTGGCTGAGCGGCTTGATATCCCCAGTTTTTTAGCCCTCACCGTTCCAATCAGCGCGACTCAAGACTACCCATTCCTGAGCTTTAGCAAAGTCAAAAATCCTACGCTCTTCACAGGATGGATCAATTATGCAAGCTATCTTCTCGTAAAATAAGACTTACGCATTGACAGAGTAGCGAAATCAGAGAGTGAATCCAAACGGCACAAGCCAGAACTGCTCTGAATGCGGCACGAAAGTTCCTAAGACGCTCTCAGACAGGCTTCATGTGTGTCCTGAGTGCGGTTTGACGCTTGACTGTGACCACAATGCAGCGATCAATATCAAACATTTGGCGGTAGGGCATTCCGTCAATAAAGCTCAGGTAACGTCCGATGCAATAGCAGGAGTCACTGAGAAGCCCGCTCTGTATGCGTAGCATCAGAGTCGGGAGTATGTCACAGAAAATATTGAGAGGACTGAGAGCTTGATTGATCTTTCCTATCACAGTGGTATGAGCTTTCCGATTAACATAAAGTCATTGTTGTAAATCGATTAAAGTTAGCTATGCCAAAAGCAATCTGGAATGGTGCCGTTTTAGCAGACAGCGATCGCTGTGAAGTGGTGGAGGGAAATCAATATTTCCCTCCTGACTCGATTCAGCAGGACTACTTTAAAGAGAGCAGCACCCACACAACCTGCCCCTGGAAAGGTGTTGCCAGCTACTACAGTGTTGAAGTGGATGGACAGGTCAATAAAGATGCCGCCTGGTATTACCCAACCCCAAAAGAGGCTGCCAAAAATATCGCTGGCTACATCGCTTTTTGGAAAGGAGTAAAGGTCGAAGTTTAAACACCTAAATCAACGTCAGTTCGATGAGTTCTTCAGCGCTTCAGCCCCCTAAGTCCCCCAATTCTGGGGGACTTCAAGCCCAGAATTTAGGTTCAAAGTCCCCCAATTTTGGAGGATTTAGGGGGCAGCCCGGATTTGCAACCGTAGCGAAAAGCTTCATCGAATTCACGTTAAATCAACTAATTCCAAGCTCTTTTGCCCTCATCTCAAGCCACTCTTTTATGAAGAGAGACGAGAGTGAGGGCTTTTGAATGAGAACCGCAGAGAACTAGTTAAGCAGACTTTTGAACTCGCTTGGCTCTGGGCTTGCGTGTGCCAGAGGACGATGTTTTTTGAGCCGTTGCCAGATAATGCTTCAGCGTTGAAGAACGAATCTCAATGCCGTTTTCATTGAGAATTTTGGTCAACTCATCATACCCATACCCTTTTGCAAGAGAAGCTTTTAGAGGCTCTCGAAGCGCAGCGATCGCTTCTCGCAGCGACACGTTTTCTTGAGGCTTTTCGGGTAGATCTGCAAACAGTGATTCGATCTGATCAATTGCGGTTGCCTCGACTTTATTAGCAGCAATCGACTTTTTGGTTTTTGCGACTGTCATTTTTCATGTCCACGGTGATATCACAATCTCATTCTAGTGTCTAAACTCCATTCCGTGATAATTAAACTGCGTGTATTTTGATCATTAATTTCTGCAATCATTTTTTTGATGGCACTGATGTTCGTTCTGTTGATCAAGGGGTCGAAGCGGTCAAATCTCCCAACTTGGGACTCCACCAACCCTTTGCCGTGTGAAAATAAACGACATCTTGATGTTTACGATCGTCACGAGCTTTCGGGTTTGAGCAACGCAGTAAAACTTTGTCTTGCCCCTCTTTTTGGTAGGCATACTGTTCTAAAGGCTGCTGGCAGATAGGACACGGGTAGTCAGTGTTCTGAGGCTTGCTGACTGGAGCCGATGATTTGGGTTGAGGAGTTTCCCAGCGTTTTGAGCGATCTGACCAAAACAGCACCACGTCACAACCCTCTACGCATTTGAGAAAATATTTCTTTTTGACTTTAGGGCTAGGAATTTTGGCGAGTGGCTTTTCACACTGTGGGCAGCGAGTGCGTGAGGTCTGAAGTTGTTTCTGCGATCGTGGCACAGGGTTGATCGTCAGATGTTGAGGAATCACGCTCTGAGCTTGCAGCAACGCAGGTTCAAAATAGCTTTCGTTCCAATGGGTGAGATAGCGCTGCCAGTCTTGTTTGCCTGCGGCAATTTCATCGAGCGATCGCTCCATTTGAGCCGTAAACTCTGATTGCAGCAAATCGGGCAATGCGTCGCCTAAGAAGCAATCAACCTCCAGACCTAAAGCGGTCGGCTGTAGCGCACCTTTGATCACTTCTACATAAAGCCGCTCTTTGAGCGTGAGAATCGTGGGCGCATAAGTGCTGGGGCGACCAATTCCCTGCCGCTCCATCACCTGGACTAGTTTGGGTTCGCTATAGCGAGGAGGAGGCTGAGTTTGCTTTTGCTCGTGGGCCGATCGCTCCAAGGTCAACGCCTGAGACGCTTTCAGGATAGGCAACTCGACATCTGCGCTCAAATTATTCCAATATTTGCTATAGCCTTGAAACTCGATCACCTGACCTTTTGCCTGCCAAAAAATCGTGCCCGATTGCGTCACAATGCAGGTTTGTCGAACTCGTGCGGGTTGACACTGTGTCGCCATCGATCGCTTCCAGATCAAAACATAGAGGGCAAACGCATCGCTCGACAGTTCTAATCTGAGTTGGGCTGAGGCGCGATCGACATCAGTCGGGCGAATCGCTTCGTGGGCCTCTTGAGAGCCTTTGACTTTTCGATGATGGGTAACTTTTTTAGGAACATTCTCGGCATCATGTCCGATTAGCCACTGACGCGCTTGCTCGGTGAATTCTTGACTCAGTTCAACACTATCAGTTCGCATATAGGTAATCAGTCCCGCTTCATAGAGTGACTGTGCCACCTGCATTGTTTTTTCAGGACTGAATTTGAGACGCGATCCAGCGGCTTGCTGCAAGGTCGAAGTCACAAAAGGCGGCGGCGGTGTGCGGTTCACAACTTTGCCATCAATGGATCGAACCCGATGCGGAAAGGCTTGAGCTTGCTGCACTAACCGATCGGCATCTGCCTGACTCAACACACGTTGAGATTCTTGAGCAGGTCGCTCAGTCGGATTGGTCGCATCATCGGCGGGTGCCTCTTCATCGGCAGGAGTTTCTGTACCGCGATAAAATGCTCGAAACCCTTCTGCATAGTCAACCCAGACGTTCCAATAGGTTTGAGGCACGAAGGCTTCGATTTGGCGTTCGCGATCGCAGAGAATATGCAGCGCCGCGCTTTGCACCCGTCCCATTGATTTAGCACCGTTTTGCAATTGCCAAAGCAAGGGCGACCCTTTAAAGCCCACTAATTTATCGAGTACGGTGCGGCAAAGTCCGGCGTGGACGAGGTTTTGGTTAATCTGCCTCGGTTGGGAAATCGCTTTCTTGACGGCTGCGGGCGTAATCTCCGAATAAACTACTCGCTGAGGCTGTTTGAGATTCAACGCTTGCTGAATGTGCCACGCGATCGTTTCGCCTTCGCGATCATCATCGGTTGCCAGCACCACTGTTTGAACTTGCTTCACTGCTGATCGCAATTGTTGAATCGTGTCTTTGCCCCGTTCTCCACGCGGCACAAATCGACACTGCACTCGATCGCCCGTCAAATCAAACCCCAGGGAATCAACGCCATCATTTGCCAGTTCGCGCACGTGCCCCATACTGGCTCTGACAATCCAATCAGATCCTAAGATTTGACTGAGTTTTTTGATTTTTCCGGGGCTTTCAACAATAAAGAGTTTAGTCGGCATTTTAAAGAGAATGGATGGCAGAACGTTTAGTAGAACGCCCATACCACCCATTGTAAGGATTAACGGTTAAAACCTCGCGCGGTCTAGGTAATCACTGTCGGCTTTTCCATTCCGGTGAGGGTGCGAATTTGCGCCACTTCTTCAGCGATCGCGATCAGATCAGCCAACGCTTCTTGCGGATCGAGATGATGTTTGGTCGGATCAGCTTCATATTGCTCAAGATAAACGCGAAGAGTTGCGCCTTGAGTTCCCGTTCCCGATAAGCGAAACACAATGCGAGAGCCATCGGTAAAGCCAATCCGAACGCCTTGATTTTGACTAATGCTGCCATCAATCGGATCGGTGTAGCTAAAGTCATCGCTGAATTCAACTTTTCGATCGCCAAACTTTTTGCCTTTAAGCGTCGGAAGTTGAGCGTGAAGATTTGCCACTAACGTGTTTGCCCGATCGCTCTCAACCCCTTCATAGTCATAGCGAGAATAATAATTTCGACCGTAGGTTTTCCAATGGTCTTGCATCAACTCCTCAACGGATTGCTGCTTCACCGCTAAGATGTTGAGCCAAAACAGCACTGCCCACAATCCATCTTTTTCGCGAATGTGATTAGAGCTAGTTCCAAAGCTTTCTTCACCGCAGATCGTGGCTTGATTGGCATCGAGTAAATTACCAAAAAACTTCCATCCAGTCGGCGTTTCGTAACAGGGAATGCCTAACTTTGCGGCAACTCGATCGGCAGCTTGACTCGTGGGCATCGATCGGGCAATTCCCGCTAACCCTTCTCGATAGCCTGGAACTAATGTCGCATTTGCTGCCAACACCGCCAAACTATCGCTCGGCGTGACAAAGAACTTGCGCCCTAAAATCATGTTGCGATCGCCATCGCCATCTGAAGCAGCCCCAAAATCAGGGGCATTCTCCCCAAACAAAACTTCTACTAAATCGTGAGCATAAACCAGGTTGGGATCGGGATGTCCGCCGCCAAAATCTTCTAGCGGAATGCCATTTTGCACGGTTCCAGCAGGTGCGCCTAATCGCTGTTCAAAAATCGCGTGGGCATAAGGCCCGGTGACGGCGTGCATTGAATCCATGCACATCCGAAACGACCCGGTTAAGAGTTGGTGAATGCGATCGAAGTCAAACAATGACTCCATCAGCTTGGCATAATCGGCAACTGAGTTAATCACCTCAACCACCATCTCGCCGATCTGAGACTCTCCTAATGTATCTAAATCGATATCTGGAGCCATGACAATTTTGTAGTGATCAATCACTTTACTGCGGGCAAAGATCGCCTCTGTCACTTTTTCGGGGGCAGGCCCGCCGTTGCTAATGTTATATTTCACCCCAAAATCGCCATCTGGGCCGCCAGGGTTGTGACTTGCTGAGAGGATAATCCCCCCAAAAGCCCCCGATTGACGAATCACACAAGACGTTGCCGGAGTCGATAAAATGCCACCTTGACCGACTTTCACCCGTCCAACCCCGTTTGCCGCCGCCATCTTGAGAATAGTTTGAATCGCCTGCCGATTGTAATAGCGTCCATCTCCGCCCAAGACTAGCGTCTGTCCCTGATAGTTTTCCAGACTGTCAAACGTAGATTGGATAAAGTTTTCGAGATAGTGGGGCTGCTCAAAAGCAGTCACGAGTTTTCGCAATCCAGAAGTTCCTGGCTTCTGGTCTGAAAAGGGTTGAGTGGTAACGGTTTCAATATTCATTTACAGAACTCGTGCCGAAGGGTTGGCGGGGCTTTTAATTGATAAGCTTACTTCGTTTAAGCTAAGAAGAGGTTAGGAGTTAGGGGTCAGGTGCCAGATTGAGTTTTACGTCTAGTCCCTGACCCCGTAACCTTTATAACCTCTATTTGTCAGGAGCAACCCGATCTTTAAAGGATTTGCCCGCAGAAAAGGCAGGAACGCGAGTTGCCGGAATTTGCATCGTCTCACCCGTTTTGGGGTTCCGCCCTTCGCGGGCTTGACGATCTCTGACTTCAAAAGAGCCAAAGCCGACTAGCGTGACTTTATCGCCACTGGCAACCGCTTCTAAAATCGAATCGATCGTCGCCGTTAAAATTGCGTCCGCTTCTTTTTTGGTCACAGATGCTTTTGCCGCGATCGCATCAACCAGTTCACCTTTGTTCATAAAAATTTCCTCTCAAGACAATCGCCGCCATTGTAGTGCAGGGTTTCAGACTGTGCAAGTGTACTAAACTAGTAAAATTGCGATTTCTGAGAGCGATCGAACCCAAAGCTGTAACCTTTAGCACTCAGAATCCGCATCCCTATCCTATTCGTTGAGTCACGTCTTGCTGTCTACTGACCTCCTAGCCGACTATCGCCGTATCAGTCAACAAACCTTTACAGTTGTGGACGTTGAGACTACGGGCTACCAGCCTCCTGAGAGCCGAGTCATTGAGATTTCGGCTCTAAAAGCTAGTCTTCAAGACGGCATTCAACATCAGCAGACTCATTTGATCAATCCTGATGTTTTGATTCCTGAAAAGATTGTGCAATTTACAGGAATTTCTCAAAGCATGGTAGAGACGGCACTTGCCCCGGCTGAAGTGTGGGAGCAATATTTGCCGCTGCTGAATACGGGCGTTTTGACAGGACACAACCTTGAGTTTGATTACTCATTTATTCAGTTTGAATATGAGCAGTTGCACGTCTCGTTTTCTCGCCCTGCCCATGAGCAACTCTGCACTGTGGCGCTGTCTCGTTTGATGCTGCCCGATTTGCCCTCTCGAAGATTGCCCGATCTCGTGAGACGTTTTGGATTTAAGGTGGGGCGATCGCATCGCGCAGAAGCCGATACGATCGCCTGTTGGCTATTGGCAGAACAGTTATTAAAAGAGATCCAACAGGAGGACGATCAAGTCTTGTTAGCGAGATTTGCCAAAGAGTGGTTGCCGTTAAGAAAAGCGGCTGAATTGCTGAATTGCTCGACTAAGATTGCCCAAACTCGATTAGCCACTGCTGGGTTCGAGCCGCGCGTTTCTCGTCGCAGTGGAGCTTTGATGTATCGACGAGGCGCGATCGAGCCACTGATCAAACAAGATTTGGGAGAACAGCTATCGCTCTTTTAAAGACTGTTTTAGATAAGAAATTAAATCTTCATGACTAACGACTATCAAACCTGCCAGGGTTTCTGGTACTTATCGATCTTCTAGATTCAAATCAGGCTCTAGACCTGCTTGAGACAGAGATTGCTAGGATGAGATCAGGCAAAGCGGAGCGGTTATGAAACGTGTCAAAAACCAGACAGAACCAGAAGTTCAATCAGAGACCCATCCTGATGACTGGTCATGGCGGTTTTGGCAAGTGGTGCCGCTCTATCCCTACGGCAAACGACGAACGCTTCGCAAAGAAGTCGTCAAAGACACGATCTGGACGTTTGACCAGATTCAAGGAATTTTTTATGTGGTCGTGCCGATTCGGATGACGGTGATCAAGCTCGAAGCTGGGGGATTGCTGGTTTATGCCCCGATCGCGCCCACTCCAGAATGTATTCGACTCGTCAAAGAGTTAGTGGCAGAACACGGAGACGTAAAATACGTCATTCTGCCAACTTCATCGGGTCTAGAACACAAAGTTTTTGTGGGCCCCTTCGCCCGACAGTTTCCCAACGCTCAGATCTTTGTCGCCCCGCATCAGTGGAGCTTTCCGATCGATCTGCCATTAAGCTGGCTTGGGTTTCCGGCAAAGCGGACTCAAACGCTTCTAGAAGACAGCAACAAAGCGCCTTTTTGCCATGACTTTGACTACGCGATTCTAGACATCAATTTGGGAGCGGGCTCGTTTGGAGAAGTGGCATTTTTTCATCGGCGATCGCAGACGCTCCTCGTCACCGATTCAGTCCTTTCGGTTCCAGAAGATCCGCCCGCGATCGTTCAGCTTGACACTTATCCACTACTTTTTCACGCCAAAGATCACGCCTCTGATGTGATCGAAGATACCCCACTCAATCGCCAAAAAGGCTGGTGGCGATCAGCCCTCTTTGCGTTTTATTTCAGTCCGAGCGCGCTGGAAACCCTGGGACTCGGACACGTCTTGCGCGATGCTTTGAAAGCCTCCGATCGCTCCAAAAAAGCCTACTTTGGACTGTTTCCGTTCAAATGGCGAGAAAACTGGCAGCGATCGTTTGAAGCACTGCGAGGAAACGGAAGACTATTTGTAGCTCCAATTCTGCAAACGATCATTCTCAACCGATCGCCAGAGCAAACCCTCGCATGGGCTGACCAGGTTGCAAAATGGGACTTTGTGCGAGTCATTCCCTGTCATTTAGACGCTCCGATCGCTGCCACTCCGCAACAGTTTCGACAAGCCTTTAGCTTTTTGGAAGAAGCGGCGATCGCAACGCTACCCCAAGAAGACTTTGCACTGTTATGGCAAATTGAAGCCCGACTGAACCGATCGGGTGTCACGCCACCTAGAGGAAAGGTATAGAGTTTTAGGATTAATGTTTTTACGGTAATAACGCCGTTCAGCAACAACCGGGAGAATTAATGTGAACAATGATTACGAATTACTTCAAATGTTTCTCCGGCAATTTTTTAATTATGAAGACTACGTGATTGCAATCAGTAAAGCGAAGCAAAAAATTGTGGCACAGCAGGCATATCGTCAAAACTGGGTAAAAATTTCGTCTGCTATCTGCAATCAAAGCCTTCTTCCCGGACAGCCGCTTCAACTAGTTCATTATGATGCCAATCAAGTTATTAATGAAAATTCAGATCAAGAAGCCTATGTTTGGTTAGAGCAAATGGTCAAGAATGTTGAAAGAACGGATGGTGTGATTAAGAGGTATTAATACTGTCGATTAACCCACGAGATGCGGAATGAGTGCAAACTAAGCAGTCAAATTAGAGAAACGACCATTGAGTTATGATCTAAGAGTCATTTACCATCAGACATTATGGCAGAACATTCATTTGAAGACGAGCAATCACAACTGACTAATCAGGTTAGCTTTATGGAAAAAGAAAATCCAGAAGATTTAGAAACGGTGACGCAAATTCTATCCAAACTGACTCGCTTGCCTTCTGAACAAATTAAACCTCGTCTCCAGACGTTGATAGCAAATTTATTTGACTTGCGAGAGGCTCACTCAGATACACAAAATAACCCAGAAGCATGGATACAGCAATTTACTGAGTGGGTTGAAGGACATCGTGAGCTTGGACTACCGCCGCTGTCCGAGGAAGCAATCAGCCGAGAGAGCATTTACGGAGACGATCGCTAAATGCCCTTTCTGATCGACACAAATCTTCTGTTACGCAGCCTTGCTCCAAATCACCCAATGAACCCTGCCTCAGTATGTGCCCTGACTCACCTACGCAGACAGGGAGAGCAACTTCACATTATCCCGCAAAATCTCATCGAATTTTGGAACGTCTACACCCGCCCGCTAGAACGCAATGGATTAGGACGGACACCAGAAGCAGCCAGAGCAGAAATTCGTCAACTCAAATCTTTTTTTATGCTCTTGCCGGATAGCGCTGCGATTTATCCAAAATGGGAGCGACTGGTAAGTAGCTACGCTGTTCGAGGTGTCAATGTCCATGATGCAAGGCTTGTTGCTGCGATGCTCGTGCATGGATTAACTAACATACTGACGTTTAACACTCGTGACTTCAAGCGATATTTAGAAATCACTACGGTTGATCCGACATCGCTCTAAAAGGTTATGGTGTCCTGTCAGGCTCCTATTCAAAATCTAGACAATAATAAATTATCGGGTTTGGTTATCGCCCATGACTGGACAACTTCTCAACGATGAAGAAATCGTCACTGAGCTTGACATCAGCCATCTGGTCATCGAGGACGATACCCCTGTGGACAACTTTCAATCGGAAAAGCAACAGCGGCTACTAGTCGAGCCACTCTACAGCTCGTGGTCATCGGATGCCTCTTTTATCGCAGCCACAAATGTGGGCGTGTTCTATGGGATAAAACAAGACCCGATCGTACCAGATGCCTTTTTGAGCTTGAATGTCACGATGCCTGCTGACTGGAGCCAAAAGCAAAACCGCTCCTATTTCGTCTGGGAATTCGGTAAAGTTCCAGAAGTTTGCATCGAGATTGTTTCTAACCGTAAAGGCAACGAGTTGGACTCGAAAAAAGACGATTACGCCCGGATTGGCATCGCCTACTATGTTGTTTTCGACCCATTGCAGCAGCTTCAGCGAGAAGACGAAATGAATGGCAAGCTACTGAAAGTTTGGGTGCTAACGGCAGGGCAGTATGTGGAAATGCCGGAACCCTTCTGGCTACAAACGATCGGACTGGGTTTAACCGTCTGGGAAGGAGCATTCGAGGAGCAAGAATCTACCTGGTTACGCTGGTGCAATCTCAACGGGCAAGTCATACCCACTGGTGCAGAACGGGCAGACGGAGCAGAAGCAAAGGCAGACCGACTGGCTGAACGGCTGCGATCGCTAGGCATCGACCCAAACAAAGTCTAAAACTTGAAGTTATGCCTGATACTTAATGCAGCAATTATAAAGAGTTTGCATGTTTGCATAGGGTAAAGTTTAATGAACAAAACGCTACAAAGTTTAATAAAATAGCGTTATTCACAGATAAGTACTTTTACCTATCATGCTGCTAGCCGATCGCTTCCCCTGGCTGACCACGATTATTTTGCTGCCGCTCGTCGCTTCATTAGTGATTCCATTTCTGCCTGACAAAAATGGCAAGATCATTCGCTGGTATGCGTTTGGCGTAGGCTTCGCTGACTTTGCCTTGATGTGCTACGCCTTTTGGAAACACTATGATGCCAGCAACTCGTCGCTACAACTAGTTGAAAGCTATGACTGGATACCGCAACTAGGGTTAAGCTGGGCAGTCTCAGTCGATGGATTGTCGCTGCCGTTTGTGCTGCTGGCTGGGTTGGTGACCACGCTTTCAATGTTTGGCGCATGGCAGGTCGATCGCAGACCCAAACTTTTCTACTTTCTAATGTTGGTGCTTTATGCCGCCCAGGTGGGGGTATTTGTCGCCCAAGATTTAGTGTTGCTGTTCATCATGTGGGAAGTCGAACTGATTCCCGTTTACCTGCTGATCTGCATCTGGGGCGGACAAAAGCGCCGCTATGCTGCGACCAAGTTTTTGCTCTATACTGCTGCCGCTTCTATTTTTATTCTGGTTGCCGCCCTAGCAATGGCGCTTTATGGCGATCGAGTCACTTTCGATATGGTCGAACTGGGCATGAAAAATTATCCATTGGCGTTAGAATTGCTGCTTTATGCAGGGTTGCTGATTGCCTTTGGAGTCAAGCTTGCCGTTTTTCCGATGCACACCTGGCTGCCCGATGCCCACGGTGAAGCGTCGGCTCCAGTCTCGATGATTTTGGCGGGGGTGCTGCTCAAAATGGGCGGCTATGGGTTGATTCGTCTCAATATGGGGCTGCTGCCTGATGCTCACGTTTATTTTGCGCCGCTGCTGGCGATGTTAGGCGTGATTAATATTGTCTATGGCGCAATGAACTCGTTTGCTCAGTCAAACATGAAGCGCCGCCTCGCTTATTCGTCGATTTCTCACATGGGATTTGTGCTGCTAGGCATTGCCTCTTTTACTGATTTGGGCATTAGCGGGGCAATGTTGCAGATGATTTCTCACGGGTTGATTGCGTCGGTGCTGTTCTTCTTGGCGGGAGTGACCTACGATCGCACTCACACGATGGCAATGGATGATATGGGCGGCATTGCTCAAGTGATGCCCAAAGTGTTTGCGCTGTTTACGGCGGCATCGATGGCATCGCTAGCGCTTCCAGGGATGAGCGGTTTTGCGAGTGAAATCGCGGTGTTTGTCGGTTTTACCACAAGCGAAGCCTACAGTTCGCCGTTTCGCGCAGTGACTGTCTTTTTAGCGGCGGTGGGCGTGATTCTGACCCCGATTTATCTGCTCTCGATGCTGCGACAAGTCTTTTATGATGCGGGTGCGGCACCAGACTGTGACGTGACGAGTGAAGGCTTGAAGGCTCTAGAAAATCAGGGTGCGGTTTGTTTTGGAACCAACTGTATTCTCCCTGCAGATGCAGAGTTTAGCGATGCTAGACCTCGTGAAGTGTTTATTGCAGGCTGTTTTTTGGCGCTGATTATTGGCATTGGGTTCTATCCTAAATTGGCGACTCAACTTTATGATGCAAAAACGGTTGCTGTAAATGCTCAGGTTCGTCAGTCTTATGCTCGACTCGCGCAGGCAACTCCCCCGATGTTGGCTCAAGAATCTTCTCCTCGATTTGCAGAATCTGAAGTAGCGCCTGTTCTGGGAATGCTCAAATAGCTGTAAAAGGGCACGGGATATCGTAGGGGTAGGGCATGCTCTACCCTCTCGTAATCATCCGATCGATCGCAATTGTTTTTGAAATTATTATGAGAAAAGATCGCGATCGCCGTCTTTTTTAGGTTACTAAATAGACGCTTTCACAGGGGCAATTCCACCATAAAACACGTTCGCAGATTGCCGCTTTCAACCCGAATCGTTCCGCCGACTCGATCGACTAACTTCTGCACAAGTGCCAAACCTAGTCCAGTGCCGCCTTCTTTTCTAAAATCTAATTCGGGAATGCGATAAAACTTGTCAAAAATATTTGAGATTTTATCGCCTGGAATTTCAACTCCAGTGTTACAAACCATGATTCTGACTATTTGCGGCTCTGTATGGACTGTGTTGATAATGGTGTTAGCAGATAAAATCACCGATTCATAATTAGGTGTATATTTACAAGCATTTGTTAATAGTTCAACCACAATTCTCGACAAACTAAGTTGATCACACACGAGTGCTGGTAAATTTGGCCCAACGTCAAACTTCAAAGTCTGCTGGTGTTTCTCAAACCGTTTTAGCAGAGGATTTGCCACGTAATGCAACCATTCTTCTACCGGAATTGCTGATAGCAACAGAGACATGGTGTTGGTATCGAGTTGCTGAAGATCTAACAAATCTTCGATCAGCTTGGCTTCTCGATCGCACTCATTCTGCAAAATTTCGAGATAGCGATCGGCTTTGGTGTCTTGATTTCCGGTTTGCTTGAGTGTGACGTTGAGCATCTGAGCTGCCATTTTCATATTCGCCATCGGGGTGCGAAGCTCGTAGGAAACCGTGCTGAGAAACTCGTCTTTGATTTGATTAAGGTGCGCTAACTCTTTGACCTGAATCTGCGCTGTTTGATAAAGCCGAGCCTGACGAACGGCGATCGCGCACTGACTCGCCACCTGATGCACTAGCGCAACTTCTAACTGACTAAACGCATTTTGAGACTGACGATAGAGAAATAAATCGCCTAAAACTCCTTGATTATCGACAATCGGACAGAGCAAAATTGCTGCTCGATCGTCCGTTTCTAACTCGCAAAACTGACTCGGCTTGCCCTGCGATCGTTGAGCAAGGAGCGTTGAGAGTGCTGGAAACATCGAAGCCTCAGCAACGGGTAGATAAGCAGAGATCGGAACGGTTTGCACTTCTGGTTGCCCTGGGTTTCTGAGTTCTCTAGTCTCTGCCAGCCATTTGTATAAAATCGTCACCTCGATCGCGGCATCATAGAGCGCGGTGTCACACGCGGTCAGGTTCAACACCAATCCCAACTCTTGGACAACGGTTTGCAAAATTTGATTTTCATCTAAGCTATCGCGGATTCGATCGGTGATGCGGCGCAGCATTGCCTGATAGTCTAGAGCTTGCTCAAGTTGGGCGGTCTGTTCTTGAATCTCGCTCTCTAAGTCAGCATTCTGTTGGCGAATTGTGGTTTCGGTGTGCTTGCGTTCAATAATGTCTCGCACCATCCAGCGCAATGCCACTGTCTGCCCATGCCCGTTTTGCACAGCAACGACCTTAAACACAGCCGGAAACGCTTTGCCCTGCGCGGGTTGAATCCCAACTTCTCGCCGTCCTACGAGTTTGCCAGAGTCAAACTGGGTCAGATAGGTTGCAAACTCCGATCGCGCTTCTGAAGCAATGAACCTCAGCAACGGAGAGCCGGCCAGCCACGATCGCTCCACTCGAAACAACCGCTCAGTGGTTTGATTGGCTTCGATAATCACCCCATCGATAGAGGTGACAAAGTAAGCATCTGGCGCAAACTCAAATAAATCTTGATAGTGGTTCTTTTCTAAATTAAGCGCGTTGCGCTCACTTCTTAACTCCTGATTTTGCGCCTGCAACCTCACCACTAGAGCTTGCAGATCGGCAATAGCGGTGGCATGGAACTGCAAATGTTCTAACAGCGCCTCTTGCTCCGAGCAAGCATTTGCGCTCAATCCTAGTTCTAATAAGCGATCTAGAGAAATTCTGATTTTCTGGGTGAAGGTATCATTTTGCAATCCGCAAACCTCCTGTCACGATCGGCACCAGGTTCAATAAATGTCTGAATGATTTGCTGCGTTTAACTGCTTAAGTCTTCGGTGCGATTTAATTCAAGCTAATCTGCCTTTAGTATGGGTTGTCTTGTGGCGATCGTGCTATAAGCTGCCAATTTTCTGTCACAAAAAGCAGCTAAATTGTAGTCGGAACAACTTTCCAAGCATTTTCTAAGCTCTAATAAAGATCGGCGATCGAAGAGAGTTTAGTAGATCTCTTCGCGTCAACAAACCATAACATAGCGTTCGGTGGGCGATCGGCATGACAAATCGGGTTTTGATTCTCGGCGGCAGTGGCAGAATTGGCAGCAAAGTGGCGGCTGACCTTTTGGCTCACACACAAGCATCAGTGACGATCGCCGGACGCAACCTCACCAAAGGCGAACAGAAAAGTGATGATCTGGGGTCACGAGTTCAATTTGTGACGATCGACCTGGCAGATCAAAAAGCACTGGAAGCTGCGATCGCTCAAACAGATGTCGTCGTTCACTGTGCCGGGCCGTTTCACTACCGCGACGCTGAAGTTTTAAAGCTGTGCATTCAGCAAGGCGCAGATTATGTCGATGTCAGCGATCATCCTTCGTTTACTCGCAAGGTTTTAGACTATCGAGCCGAAGCTCAAGCTGCTGGCGTGACGGCAGTGATTAACACAGGCATTTTTCCGGGCATCTCAAACAGCATGGTGCGTCGGGGTGTTGAGCAACTAGACGACGCTGAGAAAGTTCACCTAAGTTATGTGGTGTCAGGCTCAGGCGGCGCAGGAATTACCGTAATGCGAACGACATTTTTAGGGCTGCAACGTCCCTTTAAGGCGTGGATCAATGGAGAATGGCGATCGGTCAAACCCTATAGCGATCGCGAAGTGATTGAGTTTCCGGCTCCTTATGGCAAAGTTGGCGTTTATTGGTTTGATATGCCCGAAGCGTTTACGCTGCCCGACACGTTTCCAGTCAAGACGGTGATCACTAAATTTGCGACGGTGCCCACGTTTTATAACTATTTGACTTGGAGCGTTGCTCGCTGGTGGCATCCTAGCTGGTTACGCAACTCGGCGGTGATTGAGTTTTTGTCGCACGTTAGCCATTTTATGACCGATGTCAGCGATCGCTTTAGCGGCATTGGGGTGGCGATTCGCTCAGAGGTGACTGGCACCAAGGACGGACAGCCCATGCGCTGCTGCTCAACGTTGATTCACACCGATACGGCGATCGCGGCAGGGTACGGCACGGGCACAGTGGTTGAGTTGCTGCTTTCGGGGCAGTTAAAAAAGCCAGGAGTGTGGGCGATCGAGCAAGCACTCCCGACTGATTTATTTGAGCAGGTGATGCAAAGCCGAGGCATCAAAATTCAGCATCAGCTCATGCGTTAACGATCGTAGATCAAACAACCTGTAAAACCTGTAAGCGTCTTCTGCCCTCATCCCCAACCTTTCTCCCCAAGGAGAAGGGAGTTAGAGTCTTGTTCCCTCTCCTTGGGGAGAGGGCTAGGGTGAGGGCAGGCTTAATAAATCCACGATCGCCTCAAACTTCCTGCGTCGGCGCGTGTAAACCGCACTCTTTTTTGGTGCTATCCTCCCACCACCAGCGCCCTTCTCGCTCATGCTGTTGAGGCAATGTGGGTCGAGTGCATGGCTCACAGCCGATGCTGATAAAGCCGCGCTCATGCAGTGGGTTGTAAGGAACTTCGTAAGAACGGATATACATCCACACGTCTGCCGAAGTCCAGTTTGCTAGTGGATTGAACTTGATTAATTGCCGATCGTCGCTAGAGAAAGCGTTGTCAATCTGCACTACGGGCACATTGGCACGAGTCGGACTTTGATCTTTGCGCTGTCCGGTAATCCACGCATCTAAAGTGGACAATTTGCGGCGCAGAGGGGCAACTTTGCGAATGCCGCAGCATTCTTGGTGTCCGTCTTCGTAGAAGCTGAAGAGTCCTTTTGTGGTGACTAGATTTTCGAGTTGTGTCGCATCGGGATACATCACTTCGATCGTGATCCCATAATGTTTTCTGACTCGCTCAATAAACTGATAAGTTTCAGCATGAAGCCGCCCCGTATCAAGGCTGAAAACTTTGATGTCTTTGTTGATTTTGTGCGCCATGTCGATCAAGACGACATCTTCAGCACCGCTAAACGAGATCGCAAGGTTATCAAACTGACTGAGGGCGATCGCGAGAATTTTTTGTGGAGTTTGGTTAGAAAGGTCGGCATTGAGGCTAGAAATATCTAGTTCGGGCTGCGCGGTCAACTGCGCCATGATAGTGTTCTCCGCTGATCGTCTGAATTCCATCTTTTATTCTATCGGCTTGTCAGCGCCCTTGCGTTTCTAGGAAAAGTGTCAAATCCTTCACACTATGATTTTCACAAAAAATAGTTCGGTATACTAAGCCTGTCTTCTCCCTTAACATTTACGGCGATGAGCAACCCAACCAGAGTCGGTATATTAAAGAGCAATGCCCCAGGCATAACAATGGTTAGAATTCGCAACAGTCCAGATTTAACCTCTGCTTATGTCTCAAAACCTGTCGGCACTCGCGTCACGGTCACAGATCAAACGGGAAGAGATGCGAGCGGCTTTGTTTGGTATCGAGTCACCTTTGACGTAACGAAAAATGGTTGGGTTAGAGAGGACGTGATTGATATCTCTACAAGCCCAACCCCGACTCCAACCCCAACTCCAACCCCAACTCCAACCCCAACTCCAAATCCTATTGATGCCCGCACGCGCTTGTTTTTTGAAACCAACACCCGACAGGTCAGAGTGTTTGAAGAGGGTGCCAGCGTTTTTATGAATATCTACAACAAAAGGACGGCATCAACCGAGCTAAATCACGTCTTTGCGACTAAGTTGTCCAATTCGGGAGGATGGGAGAATTATCTATCGACGAAAGATGGACGGGCGTATCAAGCTTCAATGATTCGTCGGGGTGCGACTCAACTCAAAATCACCAATAGCGCCACTGGCATGGAGATTGAACCGATCGAGTCTGGCTTTAAGGCATGGGGAAGTGAATATCAGTAGGTTTGTTCAAACGTGATCCCTTGATCTCCCATGAATCGGTAGGATGAGAGAGACGTGCCGATCGGATGTTTAATGCCTCTTACCCAATCCTCAAATCCGCTGCTCAATCTCAACTACGAACCCGCTTTAGAAGTGTTGGGCGATGACTTTTTTGATGTCGTGGCGGCGGCTGAGTTTCCTCAAGAGATTTTGCGGTTTCGCAACGATCAAGTTCTAACTCAACTGGGGCTAACGCCAGAAACCGTTACAGATGCCGATTTTGTTGAGGCGTTTGGCAAATTTCAAGGACGGCAACCGTTTTTGGCTCTTCGCTATCACGGCTATCAGTTTGGAGAATACAATGCCTTTTTGGGAGACGGCAGAGGGTTTCTCTATGGGCAAGTCAGGGGCACAGATGGCGAACTTTATGACTTTGGCACTAAAGGATCAGGGACGACTCCCTACTCAAGAGGCGGAGATGGACGACTGACGCTGAAAGGCGGCGTGCGAGAAGTGTTGGCATCCGAAATGCTGCACCGTTTGGGCGTTAAGACTTCTCGCTGTTTAAGTTTGGTTGAGACGGGTGAACCGCTTTGGCGAGGCGATGAGCCTTCACCAACCCGATCGTCCGTGATGATCCGCTTTAGCCGATCGCATATCCGGTTTGGCACCTTTGAGCGATTGGGAACGCTCGATCGTAAAGACCTGATTGCAATTTTGCTGGATCATGTAATCGAGGTTTACTATCCTCATCTGGCAGGGGAGCGCGATCGTTACGCCTTGTTTTACGCCGAATTGGTGAAGCGAGTCGCCCAATTGGTCGCACAGTGGATGTCATCGGGCTTTTGTCACGCGGTTCTCAACACCGATAATATGTCGATCACGGGCGAGAGTTTTGATTATGGCCCTTTTGCGTTTATCGACACTTATAATCCTCAATTTACGGCCGCTTATTTTGACTATTCGGGGCGCTATTGTTATGGCAATCAGCCTGCTATTTGTCGGTTAAATCTCGAAATGCTTCAGGCTCCCCTTCAACGAGTGATTGCGATCGCGGATATGGAGGCTGGTTTAGCAAAGTTTGAGTCACACTACGAAGAGTTTTATCAGCAAAGAATGCTCGATCGGCTCGGCTTTAATCGCTTAGAAGAATCGCTTTCAAAAGAACTGAACGCGTTAACTATTCAGTTTCTAAAAGAATCTCAAGTTGAATATCAAAGTTTCTTTTGGGAGTTGACTACGCAGTTTTCTAAAACTTGGCGAGAGTCAGCAAAGCACATTTTTAGCGAGTTAGAAATTCCTAATGAATCACTTCAGATTTGTTTTCAAACTTGGCGAAAAAAATATCATCAAGCTTTAAATCAGTTGCCAGAAGATGAAATGCTAAACATTGCGAATCGGCTTTATCAACATAATCCTAGTGTGAATTTAGTTAGACCTGCGATCGAAGCAATCTGGCAACCGATCACGCAAGACGATAATTGGCTACCTTTTTATGAGCTTTTGAATGAGATTCAAGCCCAATCCCCGCTTAAAACTTCTATATAATCAGCGATTCAGTCATGATCGAAGCGCCTGTTTTTATAACGCCAAGGCTGATTGTGCGACTCTTATCACAACGCGATATTCCTGCGGTCATCCACTATTACAAAGAGAATCGAGCGTTTTTAGAGCCGTTTGAACCCACTAAACCCAAGAATTTTTACAACCGAGAGTTTTGGTCGCATCAAATCGACAAAAGTTTGATTGAGTTCAGCTACGATCGTTCGCTGCGCCTGTTTATCTTTAACAAAAGTCAACCCGACAAAATTATCGGCGGCGCAAACTTTACACAGATGATTCAAGGCGTTTCTTATTCTTGCTGTTTAGGCTATAGCCTCGCCGAATCAGAACAAGGACACGGTTATATGACCGAAGCCATTCAAGCGTCCATTCAATACGTCTTTGACGACTTAAATATGCACCGGATTTGTGCCAATTATATGCCTCATAATCGCCGCAGTGCCAGTGTCTTAAAACGGCTAGGATTCGTAATTGAAGGCTATGCCGGGAACTACATTTTAATTAACGGCAAGTGGGAAGATCACATTCTCACAAGCCTAACCAATCCCAATTGGGCAGAGCGATAAACATGGCTGAAATCGGAGCAACTATCGCCGCGATCGCGACCGCCATCATTCCCGAACAGGGCAGCGTTGGCATTGTCAGACTGTCAGGTGCAAAAGCGGTGGCGATCGCGCAAACACTGTTTCACGCGCCGGGTGATCAACCCTGGGAAAGTCATCGAATTCTCTATGGCTATGTGCAAATTCCGCAGACTCGGCAGGTCGTCGATGAAGCCTTACTGTTGCTAATGTTCGCTCCTCGCTCTTACACCCGCGAAAATGTGGTCGAGTTTCACTGTCACGGGGGCATTATGGCAGTTCAGCAAGTGTTGCAGCTTTGCTTAGAACAGGGGGCACGACTCGCACAGCCTGGAGAGTTTACGCTGAGGGCATTTCTGAATGGGCGGCTAGATCTGACGCAAGCCGAAAGCATTTCTGATTTAGTTGGAGCACGATCGCCCCAAGCTGCCCAAACTGCTCTCGCTGGCTTGCAGGGCAAACTCGCCCATCCGATCAGGCAGTTACGAACGACTTGTTTAGATCTTTTGGCAGAAGTCGAAGCCCGAATTGATTTTGAAGAAGATTTGCCGCCTATAAATGAACTAGAAATCCAAGCCCAGCTAGAAAACCTATTGGCAGACGTGACGCAAATTTTGGCAACGGCCGATCGCGGAGAACTTTTACGATCGGGCTTAAAAGTCGCGATCGTCGGTCGTCCCAATGTCGGCAAATCCAGTTTGCTCAATGCTTGGAGTCGCAGCGATCGGGCGATCGTCACTGATCTGCCTGGTACGACTCGCGATGTAGTCGAGTCTCAGCTTGTCGTCGGTGGCATTCCGATTCAGGTACTCGACACGGCAGGAATTCGAGACACCGACGATCGGGTTGAGAAAATTGGGGTAGAGCGATCGCGTGCGGTGGCACAAGCTGCGGATCTGATTTTGCTGGCGATCGATGCCCAAGTTGGCTGGACAACTGACGACCAAGAAATCTATCAACCCGTGCAACATCGCCCATTAATCCTGCTGGCAAACAAAATTGATTTGGTTGCGACGGGTGCGATCGCCGCTCTAAACTGTCCGCCTGAAATCACTCGCATCGTCAAAACAGCCGCCGCGCTCAACCAAGGCATTGACGATTTAGAGACAGCCATTCTCGAAGTTGCCCATGCAGGCGGACTGCAAGCCGCAAATCTTGATCTCGCCATCAATCAACGACAAGCCGCCGCCCTCACCCGCGCCAAAGTCGCTCTTGAGCAAGTGCAAGCTACGATCGCCGCTCAACTTCCGCTTGACTTTTGGACGATCGATCTTCGCAGTGCCATTCAAGCGCTCGGTGAAATTATCGGTGAAGATGTGACGGAATCGGTGCTCGATCGCATTTTCAGCCGATTTTGCCTTGGCAAATAGAATTCACTCAAATCTCTAGAAGGTGTGACGATCGCGGAACTCTGACAACTGGAGAAAGCAATGCAAATCTTAATCATGAGCAGAACTCGATTTATTGGGTCTGCAATAACGATTCCGCTTGAGCGGCTGCAACTATCCTTGGCAATGGACTAAGATATCTAGGCAGTCCGCTCCAAGGGGTTTGTTATGTGGCGATCAAGTGCGTTCCCAACGAAATTTTCGGTCTGACTCCTGAATCGGCACATCATTGATGCTAGCAAATCGCCGCATCATTAAACCATTGTCGGCAAATTCCCAGTTTTCATTGCCATAGGCGCGATACCAGGAACCGGATTCATCGTGCCACTCATATTCAAATCGGACAGCAATCCGGTTGTCCATAAAGCACCAGAGTTCTTTCTTCAAGCGGTAGTCCAGTTCCTTAGTCCATTTACGTCGAAGGAATTCGATAATCGCCGTGCGTCCGCTGAAAAACTCTGAGCGATTTCGCCATTCAGAATCGGCAGTATAGGCGAGGGCAACCCGCTGTGGATCACGAGTATTCCAAGCATCTTCAGCCGCCTGAACTTTAGTTTTGGCAGTTTCTAGAGTAAACGGAGGCAGAGGTGGTTTAGTTTCCATCGGTTGATTCCTTGATAAGTGGGTAGATTTGTCGATCGATCGCGGCTTACCAAGAACCCATGCGATCGAGAAAAGGAGAGAATTCTGGATCTGACCCGTGTAGAGGCAGGCTGCCTTCGATGCGCCACCCGCGATCAAGATGGAAGCGTAATAAGCGCTCTGCCCCTGCGTAGGCATTAATTTCAGCCCCTGACCAAATGACTTCAGCGCGGCCTGTCAGATAAAGCAAATTGCCTTGAGCAAAATCGATGAATAAGAGTCCAGCGCGGGGATTTAACTCCAGGTTGCCGAAGGTATTAAAGTGACAATTGCCGGAGAAGTCGGGGACAGTTAAGGTCTGATTATGATCGATCCGCACGAAGCCCGGTTTGCCGCCTCGGTGCGAAACATCCACGCCTCTCGCCGCTCCCGCCGATTCGGCTTGATAGGCGGTGGAGATGAAGAAGGTATCAGCCGCTCCAATCATGGCTTGTTCCGCCTCGCCTAGGGTTTCGAGCCGATGAATCGGTCTAGGAACAGTCGGATCATGAACACTGAGTTCAAACCGGCGGGCTTGGATGTATTGGGGACAGTTGCCAAAGCTCTGCCCGACTTGGACTTCAAAGCGATCGCCATGCGCTGCTGTTACCGTTCCATTCAGGCGATTTCGGCGACGGGTGTGCAGTTCGATACCCAGCAAGCCAATGTCGATGCCGTTGGCGAGGGTGGTCGCTAACGGATCGCCAAACAGGGGTTGGGCCGCAATTTGCAACGTGCGATCGCTCGGTGACGAGAGAAACCCTGGTTCCCCCACCAGAATCGAAGCCCAGGGGCGATCGCACGCATCCACCGTGCCCACAATCACATAGGGTAGTTGGGCAAAGAACTGTCGAAACTGATCGGGAAGATAGTCCCGAATGATGCGCCGTCCTTGCTTGTCCATCCGCTCTTGCGCTCCAAATCGAGCCTGAATTGCCAATTCACCCGCGTGGAAAGGCGATTCAGACTGTGACCAGCCTGTGTTTGCCATGGTAATTTTCTCCTGAGCTTGAGGAAATGAAATGATCGAGACAATTCCAGGAACTAAATGCCTGCCATTGGGATATAGCCAGGAAGTTGCTTCACCCGCTCAATCCATGCCAGCACCTGGGGATAAGCGCTGAGTTCAATCTTGCCATCTCGGGCTAGGGCGACATAGGGAAAGACAGCCACATCAGCGATCGTGGGTCGCTCAAACTCTAACCAGGTGTGGGTACTTAAATGCTGCTCCAGTTGAGTCAGAATAAACTCGGCTTTTTGGGTCGCCCGCTCAATGTTGATGTTTGTGCCAGCCCCAAACAAATGGTAGAGTCGCGCATTTTCCGGCCCTTGACGCACTTCACCAGCGGCGGTTGATAGCCAGCGGATGACCTGTGCTAAGGGTAGGGCTTCTAGCGGCAGCCAATGTTCACCGCCATATTGCCGTGCCAGATAGACCAGAATCGCTTGGGCATCGGCAAGCTGGGTTTCTCCGTCTACCAGGAGTGGCACTTGCCCAAAGGGATTGATTGCCAGGTATTCCGGTGATTTATGCTCACCTTTCATCAAATCAACTCTGACCCACTCATAGTCGAGATCGAGTAATGACAACATCAATCGGGCTTTATAACTGTTGCCAGAGACTTCGTGACCGTAAAGCTTAATCATTGGGATTTTCCTGTTGAGTATTAGTGTGAGTGCGAGTGATTTTGGCTTGCAAGACCTAGAGCGGTGTCAAAT
The DNA here is from genome assembly GCF_001895925.1 of Phormidesmis priestleyi ULC007. Classification (GTDB taxonomy): domain Bacteria; phylum Cyanobacteriota; class Cyanobacteriia; order Leptolyngbyales; family Leptolyngbyaceae; genus Phormidesmis_A; species Phormidesmis_A priestleyi_A. Next base: position 3,293 of record NZ_MPPI01000051.1, on the reverse strand, counting down.
CTCCTGATGGTCAATTGGGTGAATAAACCGTGATTAGGCTACGCTGCTGCTGATTGGCGATCGCCGCGCTCCTTCACTGCGGCGAATATCCCGCCAGATTTGGGTCGCTGCTAACGCCCCATCGGCAGCAGCAATCACCACCTGATTCATCCCCAGTTTCAAATCACCCACAGCAAAAATGCGGGGATGGGAGGTGCGGTTCATATTATCTGTAATCAGATTGCCACCCTGGTATTCCAGGTCAATGTTTTTCAGATAATCAGCGTGATATTTAGACCCCATCGAAACGAGTCCAGTATCCAGTTCTACCACCGAACTATCGGCCAGTTCCACACCCGTCATCTGATGGTTTTCACCCAGGAAGCGAGCAATCGGTTGTTCGACTAATGTATAGCTTTGGGCCGTAAGGCGATCGCGGAATGCTGCACCCACCGCAAATTCACCATTCGTGAACAGAGTAATATGGGGAGTGAACCAACCCAAACTGAAGGCTACTTCCAGGCTTGATTCACTACTGCCAAACACCCCCGCCCGTTGATCTCGCATCTCATAACCATCACAGATCAGGCAAACGTGCAGATTATGTCCGGCATAGTCAAACACATTCTGCATATCGTCCAATTTGGGTAGGTGGTCGATAATGCCGCTGGCGGCAATCAGATAACGACTGCGGAACACCACGGCAGTGGGATGGCTGCGGCCTATCCGCACCCGCACTGCAAACGTTTCACCCTCATCCATGACTTCCTCCACATACGCATTGAGGTAATCACCCGCTAAAGACAAGTAATGCTCTTTGCCTTGCTTCAGCACATCCCGACCCGGGGTATTCGGCGGCAAGCCCAGGTAATTGTGCAATTCCTGCATCCACAGGGAGCGGGCCTTGCCCTTATCAATGACGAGCGTAGAGAGCAGATAGCGTTGAAGGTAGATTCCAGCAGATAACCCGGCGGCGCCTCCCCCAATAACTAGTACATCGTAAATTTTTTCAATTTGTTGACTGGGAGTTTGCTTTGAGATCTGCATCTGCACCTCCAATAGGCAGCTAAAGAGATTTACATCATTACCACCGAGAACCGCCTTCCAGTTCTTGCCAGGGTAAACAGTTGACTGACAAGAACTCACGCTCGAAGGGAAATAAACCGGATAAGAGCCAGAGTTGATCCTGACAATCCATCCTGACTATTCGGATTCGAGGTTCATCGCGTTGCTTGGGTTTCATTTCAGCCACCGTTGATAAAGAAAACCTGCTTTTGTACCGTTCGTTCGGTGTATTGATACTGTACCGTTCGTTCGGTATGATTGTCAATAGATAAACTCTATGTTTTAGTCATGTCTAAGCAAGCTCATGTCCCAACGCTGCTCAAACTGTTTCGACAGTTCGGTTATGAGGGTTTAACCCTCTCCAAAATTTCCCAGGCAACCGGGTTAGGAAAAGCCAGTCTCTACCATCACTTCCCAGGTGGTAAGGCGGAAATGGCTGAGGCTGCCCTCACTCAGGTAAATCAGTGGCTAGAGACATGTATTCTGCCAATCCTGAACCGCAAGGTGCAGCCAATCGACGCATTCCAGGCCATGTGTCAGGAAACAAGTCACTTTTTTCAGGAAGGACAAAATTCCTGTCTGTGGGCGGTGTTAGTATTAGAACAAACAAGTGATGACCTGTTTCACTCCCAAATTAGCTGGGCTTTTGCTACGTGGATTGAGGCGATCGCCCAGGTTCTAGTCATAGCCGGATTGGATGAAACAATGGCAAAGCAACGGGGAGAAGATGCCATGATCGCTATTCAGGGTGCATTAATTCTGTCCCATGGATTAAAAGATTTTGCGCCGTTTCAGCGCGTTATCAAACAATTACCGCAGCAACTTTGTCAGAATATTTAAGGCTGACCAAATGATTTTTCTTGTGTAAATATCGAAATTATTGTGTCTGACGATATTAAGTGGGATCTAAAATCACTAATAATCTTACTCAGATCTTGCACTATTCTCAATAGTGCCAGCGGATGGGCTTGAGAATGATTTCAAAGCCATGCTGCATCGCAATGTCCCAGTGACTCCTAATCTGATGTAGGAGGTCTTTCCAAACAACCTGCGGCAAGAGAATGACTTGGGCAAGTTCCCCTGCGGCTTTCCAATCTAGGCGCTGAGGTTTTGCCCAACAATGTGTCCAGTGTGCTAGTAACCCAAGTTGCGGGTTAGTTGGAGATGGGAGATGAGTGTGAAGCGCACTCAGGTCAACGAGTCGAACTCGCGAAAGCAGTTCGTAACCGATTGAGCGGGAGCAAAGGACTAGTCGATAAAAGCAGCTTTAAGGGTGAAAGCAACGATAAAAGTGGAAACTTTAAGCAAAAAGCCATCCATCGTCACCGCATGAATGGCTTTGGGAAATTGAACAGGAATGCCACTGAAAACAGTTTCGATGAAGTGGCGAGTGGTTTGCTTGATGTAAGCGAGAGCGGGAGAATCCGGGCGTTTGGAATTACGTTTACGAGCGACCTGTAAGGTAACAGCCTCGGTATCGCGAAGGGCATCCTCTATTTTGTAATCGGTGTAGGCAGCATCCGCATAGATTTCACTGTTTGCGGGCAGCGATAACGGCAAGGCATTGAGTCCCCGCACATCATTAGCTTCGCCGGGCAGAAAGGCAAATTCCACTGGAATGCCATCAGCGGTCGCTAGCAGTTGTACCCGAATGCCATAGAAGTAGCGCTTTTTGGATGCGATGTAGCCTCGGTAATCCTCGCATCGAACCAGACGAACTTGAGGAATCCGAATGTTGTCGCACAAGGGCACCGGAAAAGAATCGAGCCAGGATTCCGTACTCGAATGGATCGATTTGAGCACCATACCCAGACAGTCGAACAGGTCTAGTAATGGCAAAAATAACCGATGCAAGCGGCGATTAAACCGCGACTTACTCAACATCTTGGGCATCAACCCGGGTTCTTTGAGATAGTCCTGAGCATTCTGATGATTCCCACCGAAAAAGCGGGCAGAGACAAGTGCGGTGGTGATTACTTCCGCATCGCTCAGTTGCACTCGGACATCCTCCTGATGCCCAATCGCTTTGAGCAGGTCATCGGTGATGGCATAGATCGCTATAATTTCAGGAAGCATTTTTTCTCTCCAGGAGTTACAAGACCTTGGAGAGGCTTTATTTGTTTTGCTCCTGCTGCCGCTTATAACTAGCAACTCAAGTTAGTACAAAGGCGACCAGAGACAACACGAGCCAGCGGTAGAGTCCCAGCAAGGTGGATTGACCAAAGCGATGCAAACTAAAGCGATGTTTG
>NZ_MPPI01000049.1 GCF_001895925.1 Phormidesmis priestleyi ULC007 | reverse complement strand
ATCATCGGTTTGGTTGATAAAGCTAAGCAGATCTTGCATACCATCTTTCACGGTTGTCATCAGGGGTCACGACCCACTCAGCCTTCATCTTACAACTGATTTAGGATTGCTATATGCTAGCAACGGCGATCGCCTAAGCTATCCGACCAATCGATCGCGCCATCGTTCCCAAAATGCCCGCAACTGCATTACACCTGAACTTAACCTCTAATTACCCGCGATCATCGAATTCAAGCGCTACAAAATATTCAGACGGTGTGGTAAAGCTAAACAGCTTCATCCAGCACTCGAATATGCAACACCTCATTCCGCATCAGTGGTTCAATTTGGGACTCAGAAGCAGATCTTGCATACCATCTTTCACGGTTGTCATCAGGGGTCACGACCCACTCAGCCTTCATCTTACAACTGATTTAGGATTGCTATATGCTAGCAACGGCGATCGCCTAAGCTATCCGACCAATCGATCGCGCCATCGTTCCCAAAATGCCCGCAACTGCATTACACCTGAACTTAACCTCTAATTACCCGCGATCATCGAATTCAAGCGCTACAAAATATTCAGACGGTGTGGTAAAGCTAAACAGCTTCATCCAGCACTCGAATATGCAACACCTCATTCCGCATCAGTGGTTCAATTTGGGACTCAGAAACTACTAAAACTGCGATCGTCTCCCCGATCGCATTAAAGATCTCCAGACTATAGCCATCCTCCCCATTTGCAACAGGATGATGTTCCACGATCGTTGCAACATCTCCCCGATGCAACTGATGCTTCGGAAAATCTTCCTGCAAAGCCACCCTCGTAAACAACTCAAATGCCATCACTCCGCCTCCTTATCTGGATATAGCGTAATAAACTTTGTTTGTTGTGTCTCGTATTCAACCATCCAAATCGTGACCACCGCTAAATTGACCCCATTTATTCCCGTCAAAACACCTCGAATCTTATAAACATCCCCAAATCGATTTGGTTCATCACTCGGCACAGCCTCAAGCGGTAAAATCTGACTTCTCAAATCCGCTTCTAATTGTCGCCAGTTCTCTTGACCATAGCCCGCTTGCGCCAAAAACTTAGACTTATCATCCACATCACGCCAGATCAGCAGATACTTTGTCAGTTTGGCGGGCGCAATCACAGCATCACGAGCAAGCTTCATGAAACAAAACAGAGTCGTTGGTATCACTCCCATTTTACCAACTTCAACCAACTGTACTAAATTAGACCTCCTCGATAGGCTTGATAAGTTTTGGCGATCGCGGCAGCGTTGCCTGTTCATCTTTCTGGCGATCGCGGCGACTCTTTTTCTTCTGGTCTAAGAACGCTTCGCGATCGCGCATCTCATCCAGCACAAAGAGCTTTCTCAATAATCCAGCTTCCCCGTGATATTGAAACGTTGCAGCTACCAATCGCTGATCACCCGTCCGGAATCTGGAAACGGAATGGAGTAGATTAGGATAGGCACTTTTCTTTTGCTGGAGAACTTCTGCCATGTCTCCCCATTTGAAGTCTACGGGTCTTGCGATCGCGGCACTGGTGCTGTCTCTGACGGCTCCCTTACTCCCGACTGCTTACTCTCCACTCCCTGTTCTTGCCCAGACTTCGACTCATTCGGCTTCTAAAGCGGAGGCAGATCGCCTTTTGCAGCAGGGAAATCAACAATATCAGATTAGCCAGTTTGACGCTGCATTCCAGTCCTGGCAAAAATCCCTTCAAATTTACCGCAATCTTAAAGACCGACTTGGTGAAGGACAATCCCTGGGCAATCTGGGAATTGCTTACTATTCTCTGGGCAACTATGCCAAAGCCATTGAGTATCACGAGCAGCATTTAGCCATCGCACGAGAAATCAAAGACCGACTTGGTGAAGGACAATCCCTGGGCAATCTGGGAATTGCTTACTATTCTCTGGGCAACTATGCCAAAGCCATTGAGTATCACGAGCAGAGTTTAGCCGTCGCGCGAGAAATCAAGAATCGCGAAGGAGAGGGTATCGTGTTCGGCAATCTGGGTAACACCTTGGCAAAACAGCAACAACCAGAACTGGCGATCGTCTTCTACAAACAATCGGTCAGCGTTCGCGAAACCATTCGCGGAGACCTTCGCAAACTGCCCCGCGAGTCGCAAGAATCCTACACCCAAACCGTTGCAGGCACCTATCGCGCCCTTGCCGATCTGCTCCTTGCCCAAGGTCGCGTTCTAGAAGCCCAGAAAGTCCTCGAACTCCTGAAAATTCAGGAACTACGCAACTATACCCGCGACACCCGCGCTGGTGGCGAAACTAAAGGCGCACCTTTGAATGCGATCGAAGCCCCGGTCATTCCTCCCTTCGACAACCTGATCGCCCTCGGCATCAAACTCACCACCTGCGAAGGTCAAAAACCCTACTGCGCCGATCGCGACCAACTCCTCAGCCAACGCAACCAAGCCACTGAGCAATTTAGTCAACAAGCCGATCGGCTCCGCACCCTTGCCCGCCAAGGACGCGACAAAGACCCCGCCCAACTGCAACAAGAAGAACTCACCGTTGCCGCTTACAAAATTGTCCAGTCCCAACCCAACACCGTCCTGATCTATCCCCTCGTCCTCGAAGACAAACTCTGGCTCGTCTACGGACTTCAAGCAGGCAAACAAGGCGTGGTCTTCGCCAGCAAAGAAATTCCCGTCAGCCGCAAAGATCTCTCCGCCACCGTTACCCAATTTCGCCAACTGCTAGAAAACCCGAATAGCGATATTAAACAACTCCAGCAAGTCAGCCAAAAACTCTACGGCTGGCTGATCGCACCTCTGCGCCCCCAGCTCGACGCTAACGGCATTCAAAACCTGGTGTTTTCCCTCGATCGTTCTACCCGCTATGTGCCGATCGCCGCCCTCTACGACGGCAGTCAATACCTCGCTCAACGCTTCAGCCTCTCCACCATCCTCACCGCAGGCTTAACCGATACCCAAGATAAACTTTCCCCCAACCTCGCCGACAACGCTGTCCTCGGTCTAGGACTCTCCAACGCCGCCCCAGGCTTTCCCGCCCTACCCAATGTCGTCAACGAACTGAATGCGATCGTTCGCACCAACAAACCCGACTCCCAAGGTATTTTTCAAGGTGCCGAACGACTCAACGGCGACTTTACTCTCAACGCCTTCAAAGACATCCTCGACTACCGCATTCTGCACATGGCGACCCACGGCAAATTCGACTCTGAAGATCCCGAAAAGTCTTTCCTCGTCCTCGGTGACGGCAATCACCTGAAGGTAACAGACATCAAAAAAATGAACGATCTGGGGGGCATTCATCTCGTTGTGCTATCTGCTTGTGAAACGGCACAGGGTGGCCCTGATAAAGAAGGGATTGAAGTGTCGGGTTTGAGCTATTACTTCCTGACCCAAAACGTGAAATCGGTGCTGGCATCCCTCTGGAAAGTCAACGATGCCAGCACTAGCCGATTAATGCAGCAGTTTTACCAGAATTTAGCGACGGGCAAAATGAGCAAAGCTGAGGCATTACGGCAAGCCCAACGATCGATGATTCAAGGCAATGGCACGGGAACTGAGGGCGATCGCGGCAGCTTCAAGATTGAGTCAATGCCGAGTAGCAAAACATCTGCCATCACCCGCAATTTCAACCATCCCTACTACTGGGCACCCTTCATTTTAATTGGTAACGGTTTGTAAGTTTTTTCTGTTCACCAAATTTTCTAAGTTTAGGATTATAGACAACACATTTATTGCTCGGAAACTAAATGTCAGATTCTGAAGCCAAACAACTTTTACAAGACGGTGACAAGCTGTACGCGCAAGGGGATTATTATTCAGCGATCGATGCCTACAGTAGAGCATTAGAAACTTATCAAGAAATCGGTGATCTTAATGGAGAAGCCGAAACTTTCAGTAGGATTGCAAAGGTTTACCAAAGCTTCAGTGAGTGGGCTTCTTACGACGCAGAAAAACTACACTTTTGTGCTCCTGACGACCCTGGCCAGCAACCTACAGATCCTCGCCAACCCAAAAGTCCCCAACCCAAAAGTCGTAAACGTTAACAGTGCAGAAGTGTTCTTAGCAATTTTGCCAAAAGGCTCAAAATTATATATAGCAATCCTATTTCAGGTGTGAGAGTGGGACAGGCTTCCAGCCTGTACGGGCAAGATGCCCATCCCACAATTCAATTAGGATTGCTGCTATATGTACTCTCATTGTCTGGGAAAAGTTGTGTGTGATGAGCAGGCAGTTTAGTCTCGTGATGTTGATTAGTTTAGGATTGCTATTTTTTGAAAAACCTGTTTTTTCAGGTGAGCCTATAAAGCCCAACCATCTATCCATAGCACAAGCAGCACCGGACTCTGTTACCGAAGCGTATTATCTGTTTAAGGAGGGTCAACGGCAGCTTTCCAATGCTCAATATCAAGCTGCGATCGAGACATTTCAGAAAACTTTAGAAATTTATAGAAAAATCGGCGACCAAGAAGCTGAAGCCAGTGTCCTGAATAATTTGGGGATAACTTACAGTAGGCAATCTCAGTATCAAGAAGCTGTTAAGCTTAGTCAGCAAGCAGTTGAAATCCTGAGTAAGATTAAGCAGCCGACTGACTATGGAAAAGGGCTTCTGGGGAGTATCCTAAATAATCTTGGTTCTGCATATTACAGCTTAGGCGAGTTTTCGGCATCACTTAATGCTTATCAGCAGGCTTTAATCAATCATCAAAAAATAGGAAACTTAGGACTTGCAGGAGACACGCTCAGTAATATTGCTCTTACTTATTCAAAATTGGGTCAATACTCTGAAGCCCTTGAGCTTTATCAGCGTGCCCTAGCCTCAGCTAAACATACCAATAACTTGATGGTGCAAGGGCGCACACTGAACAACATGGGCGTTCTTTATTATGTTCAGAAGCAATATCTACAAGCACTAAACTCTTTTCAAGCTGCTCTAAAGCTCCGTCAGCAAACCCGTGATTATGGTGGTGAGTCCTATACCCTCAATGGACTGGGACGGGTTTACACTCAGTTGAGGCGATATCCCCAAGCTGAAGTGGCTTTTCAACAGTCACTCAAACTTGCACAGCAGGTTAATAGTCGTAGATCCGAAGGCAGAACGCTCGATAGCTTCGGTGATTTATATGTACAGTTAAACCAATATCCAAAAGCGTTGAGAGCTTACCAACAGGCGTTGGAGATTAGTCGAGACATTGGCGATCGTGACGCTGAACGCACAACTCTCAGCAATCTGGGAAGTCTTTTTGCCAAACAAGGGCAACCAGACTTAGCCATTGTATTTTACAAACAATCTGTGAATGTCATTGAAAGCATCAGGAAAAACATTCAGCAATTATCCAAGGATAAACAGGAGTCCTATGTTCACACAGTATCGGACACCTATCGGCGTTTAGCTGACCTGCTGTTAGCTCAAGGGCGGTTGTCAGAAGCACAACGCGTGTTGGAACTGTTGAAACTTCAAGAACTCAAGGACTTTACCCGCAGCAGCCCAGTTGAGGACAAGCAGGAAATTACCCTGTTGCAACTGGAGAAACAAATCCTAGAAAAATACGGTGGTCTGGTTGCGTTTGGACAAAAGCTCTACGACTGCGAACACAAAGGACAACCCTGCAAAGACCTGCGTGACCAACTCGATCAACTCACTGTTGCCTTTAACCGCGAATCCAATACCTTCAGCAAAACCCTGCGAGAACGTCTCGCAAAAGATCCGGCTTTCCTGACTTCTGATCAGTTGGGCAGCACGGCAACTGATGTGGTCACATCTCAAGCAGGTACTGTTCTCATTTATCCGCTTGTACTTGACAACAAGCTTCGCCTCCTATTAGCAGTCAAAGCAGGTGAGCAAGGAATCGCATTCCGTACTGTGGAAGTTTCTAATGTCGGACAGCAGAAACTTTGGAAAACTGTTTCCCGCTTTCGAGAACTCCTTCAGGATTCAACCACTGATCTCAATGAACTTCAGCAGGTGAGTGCTCAACTATATGATTGGATAATCCGTCCTCTAGAAAAAGAACTCAATCCCAAGCAGATTCGTCATCTTGTTTTTGCCCTCGATCGCGCCACGCGCTATATTCCAATGGCGGCTTTATTCGACAATCAGAGCCAGCAATACCTGATCCAGAAATACGCTGTCTCTAATATTCTGGCAGCCGAACTCACCGATACCCGCGATCGCCTACCTACCAAACCCGACCAAATTTCTGTCCTGGCACTAGGTGTCTCTAAGTCTGTTCCCGGCTTTAGTGCTTTGCCAAATGTTCCCAAAGAGCTGGGTGCGATCGTGCAAAATAGCTCAAATTCTCAAGGGATGTATCACGGTTCAGAATTTCTCGATGAAGCCTTCGACTACACAGCTTTTCGAGATAACCTACGCGGTCGTCAAATTGTTCATATCGCAACGCACGGCAAGTTTGAACCTGGGCAACCTGAAAATTCTTTTATTCTTCCTGGCAAAGGCAACCGTCTCACAATTGCAGAGATTCAAAAGTTGCAAAACTATATGGGTGGTGTGCATCTGATTGTCCTATCCGCTTGCCAAACAGCAGTAGGGGGGCCTGATGAGAGCGGAATCGAGATTCCTGGCATCAGCTTCTACTTCTTAAAAAATCGGGTGAAAGCAGTGATTGCTTCTCTCTGGCTCGTCAATGATTCTAGTACTAGCGTGTTGATGCAACAGTTTTACCAAAATCTGGGAAAGGGCACCATGAGCAAAGCTGAAGCCCTCCAGCAAGCACAGATCGCTGTAATGCAGAGTAGTAGTCAATCATCCCAGCTAGACCGAGGAAACTTCAGGATCGAGACAACTCAGGCTGGAAAACCAGCGGTCATTCCCCGCAATCTTAGCCATCCTTTTTACTGGGCACCCTTTATTCTAATTGGCAACAGTTTGTAGAGAAATCAGCTATCCACCCGTGCAGAGAATTCTAGGATGCTTTCATGAAACGTCGTCATTTTTTGCAGGCTACTGGAGCCACCCTTGCCACCTTGGGCTTTAGCCAGTTAGAGCTTCAGCAACAGTCCCTCCGCTATGCTAAAGTTTTGGCACAAAGTACCCCACGTAAACGAGCATTATTAGTGGGCATTAGCGACTACCTTGCCATTCGAGAAGGCAGCGGCTGGGCAGCGCTACCAGGAGCCGTAAACGATGTGGAAATGCAGCGGGAATTGTTAGTCCATCGCTTTGGATTTAAACCTGATGATGTCAGGCTGATTACCAATGAGAATGCAAAGCGTGAAAATATTCTGCATGAGTTTGAAGACTTAATCCAATGGGCAAAGCCGGGGGATGTGATCGTGATTCACTACTCTGGGCATGGTTCTACGGTGGATGACCCCGATCGTACCTTTAAAGACAACCTCAATGGCACCCTGGTTCCGTGGGATAGCGACTTGCCTCCGGGTGGCGGTGAGGTCGAGGACATTACCTCTGGCACCCTATTTTTGCTGATGGCGGCGCTGAAGACGGAGAACGTGACGGTGGTGCTGGATAGCTGCTATGCGGGAGGCGGCACCCGCGGAAACCTGGTGATCCGATCGCGTCCGGGGCAAGCAGAGTTATTGCTGAGGGGCGATCGCGGGGGTGCAATGTTGGTTGCTAGTCCAGCAGAACGAGCCTACCAAGAACAGAAGTTAGCAGAACTAAAGCTGTCTCGTGCGGATTGGATTCGGCAGCGGCAGGCGGGATTGGCTAAAGGAGTCGCATTAGTCGCAGCCCAACGCAATCAAGAAGCGGCAGATGCCACTTTTGCGGGAGATGCTCATGCGGGAGTGTTTACCTATGCGTTGACGCGCTACCTCTGGCAGCAGACCCGAAATGAGGCGATGGGCACCGTGCTGATCGCGACGAAGGCGAAGACAGAGCGGCTGCTTAAAACATTGACTAATCAAGCGGCGACTCAAACCCCTGACCTTCAGACGAAGCCCAATAGCAGCAATCAAACGCAGCCGACGTATTTCTTGTCTGACTTTGCTACACGAGGACAGGCAGCAGAAGCGGTAGTCACGAAGGTCGAAGGAAATCAGGTACAGATCTTGCTGAATGGAGTAGAACCCCAGGTGTTAGAAACCTTCGGTAAGGGTGCCAATTTGACGTTGGTGAATGCTCAGGGCGCAGCGATCGCGACAGTTGAGATTACGGGACGAAATCAGCTTCATGCTAAAGGAACAGTCAAACTCAAAACTCCTGGGACGATCGCATCGGGGACGCTGCTTCAAGAGCGATCGCGGGTGATTCCTTCAGACTGGTCGCTGCGAATTGGGTTAGATCCCTCGTTGGGCAGTGAGGCGGCGATCGCAAAAGCAGAACTACCCAAAATTCAATCGCGCATCGAAGCTGTCCCCCTGTTGCAGCAGGAGGTGCATTACATTTTGGGGCGGATGACGAAACCTGTCTATGACGCAATGCAGCAGCGCAAGTTAGCGGATATTCCGGCAGTGGGCAGTTTAGGGCTGTTTTATTCGGGCTTGGAGCCATTGCCAGAGTCGTTTGGCAAACCTGGAGAATCAGTCGCTCAAGCTCTAGAGCAACGGTTGCAGCCGAAGTTTAAGTTTCTGTTGGCGGGGCGGTTGCTGAAGTTGATGTTAAACCCAACTTCAACCCGATTAAACGTGAAGGCGGCAGTGCGGATTGCGGGGGCGAGAGAGTTTGCCGCACAGGTGGTCGCAGTGCGAGGTGGACAGACCGCACCGTTGGGGGTTGGACAGTCGGCAAAACAGATTCGAGTGAATGAAAAGATTCAGATTGTGGTGGAGAACAATGAAGCAAAGGATTTGGATTGCGCGATCGTGTTTTTGAGTGCGGATGGGGAAGTGCAGCCTTTGCCGTTTACGTCGATCGTGCCCGCTAAAACAGCGATCGAGATTCCAGGAAACCGCACAACGGTGACGGTGACACCTCCCCTGGGGATGTCAGAGGTGATGGTAGTGTTTAGCACCACGTCGTTAGAGCAAGCGATCACTCAGTTGCAGGTGTTGTCTGAGACGCGGGGGGACGATCGGGCAGGGCAGGCAATCTCGACGGTGAATACGCTGTTAGACGAGCTAGTTGGCGGAGGGCGGAGGGGCAGCAGTCAAACCCAGGAGCAGCGGTTAGATTCGCAGCAGATGGCGGCATTGTCGGTGACGTTTGAGATCATTGGGTAGCTGGGCGATCAGAGAATAATGTGAAGGTAAGTATGCTTTTCTGGAATATTCCTTGAGATGAGTGGATAAACTTATAACCACGTCAGTTCGGCAGAAGGGGTTCGCTTCGATTATGAATTCGGGAAGCCCCCTAAATCCCCCATTCTGGGGGACTTTGAACTGAAATTTTGGCTTGAAGCCCCTCAAATTGGGGGATTTAGGGGGCAGAAGCCGATGACAACGAAGCGAAAAAACTCGTCGAACTGACGTTATAACCATCACGTAACCCTGGGGCAAAAATATGTCTCTCTGGCATCGTCAATTTAAGCGAGTTGCGGCATCTTTGCTGCTGTCAGGTGCGGTGCTGAGTCCGGCGCTGATGGTGGAGTCTTTGCCTGTGCTGGCAGAAATGCAGCTAGACCGGAAAGCCGAGGCAGAGCGTTTGCTGCAAGCAGGACAGCAGTTATTACGCCAGCAGCAATATCCGGCGGCATTGGAGAAGCTACAGCAAGCGCTAGGAATTTATCGGCAGACCAAAGACCGTAGCGGCGATAGGAAAAACCAGGCAGTGACGCTCAACGATATTGGGTTTATTTACTCCAGTCTGGGGCAATATCCCAAAGCGCTGGAGTATTATCAGCAAGCCTTAGCCATTCGCAAACAGGTTGGTGACCGTGTGGGAGAAGGCACTACGCTCAACAATATTGGGTTTATTTACTCCAGCTTGGGGCAATATCCCAAAGCGCTGGAGTATTATCAGCAAGCCTTAGCCATTCGCAAACAGGTTGGTGACCGTGTGGGAGAAGGCACTACGCTCAACAATATTGGGTTTATTTACTCCAGCTTGGGGCAATATCCCAAAGCGCTGGAGTATTATCAGCAAGCCTTAGCCATTCGCAAACAGGTTGGTGACCGTGTGGGAGAAGGCACTACGCTCAACAATATTGGGTTCATTTACTTCAGTCTGGGGCAATATCCCAAAGCGCTGGAGTATTATCAGCAAGCCTTAGCCATTCATAAACAGATTGGTAACCGCGCGACAGAAGGCACTACGCTCAACAACATTGGGTTGATTTACTTCCGTCTGAGGCAACATCCCAAAGCGCTGGAGTATTATCAGCAAGCCTTAGCCATTCATAAACAGATTGGTAACCGCGCGACAGAAGGCACTACACTCAACAACATTGGCTATTTACTAGAAGCCCAAAAGCAACCCGCGCTGGCGATCGTCTTTCTCAAACAGTCAGTCAGCACCTACGAGCAAACTCGCGGCGAACTCAAAGTTCTTCCTCAAGAACAACAAAAATCCTACACCGGGACCGTTGCCAGCACCTATCGCTACCTTGCCGATCTGCTGCTGCGCCAAGACCGAATCTTAGAAGCACAGCAAATCCTTGACCTGCTGAAAGTGCAAGAACTCGACGACTATCTCCGCAATGTGCGCGGCACCGCGCAGCAGATCGAGTTTCGTCGCGCCGAACAAGAGATCCTCACCAAATACAACGAGCTTCAAAAAAGCGCCATTCAAATCGGCTCAGAGCTTGCCGACCTGCGTAAACTCGACAGCCAAAACGTCCTACCGCCCACCCAACAACCGCGACTCACTCAACTCGTCAAACTGGAAACCGCTATCAACACCCAATTCGTTGCTTTCGTTGATAGTCCTGAGATCAAAAGCCTCGTCGCAAAATTGCAGCAAAGCAGCGACAACGAAGCCGTCAACCTCAACCAAATCAGAAAACTCAAAGACCAACTCCAACGCCTCGATGCCGTTTTGCTCTATCCCCTGATTCTCAACGATCGCCTCGAACTAGTCCTTAGCGTCCCCGGTGCCCCACCCCTGCGTCGCACCGTCAACGTCAAACGCGAAGAACTCAACCGCACGATCGCTGACTTTCGTTCTGCCCTCGGCAACCCCCAGAGCAACGTTCAAGAACTAGCCGAAAAACTCTATGGCTGGCTGATTCACCCGATCGAAGCCGACCTCAAACAAGCCCATCCCAAAACCATCCTCTACGCTCCCGATGGGCAACTGCGCTACATTCCCCTCGCCGCCCTCCACGATGGCAAACAATGGCTCGTGCAGCGCTATCGCATCAACAACATCACCGCCCTTGCCATCAGCGACCTGCTCACCCCACCCCACAAAGATCAACACATTCTCGCCGCCGCCTTTGGAGAACGCCAAATCACCATTCCTGTTGATAACCAGTCCTTTCAGTTTGCCGGGTTGCCCTTCGCCAAAAAAGAAGTTCAGTCTCTCGTCAGCGATCGCCCTGGCACCGTCTCCCTGTTCGATCGTGACTTTAGCCTTGCCACTCTGCAAACCCGCATGAACAGTTTCAACATTGTTCATCTCGCCACTCACGGCAAATTTCTGATTGGCAACCCCAAAAAATCCTTTTTGGTGATGGGTAACGGCGATCGCTTCAGCCTCAGTGACATTCAAGACGGCACCCTCGACAACATCGATTTGGTCGTCCTTAGCGCCTGTGAAACAGGAGTCGGTTTAACAGGCAAAGACGAAGACGGCGTAGAAGTCTTGGGCATCGGCTACCAGTTTCAGCGTGGCGGAGCCAAAGCCGCCATTTCTTCCCTGTGGTCAATCCACGATGGCGGCACTCAAATGCTGATGAATATCTTTTATGGTCTGCTCAAGCAAGGTGTTCCCAAAGCCGAAGCCCTTCAGCAAGCCCAAATTGCCATTATTACCAGCGATTTTACCGCAGGTGGTAAACTGCGCGGTAGCTTTCAAATTGGCACAACTTCCAGCCAGTCCTCCCTTCCTACTACCCTCAAACATCCCTTCTACTGGGCACCCTTCATTTTGATCGGCAATGGGCTATAAAACTATACAAGCTTCACCAAACTCATCTCCATGACTGATCCACCCCCTACCCAACAGCGCTACCAAACTGCGATCGCCCAACTCACCGCCGCGATCGCGCAGTCCAAACCCGATGGCATCCTCCTTCCCCTGATACTCGAAGCTCTGGCAGCGCGAGATGAAATTCAGACCCTGTTGCAAGAAACCAAAGGTGTCACCGGGGAAACACTTACTGCGATCGCGGATCTTGATCAACAACTCAAAGACCAGGCAGCGACGATCGATCGATGCCTCAAATCCATCGATTGGCAAACCAGCTTTAGCCCGTCTGAAAAAGCCTGGTGGTGGTCGCTCAAGCTCCAAAAACCTAACCCTTGGTGGAATCAAGACTGGGTTTGGCAAGCCGTCTCCATCACCTGTATTACAATTTCTGTTGGACTTTTTGGCGACGTTTCCGCCCGTTTTCTCAAAGGTGGGCCCGATACCTTTGGTGCGATCGCCGTCAGTGCCCAAAGTATTGGAGCGCTCCTAACGGCAGGGGGTGCCCTGACGATCGCCGGACAGGAGGCAAACAAACGCCTCTTGAATCGATTCCAAATCTCAGAGCAATACTGGCACGAAGTCGGCGCAGGTTTCTCGGTGCTGTTGTTGACCGGAGCGGTAGGGCTGCGGCTATCTCTGCCCCAAATTGCTACTCTCTACTCCGATTGGGGCTTCAAAAATTACAAGCAGGGAAACCTGGGCACTGCGGAGGAACTGTATAAACGGGCATTACAACTGAATCCCGACTATGAGCAAACCCACCTCCGTCTCGGCTTGCTCTACGAAGACCTGCAAGACCCAGAACAAGCCCGCACTAGCTATCAACTAGCGGTTCGTGCAGGCATTCCCGATGCTATTAACAATCTCGCTCGACTTAAGATCCTGGATAAGAAACCAGAAGTTGCGACTTCCCTTTTGCTAAAAGCTCTGGAAGAGGAAGAAAAATTATCGCCTGAAGAGCGTTACGCCATGCTGAAAAATCTCGGCTGGGCACGCTTCCAGCAAAACGATTACAGCGATGCCGAATCAACGTTGAATGACGCGATCGCGTTACAGAAAAGCGCCAAATTAGCCGAAAAAGCGGCTGACCCAAATGACGATACCACCCTTGCGATCGCCTCGCCCTATTGTCTGCTGGCTCAGGTTAAAGAAGCCCAGGCTAAGAAGAAAGCAGCCCTTGCATCCTGGGATACCTGCAACGCCAATGCCAATTTTTTCATCACAGAAGAAAATGCCTGGGCAATCACCGCCCGTAAAAAGCTGAAGGAAGAGGATAAACGCAAATGAGCCGATTTAGAAAACCACTGATTGCTTTGCTGTCTTTGGTAGTTGTAGCGGCGCAACGAGGTAGTGCGATCGCTCAAACCGCTTACATTAACGAAATCAAAGGCAAAGTCGAACTCAAACGCAAAACTTGGTCAGAGTTTCGCCCCGTGAATCGAGTCGGCACACAGTTGTCGGATGGCGATCAGCTCCGACGTGCCAGTAGCGCTGTTGTGATCATCGCTTGCCCCAATGGCAAAAAACAACCCGTTCGCCTTGCTGAAGAAAGACTCGGCTTGAAACAGATTTGCCCCCAGTGGAAAGTTGTTATTTCCAAAGGTCCCCCTCCCTTAATCAGTATTGGCGGTGTCAATGCTCAGATTCCCTATTTGATCTCTCCCCGCCGGACTCTCCTGCTCTCCAGCACACCCACACTACAGTGGCATCCTGTTCCCGGAGCCACTCAATACACCGTTCAGGTCATCAGTCCTAAAGGAACAGTCTGGCAAACTCAGGTCAAAGAGCCGCAAGTCACCTATCCCAACCAACCCGCGCTGCAACCGGGTATCCCCTACTCTGTAGTCATCCAGACCAACACTGGTAAATCCTCTCAATCTGAAACCAGCACGGGCACCGAATTCATCCTCCTTCGGGACACCGAAGCGAAAGCGGTTCAAGCAGAGGTGCAACAAATCCTGCAAGGCAATCTCAGCGATGAAGTGAAAGCTCTCAAACTAGCCGCCTACTACCGCAACTACGGAGTCACTCAACCCTCTGCTTACGGATTATCAGAAAAGACAGCCAACGGCTACAGACTCAGCGCCGAAGCGATCGCCGCTCTAGAAACGCTGATCGCCCAAGGCAAGCGGTCGCCCCTGATCTACCGCACCCTGGGTGATTTATATTTGCAAACAGGAGTTATGAACCCAGCAGAAAATGCCTACTTGCGAGCGATCGAAACTGTTCAATCCTTAGAAGATTTAGAGGAATGGTCACTCACCTTATACGGCTTAGGTGAATTGTATGAGGTGACTCAAAATCTCCAACAAGCTCTAATCTTTTACAGTCAAGCCAAGGCAGGCTTTATTTTGCTCAACGATCGACGGGCTGAAGGACTCAACCGTGACATCGGCAGGCTAAAAAAATGACAGAGAATTTGTTAGACTGCCAGCACCTTATTTTGGCTATAGCCTTAAAATCACGACAGCGATTTTGTTAAATTGTACGATGATGACACCTAATGTGTTACTAGCTAAATCAGCAACGAGCTGAAATGAAATTCTAAAAAGCTATGTCTGACAAGGCTTTTAGCCCTTCAAAGGTGAATGACAGAATTTTGTTAAGAGACAAATAAAGTGTTACCCGACAACAAGACATCAATATCGGGATGATAGGATTTGAACCTACGACCCCCTCGTCCCGAACGAGGTGCGCTACCAAGCTGCGCTACATCCCGCAATACACATTGCTTAAATTAGACTAACACAAGAGCTAACCTGTAGAATCCTGGGCTGCAACTTGTTAAAATAATTCTTACACAACTTTAGGACAAACAGGCGTGGTCGTTAAGCCAGACTGGTTAAGGGTTAAGGCTCCTCAATGGGAGCGGGTTGGCAACGTTAAAGAAATTTTGCGGGATCTGTCGCTCAACACCGTTTGCGAAGAGGCATCATGCCCTAACATCGGTGAGTGCTTTAGCAATGGCACCGCCACGTTTTTGATCATGGGACCTGCCTGCACTCGTGCCTGTCCTTACTGTGACATTGATTTTGAGAAGAAACCTCAGCCACTCGACCCAACCGAGCCACTGCGACTGGCAGAAGCTGTGCGGCGAATGCGGCTCAATCATGTGGTGATTACATCAGTCAATCGCGATGATTTGCCAGATGGTGGGGCTTCTCAGTTTGTGCGCTGCATCCAAGATATTCGTGCTGTTTCCCCTGACACCACGATCGAGGTGCTCATCCCTGATCTGTGCGGCAACTGGAGCGCTTTAGAACAGATTCTCAGTGCTTCTCCCGACGTGCTTAATCACAACACTGAAACCATTTCTCGCCTCTATCGTCGGGTGCGTCCGCAGGGCGATTATGCCCGATCGCTCGAACTCTTGCAGCGGACTCGCCAAATCAACGCTCACGTCTACACAAAATCTGGCATTATGGTCGGCTTGGGCGAAACCGACGAAGAAGTGCGGCAAGTGATTCGAGATCTGCGCGCGGTCGATTGTGACATTCTGACGATCGGGCAATACCTCCAACCCACTCAAAAGCATTTAGGTGTGCAGTCGTTTGTGACACCTGAGCAGTTTGATGCGTGGCGAGGCTATGGAGAAGCGATCGGTCTATTGCAAGTGGTTTCTTCACCACTGACCCGCAGTTCTTATCACGCCGAACAGGTACAAGACTTGATGAAAAAATATCCCCGGAGGCAGGGTTGAAAGTCGCCGTGATTGGGGCAGGTGCTTGGGGTTCAACGCTGGTGGGTCTGGCAAAAGAGAATGGGCACTCAGTCAAGGTGTGGTCGCGTCAAAGCCCTCACAGTCTTGAGCAGGTGATTGATGGGGCTAATCTGGTGGTGTCCGCCATCTCAATGAAAGGGGTACGATCGGTTATTAGCCAGTTGAAATCGCTCTCCCTTTCGCCAGACACGATTTTCATCACGGCGACTAAAGGACTTGATCCATCAGGTACGGAACTCAATTTGCCACGATTGCCCTCTCAACTCTGGCAGTCAGCCTTTCCGACTCACGCCGTTGCAATTCTCTCCGGGCCTAATCTCTCTAAAGAAATTCAACACGGCTTACCTGCTGCCAGCGTCATTGCTAGCAAAAATCTAGAAGCGGCTAAACAGGTGCAAGTCGTCCTTTCGTCGTCTCGATTTCGCATCTACACAAACTCCGATCCGTTAGGGGTTGAGTTAGGGGGGGCGTTAAAGAACGTGATTGCGATCGCCGTCGGAGCCTGTGACGGCTTGCAGCTAGGAACGAATGCTAAAGCCGCCTTGGTGACTCGCGGTTTAGCAGAAATGATCCGCATTGGCACTTATTGGGGCGCAAAAGCCGAGACATTCTACGGGTTGTCAGGGCTGGGTGATTTATTGGCAACCTGCAACAGTGCATTGAGCCGAAACTATCAGGTGGGTTATGGGTTAGCCCAAGGTAAAACCCTTGAAGAAGTTCTCAGTCAGTTAGAGGGCACGGCTGAAGGAGTCAACACCACTCACGTTCTGATTCGACTAGCTGATCAGCAAAATATTTCGGTGCCAATCTCGTTTCAGGTTCATCAGTTATTGCAGCGTGAAGTCACGCCTCAAGCAGCCGTGGCAGCGCTGATGCTTCGCGACAGCAAACCGGAAGTTTAGGACTATTTTGAAGTGTGACTACTTCAGTTTCAAGCAGATCTTCTATGAAATTTGAGGAGCCGCTCCGTAGATCCACGGGATTGATGCTACATGCTCTACTGACTGCTTCATCCCTTCATAATCAAACCCTGCACCTGTTCAAAGCATTGATGAAGATGCAGAGCTAGTAAGGAAGCGATCGGAAAATTGCCATCATCGTGATGTAGGGTAACTTACGAATTGATGTGAGTGATCCTCTACTGCTTGCAGCCTCTTGCGACTCAGTTCGCACTTGATTAATTTCTGGTTAGAGAGAAGCTTCTTGCATAACCTTCCGAATTGAGGGTGAAAAGAGATGTAGAGAGTAGAAGACATTGATACCTGTCGCTCAAATCAACACCGTCGGGTGCAAGCCTACGGAACTCTACGAAGTGTTCTCTAGTCTCAGAAGACGGGCACACTGATCAAAAGCAGCCGACTGACCCCATTTCTACCGAGGGCAACCGAAAGACCATGATGCCAGCAACCTCTTTTTACGCTGATGCAGACTACGAAACCTCTTCTCTAGAGAGTTTTCGTCCTCAGAGCTACGATGCAGGTTATGCCGATCGTGACACAGAGCCGACTTCTGATGACTTGACCGATCTCGAAGTTGAGTCTGTCGATCAAGCAGGGCTTGGCACGCCAGTCCGTCGAACGACAGACCTCGTGAGGCTATATCTTCAAGAGATTGGTCGAGTTCGGCTGTTAGGTCGAGATGAAGAAGTTTCAGAGGCTCAGAGAGTTCAGCGCTATATGCGATTGCTAGAAGAGCGTAACGAGTCGGCTCTCAAGGGCAATGCTGCGATCGAGCGCTATGTCTACTTAATCGATGCCCGCGATCGTCTGACCTCAAGTTTGGGGCACCGCCCTTCTCTAGAGCGCTGGGCGGCTGAAGCAAATGTCACCGTGCTCGATCTCAAGCCCATCATGGCAGAAGGCAAGCAGCACTGGGCAAAGATCGTTGGGCTGGCGGTTGCGGAACTCGAACAAATTCAAAGCGAGGGACTGCTGGCAAAAGAACACATGATCAAGGCAAATTTGCGCCTAGTCGTGTCGGTTGCCAAGAAATATCAAAATCGGGGTCTAGAACTGCTGGATCTGATTCAAGAAGGCACGCTGGGTCTAGAGCGCGCTGTTGACAAGTTCGATCCGACCAAGGGCTATCGGTTTAGCACCTATGCTTACTGGTGGATTCGTCAGGGCATTACGCGTGCGATCGCCACTCAAAGCCGCACGATTCGCCTCCCGGTTCACATCACCGAAAAGCTCAACAAGATTAAGAAAGCTCAACGCAAAATTGCTCAAGAAAAAGGGCGAACTGCCACGATCGAAGACATCGCGGTCGAGCTAGAGATGACGGCGGCTCAAGTGCGAGAAGTTTTGCTGAAAGTGCCCCGATCGGTGTCTCTAGAAACCAAGGTCGGCAAAGAAAAAGATACCGAACTGGGTGATTTGCTCGAAACAGAAGAAATCTCGCCTGAAGAAATCTTGATGCGAGAGTCTCTCCGCCGCGATTTGCTGCAACTGCTAGCAGACTTGACGAGCCGAGAACGCGATGTCATTCAAATGCGCTTTGGCTTGGGCAGCGATGGGCACCCTTATTCATTGGCAGAAATCGGTCGTGCGCTCGATCTGTCTCGCGAACGAGTCCGCCAAATCGAAGCGAAGGCTCTTCAAAAACTGCGCCAGCCCAAACGCCGCAACCGTGTTCGTGACTATCTCGAATCTTTGAGCTAGAACAATCTCAAAAGCGTAAATCATTCTCATCTAAAAAGGGTCAAACCCTTTGTTCGTAGGGTTAGAAGCACTGCATTTTTGACCTTCAGTCTTGAATATAGTTCTCAACAAGGTGACTTTCTTGCAAATCACCTTGTTTTTTTATATGCTATATTCTCAAGAAAGCAAGCCTTGTTGAGAACATGAACGCTTCTGTATACACTGCCGCTTCTTTAAAAGCTGAACTGAACGAAAAAGGTTGGCGCTTAACTCCACAGCGCGAAACCATCTTGCAGATCTTTCAAAACTTACCGAAAGGAACTCATCTCAGCGCAGAAGATCTCTACGATGTGCTGAAAGCAGACGGGGAAGGCATTAGTCTATCGACCATCTACCGCACCCTTAAGTTGATGGCGCGGATGGGGATCTTGCGTGAGTTAGAACTTGCTGAAGGGCATAAGCACTACGAGATCAACCAACCTCACCCTTATCATCACCATCATCTAATTTGTGTCAGGTGCAGCAAAACGATCGAGTTCAAAAGTGATCCAATCCTCAAAATCGGCACTAAAGCCGCCCAGAGAGAAGGCTATCATCTCCTCGACTGTCAGTTGACCATTCACGCTGTTTGCCCAACCTGCCAGCGATCGCTGCTGCCCGGTTAACGATAGGCAACTCTGGCATCTAGACCGCGCGATCGCAGCAAGTTCGATTGCTTTTCGGCTCTATTTTGATTGGGATAAGCCCCTGCCAAAACATAGTCGCCGAGTTTAGATCTCGCTTCAAATGCGCTAGGGGCAATCTGTCTGACTCTAAATAGAGTTCGGGAGTCTTGTCTGGGAACGACGACAATGTATCGGTTGACAGAATCGTAGTGATTTTGAGCCGTTGCAATTCCTAAAGCGTTTAGCGTTCTCGCGTCTGCAATGCCCGTCGCATCCAGGCGATTTCCTTGTTGAAAGCGTCGAACAGCCTCCTGGGTTTGAGATCCAAAATAGCCCGTCACCGCTACATTAAAATACTCAAGATTTTTGAGCCGACGCTGAAGGTCTTCGACCTCAACACCTCCATCGCCAAACTTCAACTGCCGACCCGACGGATTGTAGCCAGTATCAGGAAGGGTTGTAGAAGACCCTGCAAGAACTTGTGCAACTTGATAACCCGCAATGCCGTCAGCAGTCAACCCTCGATCTCGTTGAAGTCTGAACACCGCATCTTCAGTCTGTTGCCCAAACACGCCATCGATCACGCCATTATAATAGCGCTCCGAACTCAGACGACGCTGTAAATCACTGACGGCACTGCCCCGATCGCCCCGCCGCAGCACCCCAGCATAAGTGCCATTACTAACGGTTTGGTCAGGGATGCTAAAGGTTTGGCTGGTCTGAATACCCCCTGACAATGCCGCTTCGGTTGCCGGTCCCACAATGCCATCGGCGTTGAGTCCCTTGCGCTGCTGGCACTCAATCACCGCTTCTCTGGTGAGAGGTCCAAAAACGCCGTCAGCGGGACCGTTATAACAATTAGCCGCCGTGAGCCGATTTTGTAAGTCAGAAACCTCAGCGCCTGTGTCACCCTGCTGTAAAAGCGCCATTGCAGAACTGGCGAGGCTCAAAATAGTTAGGCTAACCGCAATACTCAAGAACTTGACCCAAGCTGCACTAGACAGTTTTTGCCAATTTAGCCCATCGAATAAACTCAAGTGACGAAGTTGAGCCACTGGTCGATCGTCTTCAGGCGACTCGTTAGCACAGGCTAAATGCAAATAAGCAAGGGTTTCCATAGTCTTTGGGCAAGGTTTACTCAACTGGTCTAAAGTGAAGGCTTTTCACTTTTCCTTAGCAACATTTTAGCTTCATCCTCTGTAGAGTGCCTATACCCAACTGCAAAATCACCCCTTTGGCTAACCGTCTTCTTCGATTAACCAAGTGAAACCAACTTGCCATTGCTCTCCAAAACCTCGGAGGTTTAAGCCACTCTGTCGGTCACGATGTTGATGCTTGGTAAAACCTCCGAGGTTTGCGTAAGTCTATCTTGTTACTGAGAGCTTTTCTCAGTGTTTCCAGCTTTTACCCAGCCTTCTCGATCGTTGGATTGCACTCTCACTTTCTGCCATTCGCCATCCGAACTGGTTTCTAGCACAATCACTTTCTCGTTATAGTCAATGCCGCCAGTCTGCCCCCCATCTCGACCCGGCGCATCTCTGAGAATTAGCCCGATCGATTGCGTGACTCGCCCTTCATAAGCGCCCGATGGCAACGGTTTAGGAGACGCATCAGCCACACTGGACTGATCGGGAGAAACCGCTTTGGCTTTAACGGTCGCTTTGGCAGACGATGCAGGCTTGTCGTTGGAATAAATGGGTTTAGGGGGCGGCGCACTCAACTTAGCAATGAAGAATTGTGCAGCTAAAAACCCACCTCCTGCGAGGAGCGCGATCGCTAGAAACAGACCCGTGAAGACTTTAAGTAGACCCGACCAACTCATGGTGATTCCCCAAGAACGGCGAAGCAAGCAAAATCTTAGCATCTGATCGCACAGACGCACCGATAATTTTGCCGTCTTGAGTTTATTCGGGCTGTTGAAGTTGACGTTGGATACGATCGCTCAAACTACTGTGTTTTGATGCCAGTCGCGCTTTTCCGGCGGCTGCCCATTCTTGCAAAAAGTCAATTTGCTCTTTTGCAGTCCGGGCAAGCGGGACGATTTGACTTGCCGCCTCTAAGATGTCATCTGTCGTAAAGTCGCGATTTTGACTAAAGCCAAGGTGCATCGCCTCAATCAATGTTTGCTCGATTTCTGCACCAGAAAAGTCGGGTGTCTCATAAGCAAGGCGCTCTAAATCGTAGTGCTTAAGATTGTGAGGACGCAGACGAGACAAATGCACCG
Organism: Phormidesmis priestleyi ULC007; assembly: GCF_001895925.1. GTDB lineage: Bacteria > Cyanobacteriota > Cyanobacteriia > Leptolyngbyales > Leptolyngbyaceae > Phormidesmis_A > Phormidesmis_A priestleyi_A. The sequence goes on along the minus strand of NZ_MPPI01000049.1, from coordinate 9,815 downwards.
CAAAAATTGCGCGGCGCTCTTCTTGAGTGGGCAGACCCACAAAAAATATTTCGTCAAACCGTCCTTTCCGCAGCATTTCAGCAGGCAATGACTGAATATTATTAGCAGTGGCAACGACAAAGACTGGAGACGTTTTTTCTGCTAGCCAGGTGATAAACGTGCCAAATACGCGACTGGTTGTTCCCGCATCGCCTCGACTGTCTAAGCCAGCAAAGGCTTTGTCGATTTCATCGATCCATAAAATGCAGGGAGCGAGCGCCTCTGATAACTGGATCATTTGACGAGTCCGAGATTCTGACTCGCCGACTAATCCTGCAAACAGACGGCCGACATCGAGCCTCAGTAGTGGAAGATGCCAATGGTGCGCGATCGCTTTTGCCGTCAGTGATTTGCCCGTTCCTTGAATGCCCACTAAGAGCAGCCCTCTCGGATGGGGCAATCCATATTGTCGCGCCCGTTCTGAGAAAGAGCCGCCTCGCCGGAAAAGCCAATCTTTGAGGTTATCCAAACCGCCAATATCAGAAATATTTTCGGTCGCCGGGTAAAAGTCCAGGATTTGAGTTTGGCGAATCGTTTGACGCTTTTCTTCAAGAATTAAGTCAACGTCATCGGGCTGTAGCTCACCGTGAAGCGCGATCGCTCGTGCTAAAACTCGTCGAATTCGCTCGTTGGATAAACCTTGACACGATCGGATTAATTCATCCAGAACTTTGCCATCGAGTCGTTGCCCCGTTGCACTCAGAAGCCGTTCAATCTCAATCTTAATTTCAGCCGCGTTAGGAAGGGGAAACTCTAGCACGGTCAAAACTTCGCTTAGATCATCAGGAATCGAGATCTGAGGAGACAGCAATACGAGATTTTTGGGTTGAGATTTGAGCAGCCGCGCCAAATTGCGAAGTTTACGCGATACCGAAACATCTTCTAGAAACCGATGAAAATCTCGCAGCACAAAAACTGCCGGAGCACTGGCAGGCAGCTTTTCTACAAACTCTAACGCCTGTACGGGATTGCGCTTGCCAAAACCGACATCATTGGGATTTCCTTGATAGCCATCGACAAAATCCCAAATATAGACGGCTCGATCGCCCTGAATTTTGGCACACTGAACGATCGTCGCTTCGACTCGCTCTTCTTCGCGAGTGGGAATGTAAATAATTGGATAACGCGCTCTTAGCAGCAGATTAAATTCGTCGCTGAAGCTCATAGCAAAGTAGGGGCAATGGATGAGATATCAAGCAATAAGCGTCTCTCTCTAACCCTACACTATGCGTCATTTTCTACATCCTCCTCTATGAAGGAAGCTGACCTTTTAACGATTCTAAGGATGCCCAACGCCGATCGATTCCAGGATTTAAGATCGCATCTGAAACTTCGATGCCAGTACACTGCTGATCACACAACTGCTTTTGAGGAATCGCTAAACATAATTGCTCATAAAGCCAAGCTGTCGGTTCAAAAGAGCCGTTTGGCGGCAGGCTTTCTACCAAGTCATCGACTGAAAGATCTTGATCAAACGGCAAGGTTCCCGATCCATCTTCACTATCTGCCAGCCAGATCAACTCAGAAGCGGCAACCGATAAGCGATGATTAAACTGCTGTAAGCAGCGATGACAACTCAACGTCACGATCGTATCTGCCTGAGCCGAAACTTCGAGATAATTTCCCTGGTGAGTCACCTTTAAGCTTCCTTGCACGGGAGTCAGTGTCTCAATGCCCTTGAGATTTTCTTTAAACTCGATCGTTTGGGTTCGCTCGTGCGCCTGAGCCAGTTGAGGAATATAAATTGCTTTCATAGCTGTGAGCAACCCTCCTTAAAACTAAGAAGCCCGTACATTTTTCAGTACAGGCATTCTCTACACTTTTTATTTTAGCAATTAAGCAGACGGTTCATCTGACTTAGCGGGTTGGACGACTAAGCGGCGATCGGGTTCCTGTCCTCGGCTATAGGTTTCTAGGTCGGGGCTGTCTTTGAGAATGGTATGAATCTGTCGCCGCTCGGCTGAAGAAAGCGATTTGATTTCATACTCTTTTCCCGATTGTCGGACTTGCTCGGCAGCTTGTTCGGCAATTTCTAGCAATTCTTGCTGACGACGTTGACGATATCCCGCTAGCTCGATCGTGTAAGCGCCCTGCTGGTCTTCTTGCTTGCCCAAATTCAACGTAGAATTTGCTAAATACTGAATGGAGTCTATTGCGACTCCTTGGGTGCCAATCAGCGCTTCTATCTGGTCTGGCGTTAAAGCTGAGTCATCGATCGTCAACCAGCAACTCGTTTCAGAGAACGTTTCTCTAATTTCAGTTGTGACAGGTGCAGACAAATTCGCAAGCTTTAGGAATTCCTCTAACCACTGCTGACCTCGTTGTTCAAACTGACGATCGCTCATAGTGTCTCTCTAAGGAACGTGGATTTATTAAGGTGTAACTTCTCGCCCTCTCCCTAATGAGTTACGGTGTACACCAATCTTTGTCGCTGCGTTTGGGTCGGCTTCAGCCCCCTAAATCCCCCATTCTGGGGGACTTTGAGCTAAGACTCTAGTTTCAAAGTCCCCCACTCGTGGGGGATTTAGGGGGCAAAAGTCTCGGCGATGACAAATCAGAGGACTTTTACAGGTTATTTAATCCACGATCCTAAGCCTTCTTTTTGCGACCGGGTTCAAACGGGAGAGTAGTTTCTCCACTTTTTGCATCTCCACTCTTAGCTGCCTCAGCATCTACAATCTTTTGCAGATTTTCGGGCAACGCCTCTCTCGACAAAAAGAAAGTCTGAGCCGTTTGGAAGATGTTACCGATCACCATATACATCAACACGCCAGCAGGCAGGGGGAAGAATAAAAACATTCCAGAGAAAATAACTGGCGTAATCTTGTTAATCGTGTCTTGCTGCGGGTTGCCACTCGCTCCGCTTTGCCCAGAGAGCAGTTGGTTGATATAAAGACTGATGCCAAAGAAGATCACCATGCCGATAATATCCCAGTGCAGCGCACCATCTGGATCGATCGCGCCCACCCGTCCCAACGCATCAATAAACAAAAAGCCCTTGTTTGCCGCCAATCCAGGAACAATTGCTTGAAGCGTGACATCTCCGGGCTGAAGTGCTTCGATCGTCCCGTCGTCTTTAATCTGAATCCGTTCAGCACCGCTAACGACCTTAAATTTAGGAGTCAGATCACTGTCAGGATACTCAGTCGCTAAAGCATCAAATGGCTTGCCCTCAACGGTCTGAAACTCAATCTTGGTTTTGTCACCGACTACTAGACGAGTTCCACTAGGTGCGACAGCGGCAATTTTGGTGTGAACGCTATCCGACAAATAAATGTTTTGAGGAGGCGTTACAAATGCCTGGGGTTGAATCTGCTCAATCTGTTCTCTGGGCAGAATCTGGAGATTCATCGAATAAGGAACATCAGAGAAGGGCGAACCTCGCAGCGTTGCAAACAGCGCAAATAGCACAGGCATCTGCATCACAACTGGTAAACACCCTGCCAACGGGTTGCCAAACTCTTTATAAACCGCGCTCATTTCTTGCTGCTGCTTCGCGGGGTCATCTTTGTAGCGCTCTTGAATCTCCTTCACCCGTTTTTGCATCGCGGGTTGAGACACCTTCATGCGGCGCATACTGCGAATAGAGCCAGCGCTGAGAGGGTAAAGCGCAAAGCGAATTACCAAAGTTAGTGCCACGATCGCCAACCCGTAGCTGGGCACGATTCCATAGAAGAAATCGATGATCGGCAGCATTATGTTGTTGGAAAGAAAGCTTATACCGAAGTCCATTCGCCTTACGTCTCTACCTATGAAGTCTGAGTTTGCTGAATTCAATCTGCGGACGCAATGTTGCTTTGCACCCTGACAGAACAAGTCCCAGTGTAGCTTGTACTTTGATCGTTAAGCGATCGAGAAACCTGCTAGAAGGGTGGGATAACCGAATGGCTTAACCCTGTTTACCCAATGCACCGCTTGCTTTTTTGGCGCGCTCAGAAAGCCGCTCATTAATGAAGTCATAGAGTTCCCGAAACTTGGGAACTGACCGCATTTCGATGCGGCTACCGTCACGCAGCGTTAGCACCATGTCTCCCCACATCCCTAACCCACGGGGAACCGTCACCACTTTAGTGATGTCAGAATAAATGATTTCGACGCGATCGCGACCCATCCAACCGCCCGTTACCCCGATCCGCCGATTAGTAATACGATAGCGAAGCCAGAGCGCCCGGACAAATGCCCCGATCGTCAACGGCAAACAAATCACGGTTGGGGCTAAAAGTACGCCAATAATCAGATCCCCGACGTGGGGTCCACCTTCGTAATAAACTTCTTCTTTAATTGCCATTCAATACCTCAGCGTCTAGCAATAACTGCTCTAATTCTTGCAGAAATTGAAAATAATCGCACTCAACTGCTTGAGGTCGCACGATAATCACGAGTTTCCAACCAGCGGTGAGACGAGGTAAGAGTTGCCGCAACGCTGCTCGGATTTGCCGTTTAATGCGATTGCGAACGACTGCCCGCTTACTCACTTTCAAACTGATCGAAATGCCAATCTGAGAGGGAACCTGCGGTTCTAAATCTGAGAAGCCCTCTGGCAAAGATTTCTTAGCGAAAAACTTTGAACCGTGCAAAGCTCTCAGCGTTAGATTTGGTGAGTTGCGTCGGAGCCCATGCTGATAGACGCGACTAAAATCTTTTCGATGCTTTAATCGATTGGGTTTGGACAGTGCCAAAGCAAACCTCGCCTTGCGCGATCGCGTCTAGACCGCTCAAGCTTTCTAGCCAGAAACGCTTAACCGAGCGCGTCCTTTCTTTCGGCGAGCGGTGATCACTCTTCGACCCGTTGCCGTCCGCATCCGGGCCCGAAAGCCAGACTTTCTTCTTCTTTTACGGCTGGTTCCTTCTAAAGTTCGCTTGGTCATGGGTCGTTGTTCTCGCTACTAGTTAAATGTGAAAAAGACCGTGGAAGAGCCACAGTCTACAAATATAGCACTATGTTTAGGGGCTGAAGTTGGCGGAAGCTGAGGCAAAATAAAAAACAGGACGAATGTGATTCGCCCTGACTTAAAATGTCTGCTCAACTGCCTAGCTAATGGTCACAATCCAGGTGCCGATGTCGCGCAGCAAAGGCACGTCTCCAGGAGACAAGACTCGGCAATTAAAGTAGAACATCCCGCCATTGCTGGGATTTTTGACATTCGAGAAGATCAGCTCGACGTTTGATCCAGCGGGTACGGGGTCTTGAGGAAACACTGAAATCACGTAGTTTTCTTTCTCCCACTTGACCTCTTGAATGGCAACTTTTTTGTCGTTGACCATCAGTTCGACGCTCTTGGGGTCAAAGGTGCCTTTGTAGTAGTCGGGATAATCGATCGTGAACTGTGCCACCGCGACCTTCATTCTTTTGCGCTCAACTCTAAAGCGATAGCGATCCCAGGAGTTGGTGTTGCCGCCAAAGTCAAGCCGATAGTTGAGTTGGTTCTCGCTTTTGACTCCACTAAAGAGAGTGAGTCCTGGTAAGCCTTGAGAAAATGCCACGATCGGAAGCCCTGCGACAAGGCAGCCCGCGATCGCCAAGGTTGACACAACACGTCGCATCGAAAATCCTCTGAGCAGCATAGGCGTTTGACCTGGAGAACAAGGGTTAGTGATTAAGTGATTAAACTTCGTCAATATTGACATATCAGGTGGCTAAACGAAATGACCTGGTGAGGAGCGACTCATAGCAAGCGACGAGTTAGAGCTTAGAAATGTGCCCTAATTAAAAAAAGTATCTACTGAGAACTTTCTGGCGATCGACCTGAATACCGACTCAAAAAACTTCATCAAGCTACATGAACTTAGATTGAAAGACTTTACATTATAAAGAAATTTTGTGATTAACTCGCTTAAAACTGGTATTTGTCTAAAGATAGTTTACGAATTTAATTCTCGTTTTTTAGAAATTGAGTCCCAAAATAGGTCAAATGAAAAATCCTATTGAGGGAATCGAATTAGGATGGCATGCTATCTCTATAATTTCTAAAATTCAAGCTTTTGGTCAATGGGCAGAAATTTAGCAGTTGACTCTATAGAAAGGGGGTATTTCATGACGATCGCCATCAATAAACAGGATGAAGCCAGCTATCAGCCTAAGTCTGAGGAAACTGTACAAAAAAAGATTGGCATTCCCAGAGAGATTTTAGTCGGTGAATGTCGAGTTGCTGCAACACCCGATACGGCTAAACTTCTACAAAAATATGGCTTTGAAGTTTTAATTGAAACTGGGGCTGGAAACGCCGCAAATTTCTGTGATGATGCCTATAAACAAGTAGATTGTCGAATCATTGCTGACCCTGAAACCCTTTGGGCAGAAGCCGATTTAATCTTAAAAGTGCGCGCCCCTGATCATCATTCTGATCTCAACAAACACGAAACAGAATTGCTGCGAGAAGGCGGAACTTTAATCAGTTTTATCTGGGCGGCACAAAATCCAGAACTCGTGCAAAAACTCGCCGATCGCAAAGCAACGGTGATCGCAATGGATGCTGTGCCTCGAATCAGTCGGGCACAAAAGCTAGATGCTCTTAGCTCGATGGCAAACATTGCCGGATATCGAGCCGTGGTCGAGGCCGCTAACCAGTTTGGGCGCTTTTTCACCGGGCAGATCACGGCGGCTGGAAAAGTTGCCCCCGCCAAAGTGATGGTGATCGGAGCGGGAGTGGCTGGGTTATCGGCGATCGGCACCGCTAGAAGTTTAGGCGCGATCGTTCGAGCCTTTGATACCCGTCCTGTTGTCAAAGAGCAGGTCGAAAGTTTAGGCGCAGAGTTTCTAGAGCTAGAGTTTGAAGAAGACGGCACCGGGACGGGTGGTTATGCCAAGACCATGAGTCCTGAGTTTATCAAGGCTGAGATGGATCTGTTTGCGGCGCAAGCCAAAGAAGTAGATATCATCGTTACCACAGCTTTGATTCCGGGTAAGCCTGCACCTAAACTGATCACCAGAGAGATGGTAGAGAGCATGAAAGAAGGCTCTGTGATCGTCGATATGGCTGCCGAGCAGGGTGGTAACTGTGAAGTCACCAAGCCAGGAGAAATCTATCGCTACAACGGGGTGACCATTATTGGGCTGACCGATCTGCCTAGCCGTATGGCAAACCAAGCCAGCCAGCTTTATGGCAAAAACTTGTGTCACCTCTTAGATGACATGGGTAGACATGACAATCACCAAATCGATTTAGAAGATGAGGTGGTTCGAGGCGCATTAGTCGTTCACAACGGCGAAATTATGGCACCGCCGCCCAGACCTGCTCCTCAACCTGCTCCTGCTCAAGCCACGGTTCAGGAAATCCCTCAACCTGTCAAAGCGTTACCCAAAAAGAACCTGAGCGGCGTTTGGGCTGGGCTGATTGCAGTGATTTTAGTCGCGATCGGTGCCACTGCCCCGGCTTCATTTCTCTCCCACTTTACGGTCTTTGTGCTGGCGTGTTTTGTTGGCTGGCAGGTGATCTGGAACGTCAAACCTGCTCTACACACCCCATTGATGAGCGTCACCAATGCGATTAGCGGCATCATCATCGTCGGCGGAATGCTGCAAATTTCTGGCGCTCCGACTTCGCCCACCACGATTTTAGGCGCGATCGCCATCCTAGTCGGAACCATCAATATTTCTGGTGGTTTCTTGGTGACTCAACGAATGCTCAAAATGTTTCAACGATAAATAGTGATGTCAAATAACTTGATGACCGTCGCTTATATTGCGGCGAGTGGTTTGTTTATTCTCAGCTTGGCGGGGTTGTCCAATCAAGAAACCTCTCGCAAAGGCAACCTCTACGGCATTGCCGGAATGCTGATTGCATTTGTTGCCACTGCTCTTGGAAGTCGTGGAACTAATTATGGCGTTTTGGTGGGTGTCTTGCTGCCAGGAGTCCTCATCGGGGCAAGTTTGGCCTCTCGTGTGGCGATGACAGAAATGCCAGAATTGGTCGCCGTTCTGCACAGCTTTGTGGGGATGGCGGCAGTTTTGGTCGGAATAGCCAACTATTTGCAGCCACAAACGCTGACAGGCGGTGAAGCCACTATCCACGAGATTGAAGTGTTTATTGGCGTATTTATCGGTGCGATCACGTTTACAGGCTCGATCGTGGCGTTCGGAAAATTGCGCGGCGTTCTCAGCAGCAAACCGCTGATGTTGCCTGGTCGTCATCTGCTAAATCTAGGGATGCTGGGCACCTGCTTTTGGCTGGGTGGACAGTTCATGAGCGGCGATCTCTTAACCGGATTGCAATCGCTGCTGATTATGACCGGAGTTGCCTGTCTATTGGGCATTCATTTAGTGATGGCGATCGGGGGTGCCGATATGCCCGTCGTGATCTCGATGCTCAACAGCTATTCAGGTTGGGCCGCCGCCGCCGCCGGATTTATGCTCTCCAATGATCTGCTGATCATTACCGGAGCGCTGGTGGGCAGCAGTGGCGCGATTCTCAGCTACATCATGTGCAAAGCAATGAATCGATCGTTTATCAGCGTCATTTTGGGCGGATTTGGAGCCACCGCCGGGGCAACATCCGCCAGCAGTCAGCCAGAGGGTGAGGCAAAATCAATCTCGATCGAAGACACCACCGAGCTTTTAGAAAATGCCAAGAGTGTGATTATCGTTCCGGGTTATGGAATGGCAGTTGCTCAGGCACAACATCCGATTTCTGAGATTACCAAGACGTTGCGCGATCGCGGCATTAAAGTTCGGTTTGGCATTCACCCTGTTGCAGGTCGGCTACCCGGACACATGAATGTGTTGTTGGCAGAAGCAAATGTGCCTTACGACATTGTTCTAGAAATGGACGAAATTAATGAGGATTTTCCTGAAACAGATGTGGTGTTGGTGATTGGAGCCAATGACACCGTGAATCCGAGTGCGATGGAAGATCCAGGGAGTCCGATCGCAGGAATGCCCGTTCTCGAAGTGTGGAAAGCCAAAACCGTGATTGTCATGAAGCGGAGCATGGCAAGCGGCTACGCAGGGGTCGAAAACCCATTGTTCTATAAAGAAAACGCCCAGATGCTATTCGGCGATGCCCGAAAAAACGCCGATGCCATTGTCGGCAAATTGAGCGCCCTGGTCGCTTGTTGACTGGTAAGTAGACGGACGCAATTATTTGTAAACCGCATTTCGGCTCCGCTCAATGCTCAATCTTCAAGTAAGAAGAGGGTTGAGCGGAGTCGAAACCCGGCGACTTGGGTTATTAATTCTGTCTTTCTACCTATGCCAAAGACTTTGTGGGCGTTGCTGAATGCAAGTATGAATCCTATCTATCGAGGCTGAATCCTTTCGCCCCCTAAATCCCCCAAAATTGGGGGACTTTAAGATTCTGGTTCCCCTCAAACTTGGGGGCTAGGGGGGGCAATTCATATTTGCATTCAGCAACGCCACTTTGTGAACGGGTTCAGGAACTGTAGTCTGCTAACGATCGGTGAGAGTAGATTCTGAACCTGGGGCTAGGCTTTAACCTATAAGGTTAACTCCTAAGAAACACACTCCGGGAGAGCAGGTTTAGCAACGAGGTCAAATCCAAGCGCCATCGCCTTTTTCTTGAGGTTTTTGACCATTCGTAGGGGGGGCAATTCATATTTGCATTCAGCAACGCCACTTTGTGAACGGGTTCAGGAACTGTAGTCTGCTAACGATCGGTGAGAGTAGATTCTGAACCTGGGGCTAGGCTTTAACCTATAAGGTTAACTCCTAAGAAACACACTCCGGGAGAGCAGGTTTAGCAACGAGGTCAAATCCAAGCGCCATCGCCTTTTTCTTGAGGTTTTTGACCATTCGTTCCTGATACTGCTGCTCGTAAGTT
>NZ_MPPI01000046.1 GCF_001895925.1 Phormidesmis priestleyi ULC007 | reverse complement strand
CCTTGAACCTCCCTGACGAGCCTGAATTCATCTGCACTTTCCCGCATTCCTCACTCCTGTTCATCCCGCCATAGAAGGACTTCGATTTTTCTCCCTCGACATCACAACACTCAAGATTGTAATAGGAACAGCCAGTCCCTAGCACGCATGTCAAACACGTCTTGGAAAGAAATAGTTACAGGTTGAATGACGCAAATAGTGAATAGAGCCACTATTGATGAATACTTTGCCCTTGCTGCTTCAAACTCAGCAGTCACTCATCTAGAACAAGTGTCAGGATCACATGGTGAAATCAGCCTTTACACTACAGCCAGGGGACTATCATTTCATGGCGTTGCTGAATGGCGGGATGAATTAGGTAGGAACAGGCACATCCCAGAATTTGAGATAGTGTAGTAGCAATCGAATCGCGTGTTTCAGCATTTCTTCTGACTTGGAGTAGCACAACGTCTTGCGATGCAATCTTGCCAGATAATGTCGCAATCGTGTATTTTCCCCTTCAACCCGTGTCATATAGGTCTTGCTAATAATCTGGTCTCCGTCTGGGATAAAACCGGGATACACCGACCAACCATCCGTGACGTAGAAGTAGCACTGCCAAGTCGCCACCACTGCCCACAAGGGTTCAAAGGTTTTACTGCTGTGGTCTCCCACAACCCATCCTAAAATCCCTTGCTGGAAGTGGTCAACCGCTGTCCAAATCCAGATTTTGTTTTTTTCGAGCCGACAAAGGTTTCCAGTTCATCCAGTTCCCCAACTTCGGGAACGGTATCGGGTGCATAAGCATCGGGTAGGCGTTCTCCAACTTGCTTCAGCCAGGAGAGTATAGTGGTGTGGTGCACGCCCTTGACCCGTTCAATTGCTCGAAATCCCATGCCGTTGACCGACATTTTCAAACACTCTCGCTTGACCTCATCCGAGTAACCTGGAGAAGGGTCGTAGCGATCTAGGAATTGACGACAGCAATCGACGCAAATGTGATTTTGTTTGCCTCTACGCTTGCCATTCTTACGGATGTGAGTCGAGTGACCCTCAGGACATTGCATGATGCTTGACCTTAATTCATCCCTCCATTATGCAACGCCCATTTCATTAGCAATCCAGTTTCTCACGCGGTTTGTCGCCACCTGCATTTGCTGATCATTTTCCTCTACTCGTTTGCGATCGGGTGATAGATGTGATTAGCAGCTAAGTACAGGACAAAAGTTTTAGAACTTGGACAAACTGCGCTTGACGAGTCTCGAGGTTGAGTAAAATCTGGCGGAGATGATCTAGCCCCATGCGGAAAATGCTCCTAGCTTTGCGTCCATGCTTTTTGATTTTGATGGGACGCTGCTCAACCATCCACTCTCCGACTTGATGTGCCCAGCAGAATGCCAAGGTTAACAGGGCGATGAGCTTCTTGAGTCGGTCTGGGTCTTTGAGGTGGGTGGCTTCGAGGCAAAAGCCACGAGTTTTCAAGCAGCCAAACCAGGTTTCAATGCCCCAGCGATGGGCATAGTCGGCGATTGCAGTAGAGGGGGCATGATTCGTAGCAACCACCAGCAACGAACCGTCATCGAGTCGCAATCCTGCCAAGTAAAGCCAGTGTCCCCAAAGCCGTCGTTTCCGTGTCAGCACCTTGGACTGCTGAGGCTGCAAGTCTTGAAAGACAATCGCGGTTTTGAGGAATTTCTGCCCATCAAACAGTAACTCCGACTCCCGAATGCGGATGCGAAATCGAGTCACAGGCTCTGCCATCAGCAAGGCAAACCACTGGGCACCGACAAACTCCCGGTCTGCCGTGAGATAGGCAATGTCTTCAGGCGCAAAGACGCACAGAAACTCGACCAACTGGTCGAAGCGCTCTTGCGTGTTGGAGTTGCCTCGCTTATCTAAGAGATGCCAAAACAAGGGAAACGCGACCCCTTGATGTCCCACGCCTAACATCAGAATATTGATCGTCACTGACCCAAACTCCCACGTGGTTCGGTCTACACTCAACACCCACGGCTTCGGAATCCCGACCAGTCTCACCACCAGTTGGGCAATCTGGTCATAGTCAACCTCAAACGACCGCAGAAATCGTTGGATGCGCTTGTAATTCGAGGCGGCTTTCGCTCGTCCCGCAAACCCGGTTGCCACCTCTGCCAGGTTCACCGTCTTGACCTGGAACAGGGCAACTAGAAATAAGGACAGAAAGGCGACTCGTGCTCCATGCCAGCCAAGTAGAGGCTGCAATGTTTGTCGCAATTGAGTAATCTGATGCATAGGGTTTCATATTGTGAACTCACTATTTGCATGAAACCCTTTCCTCCTCTCCTTTGGCAACTTTTTGTCCTGTACTTAGGATTAGCAGTACCGATTTTTCACCACTAGTGGTAGGATCGCGAAAGATATAAAGGTACTTCCCCTTCGCAGCGAGTCTTGGGGATAAATTAGGAGGTAAAGATTTGTAAAAACTGAAAAGCCCCTCACCGTTGAGGAGCTTTTACCCTGTATTAACCTGTCGAAATAGTGCGGAGAACAATCAACCAAGTTGTTTGGCGACGACTGAGTTGTTGATTGCCTCCCTCAACAGTCCAGCAACAGATGTTGCGAGGACACGCTCCCCGAAAACCCAGCAACAGATGTTGCGAGGATGCGCTTTTCTATGCACATTCTAAGCGGGATTGAGTCAAAATTCAATCCCTAACCAATCGTATTGGTAACTTTGTGGCATGGTAGCCGTCCTGCGCTGCATTCCGGTTGCACGTTTATACGTGAGATCCCGATGTCGCAGTTTCTTGAAGAGTTAAAAGTTTTGTCTCCAGTCGCTCCAAAGCATTACCAGGAGTGGATGGAGAGTGGTGTTTGCCGAGAAATTATCGAAGCAAACGTTGTGTCGTTGGAGGATGATTCCCCTTACAGCTATTTGCTTTATTCAGATCAACTGGCGCGACGCAACGACGGTCGCGTGGTGGATTGGGTGCTGCGCCGCTACCGTCATGTTGAAATGGGCGGTTGGTGGTGTGCTGGCGAAGATTTGATTGGGCTGAACGATCTGGTTCGACGCAGCCAGTTTCAAGCACATGACGCGGATGCCAATCGATCGCTATGGGGACAGTTCAAGCCAGATACCCCCTACCTTGACGAAGATGGGAAGCCCATCAAGTACGAAGCTCCTCCCAAGACCGATACGCGGGTGATCGCGCTGCATGATCCTCGCCGACCCCGGCAGTGGCTCGACGCGCTGCTCGACTCCTCTGTATTTATCATCATCGTGGAGGGCGCTAAAAAAGCTGGCTGTCTCATGACGCTGGGATACCTAGTTGTGGCACTACCTGGAGTTTTCAACGGATATCGAAAAAATAAGCAGGAGCTAGAAACCTTCGATCGTAGACTCATTAAGGATCTTCAGGTTCTTTGTGCTCCTGGTCGCCCCGTCTATATCTGCTTTGACTACGACCAAAAAATCAAAACCCGTCGTCACGTCCAGCTTGCCACAACTCGACTCGGTAGAATGCTAGAGCAAGCTGGCTGCACCGTGCGGGTCATCGCTTTACCAGAACCAGAGAAAGGGGTCGATGATTTCGTCGTCGCGCGTGGGCGACAAACGCTTGAGGCTCTCCACAAAACAGCTACAGCCCTGATCCAGATGCCTTCAGAAGCGTCACTAGTCACGTCAGCGTCGCGCAATTCTTTCAATTTTCCGCTTCTCATTCAACAATTTCAAGCGGTTTGGAGCTTACTAGCCACCACGATCGCATTCTGGACAAGTTTTCTTCCCGTCACAGAGCTTGGGCGGCAAGCCTTTGACGAAATCTACACAGCGGCTCCCATTTTGGAAGAGTGGGAAATCCTGAATTACAGCCAACTGACCTATAAATCGGCTTGTGTGGTCAACGTCCAAGACTTGGGCGAGCTAGAGTTGAAAGCACCGCAGTCAGCTCGTGTCGTTGCGCTCAAAGCACCCAAAGGCACCGGAAAAACGAAGATCATTACAAAGTGGGTCGCAGAAGCCATTCAGCAGGGGCAACCCACTTTAGTCTTAACCCACCGAATTCAACTAGGGCAGGCTCTGTGCGCCCGCTTTGGGTTAGATTACATGACAGAGTTACGAGATTCAGAAACCGGGCATCTGCTGGGATACGGACTGTGCGTTGATTCCCTGCACCCCAAGTCTGGTGCGCGATTTAACGCGAATCACTGGAAGAATCCGCTGATCATTGTGGATGAGGCTGAACAGGTGATTTGGCATACCTTGTCGGCGGACACCGAGGTTCGTCAGCATCGAGTCGTCGTCCTTAAGCAGTTAAAGCAACTCATACAGAATGCACTGACACCCTATGGGCATGGGCGAATCGTGCTGGCAGACGCAGACCTATCTGACTTATCGATCGATTTCATTCTGGGATTAGCCGAAGTGAGCGATCAGCTTGAACCCTGGATTATTCGGAACGATTGGATGCCAGAAAAAGGCTGGAATGTCTTTCACTACAACCAGTCTGAGCCTACGACTTGGCTAATGGGACTGAAAAAACATATTGCGCTTGGCAACCGTCCCTTTATTCAAGTGAGTGGGCAAAAACGCACGTCTAAGTGGGGAACGCAAAATCTCGAAACCTGGCTAGAGCAAGAAATCCATTGTCGTTTCCCCGAAAAACGCATCCTGCGGATCGACTCAGAATCCATCAGCGATCCATCTCATGAGGCGTACGGATGCATTTCTAAGCTCAATGAAATTCTGACGCAGTATGACGTGGTGATCGCTTCCCCCTCGATCGAAACGGGGGTCAGTATAGATATCAAAGGGCACTTCACCAGCGTCTGGGGCTGTTTTCAGGGCGTGTCCTCGGCGGACGCAGTGCGGCAATCCTTATCACGACTGCGTGATCCTGTGGATCGGTATGTCTGGATTGCTTCTTACGGCATTGGCAAAATTGGGAGTGGTGCCACGCATCACCAGTCGCTTTTGAAAAGTCAAACTAAAGTCGTTCGGACAACGCTGAAAACGTTGCTGGCATTCGACCAGGAAGACATTGACATCACCGTTGATCCGATCGCTCAACGAACTTGGGCCAAGATGGGTGCCCGAATCAACGCCGGAATGCTGCACTATCGAACGACCGTTTTAGCGGGACTCAAAGCCGAAGGGCACACCATCATTCCCACCACTCAGTGCATCAGCGCCAAGACGCGGAAGAAACTCAAAATCCAACTCACTAACATCTCTGAATCGAACCAGCAGGCAGAATGTGCTGCGATCGCAGCAGCGGAAGAAATCACCGATTTAGAGGCAAGCAAGCTCGAAGCCCAACGGTCAAAGGTGCCCTCAGAGCGCCGCAAAGCCCGGAAATACAAGCTTCAGCAACGATATCGAATTGACGTAACGCCAGATTTAGTCGGGAAAGACGATCGAGGATGGCATCCGCAAGTTCGGTTGCACTATTACCTGTCGATCGGGCGGGATCACCTGATTCAGCGGGATACTCAGATCGTTAAAAAAGCCCTCGAAGCGGGAGAAGGAGCGATTTGGACACCAGATTTGAATTCATCCTTGCTGTGTCATCAAGTTGTCGTCTTAGAAAAATTAGGGCTAGTAGAGTTTTTATCTGGGATAGAACTTCGTAATTCTAACCCTAAGCTTGTTGCGTTTGCCCAAGCGCTCAAAGATGTCCCCTGGAAAACTAAAGCGGTTTTAGGCATCACAGTCAACGCCAAATCCTCTCCGATCACCGTGCTGAGGCAAATTTTAACGAGCAAGTTAGGGCTACGGCTTGAGTTAATTCGCAAGGATGGACCGCGAAATAAGCAGGAGCGAATTTATCGAGTGATTGGACTAGATGATGGCAGAGGCGCTGTTTTTGAGGCTTGGCTAGAACGGGATTTACTATCGGTAGTCACTGACGGTATAGATCTAAGCTTATCTAACTCGGCTACGGTGGCGGAAGCTGCGTAGCCCTCTCTGCTCATAGGATAGCCTTGTCTTACCTCATACAGAGGTAAGGAGTTCTTTGAATTTTGATATGAAGAGAGACGGGTAGACCATTGCTCAAAAGAGAACTCAAAAAAGTTTTCCGTATGGTTTGAGAGTTGACCATACAGAAAATTTTCCGTATGGTAGAAGTACAGACCACACATAAAACCATGATTAGTGATCATTTACAAGCAGAGCGACTCCGGCTTCAGCAGCTAGAAGACGCAGTTCGATCGAGGGGTCGAGTTGCTCCAGCAAAGTGCTGGCTTGCGGAATCTCACGAAACTAAAAACTTTAAGACTTATACCTACATTCGGTTGGTGATGGAGAAAAAGAACGGTAAAATTAGCAGTCCGTCGTTGGGGCGACCGGGCAATGTTCGTCATCGAGAGTGGCAAGCTGCGATCGCTCGGCGAGAAGCGCTCAACGAGATCAATCAGCAAGCGACGATGCTTGGGGAATTGATTCAACGACAAGAAAATAGGCAAGAATGCATTGATAAAGCAGTGCGTCTTGATAGCATGGAGTAAAGTACCTGTCAGCAATGGAGCGAAGGCGATGTACGCACCCGTTACAAAGCTTCTGACGTTTGAAGAGTTTTTAGCCTGGGACGATGGGTCGGGCAGGGAGTTTGAGCTAATTGATGGGGTTCCCGTGCCATTATCAGAACCAAATGCGAATCATGAGGACTTGACTGAGCGGCTGTGTGCCTACCTGGAAAGCCACTGCCAAGACAATGACCTGCCTTACGTGTCTCGTCAGTCTAAGCAGATTCGGCTCAAAACAGAGCCAGGAGAAAAGGAAAAAAGCCGAAAAGCAGATATCGTCATATTTGACAAAGACGAGTGGCAGCGAATGAAGAGTAGCTCTAGCTCTGCGGCGGCATACGTTCCACCGCCTGGAGCGATCGAGGTGGTCAGCAATAACTGGAAGGATGACTATCTCACAAAACTTGCTGAATATGAAGAGTTGGGCGTTTTGGAGTACATCATTGTGGACTATGCGGCGTTTGGTGGGATTCGGTTTATTGGATCTCCGAAACAGCCGACGATCATGATCTATCAACTTGAAGATGGCGAATACTTACCAGGCAAAGTATTTCGCGGACAGGATCGGATTGACTCTAGGCTGTTTCCGAATACTTCCTTGACGGCTGAACAGATCTTTGAGATGAGTCGTTGATTAGGGAATTTTAAGCAGAAGGCGATCTCGTTTTTCTGAATTGAGCTTGGAGAGTGGTGCAATCGTGAAATCTAAAGAATAAAAGTGGCGCGAAGCGCAAGGGTGAGCAGGAGCGATTGTAGCAGAAATAACTTTAGCCGAGATATTTTAGCTTTTCCGATCTGTATGAGAGGAGACTATTTCCGTATGCTTGAAAATTAAACCATACGGAAAACCTGATCGTTGCCATCTATCGCGATCGATCCAGGTCATGGTTGAGCGGATTCGCACGCTGACTATTCCTTCCATTTGTGTTTTGAGTCGCCAGCTTTAAGAGTTCTTGCACATAGGCTTCTGCCTGCTCACGTCCAGAGTTTTGGCTAATCTGCTGAACTTGAGGACTGTGAACCAGAGCTTTTACATTAGTGTCAGAGCCGCTATGGAGGAGAAATTGGGCGATTTCTAGATCCACCTCACGAGTAGATTGCTGGTACTTGCTACGCTTACGTACTCTTTGTGCCAGTGTTTCATAGAGATGCTGATAAACCTGTTTCTCGCGAGCCGCGTTCAAGTGCCCAGATTTAGCTAAAGCTTTCGGCGTTGATAATGTTTCAGTCGTTTGCCGCATCGAAACAGGTAAAGACCTCGCCTGATGCTCCAATCGACTCTTTAAAGTTTGTAGGCAGTAGAGCTTGCCCAGCCTTGAACTATTGATAGTTTTGCCCTCGACTTCGATCAACAACTGTTGCCCTCTATGAGATTGATGAAGCTGCACAGGTACTCCAGATGTCTGCAAGTGCTCAACGAGTTGCGGAATAGAAGAAACGTGCTGAATCGTCTGATTGAGTAGTCGGCGGATCTGCTGCGTTGCTGAGGGCGGCGCTTGCTCAATCACAGATGGCACGCCTCCGGCTAATCGCTGCTGGAGTCGAGGCAGGCTATAGGCTCTTCCCAGTTTTGCACCCGCGATCGCAATGCCATTAAATTCAAACGAAATACCCCTGGGTTGACCGTCCACCAAGCAGTTCAGGCGAGTAGAAACTCCCATCTGCTTCAGCCGATCGCTCAAATCGGTAATCGTCTCGATCGAGCGATCCTGACTCAACGTGAGATCAATCAGATGCTGAAGTTGTTGCCGAACAGAAAATTTCCCAGTTGTTTTACCTTTTTCAATCTCTCGACGAGTGGGTTGGGCACAATCGCTCTCCCAGCTTGGAGTTACTGTAACCAATGCATGCTCGCTTTCTAGCCGACGCAAAACAGCTTCACTGCGCCGGAAATCCCATGAATCTGTTACAACTTGACCGCTACGCTGAACCCGGTTTGCAACGATGTGAACATGCTCGTGGTGCTCTGTATCAGTGTGCCGCGCCAGCACGTACTGGTTTCGCTGAAAGCCCATTGCTTTCAAGTATCGATCTGCTATCTCTCGCCAAGCTTCATCGGGCAAATGTTCACCCGGACTTAAGCTCAAAGCGCAGTGATAGACCGGGCGCTGAACCCGCAAGCTGCGTTGGCGAACCTGTTCAAACTCGATCGCCAACGCTTGAGGTGTTGTGCCCTCCATATTGCCGCCGATGAGTTTTGCCCCTGGCTTTTCTAAAACGTAGGCAAGACATCCTAAAAAGTCTCTTCCTTTAACCTGTTTACCGATCATCGCTTACGTTGTTTTGGTTGAGGTGTTTCGTCGATTTGCGATCGCAACTGACTAATCGTTTCCTTCAGTTCGTCTACTGCCAGATGGAGCGTATTTAGGGTCTGAATGATTGGTTGATCTGACGATTGATGGGCCAACTGTGAACCAATAGCAGCAGCGATTTGATTGAGGTTAGAGCCAACACGATTGAGATTGCTATGCACCTCACCCAACCTGAAGTAGGTTTCTTCAGCAATCTCAGTGATTTCATGAGGCAGTTCAGAAAACCCAATGACACACCGAACATATGCACTCACCGAAAGCTCAAACTGGGCTGCTTTAGCTGCCAGTCGCTTTTTCTCCTCCGGTGTGAGGCGTAGTTCAAATCGCTCAGTTTTGACTTCTAGAGACATGGTTTTGTACGGACAAAGGGCATGGCTCGCTAAGGGCAAAATCAGGCACACAAGAGAGAATTCTCGTTAAGGCACATCCCGGAAACCAGCCCGTGGGAGTGCCTTCAGGAACTCTTGTAGAAATGCCTCGCTGAATGCTAAATCTGTTTCAGGAATGAATACTCCGGTAGGCGCTTAGAGGAGGGCAGAAATAGATGTTAGGTGGGACTTATCGCATCATTCCTCGGATGAATCATTTATAGCACCCCCAGGAAATACCTTCGGAACAACTTCCAAACTCTCCGAACGGCTGCCATCCACGCAAAAAATTTGTAAAGCTAGTTAAAGCTCTTCCCAATGCCTGAAAGATGATAGTACAATTGCGGTCAAGGAAAGCTCTAGAAGTTTCCTAACGTGTTGATCTAAATGACCTCCTTGGGGTCATGAGCAGATTTGCCTGTATGAGCAACTTGATACCACCCAATAGCGCTGCCAAAGTGCAGGCTGAGTTGGTTGTTGATGCAATTTCAAAACTGGAAGCCCTTCCTCAGAAAACTCCGACACAAAAACGTGAACTTACAACGCGGGAAACTGTGTCTGCAATGTACGGAACGTTGGCGAAGCTGAGGTTTGAGAAGGGTTACTCATTCGATGAAATTGCCGACTTTTTGAAGGAGATGATTGGACTCGATGTGAGTCCAAAAACACTGCACAACTATTTTGCAGAAGAAACTAAGTCTCGCAAAAAATCGGCTCGTCAGCAAAATCGGCGCTCTAGAGGCACAGATTCACCTGCGATCGCGCAGCGCTCGATCGAGACAACACTAGACAATAGCGGCTCAACGTCAGAACCAGAATCATCAAGCCCCTCGGTCATTACCCCTGATTGCCAGCTAGATTCAAGCGTTGAATCAGACTCATCTCAGTTTGACCTTCAACAGGCAGAGATTCCTAATGACAGCGAAGAAGCTGCTTCACCTGCTGCTAATGCCCTCATAGCCTCATCTGAGCCGCTCACAAATGAAAGGTGGGTTGAGCCAGAATTCAACACTATCCAAACTAGACCTAAAAAGCGTAGGAGCTAATTGTTTATGACTTCCACTCTCAATCGCATTATCTTTATTTTGGGAGGCAAGGGCGGAACTGGGAAAACGCTGCACTGTCGGCAGTTGTATTACTACCTGATACAAGCAGGCATTAACTGTCTTGCCTACGATGCTGATGTTGAGAACCCGGAGTTTGAGGACTATCACACCGAATGTCAGCACAAAGTGAAGCGCCTCAACTTTCTCAAGTCTGTTGAGGCGAAAACACTCTTTAGCGACATCGACCAACACAAGCCCACGGTAGTGCTGATTGACATGCCTGGAGCCTCTGGAAAAGCAACCAGAGAGCAGTTGCAGAAATTTGGCGCGTTTGACCTAGCTAAGGATCTCGGCTACCGCATCACCTTCGATACGGTTCTCAACAACTGTTACAACACGATTAATAGCCTCCGCATCATGATGGAGTTTTGCGGCGATCAGGCGGATTACGTTGCAGTGAGAAGCTTGATGTGGGCGCAGGAAGGTTTGAACTTCAGCCGTTGGGAAAAATCTGAAGAACACAAGCGATTTCTTGAATTAGGCGGCATTGAGATCGACTTGCCATTGCTCGAACTCAGCACGTTTGATGTTATGCATGAAGAAGCGTTGTCTTTTTTTGAGAAAGAGCAGCTTCCTTTTGGCGATCGCATTCTAGCGAACAGTTTCCTGAATCTGAGCCTGCCAGAATTGCAGAAAGCGAGTCAGTACTTAGGGCTACCTCCCTCTGAACTTGAATCAACTCCCCCAAAAACCATAAAATCAACCAGCAAGAAGAAAGCAGCAGACCCGAAAGTAGAAGAGCCATCGGCAGAGGTGGTAACCAGTGGTAGCAAGTAATGACAAGCTCCTGACAGAAATTGCGGAACTTCAGAAAGCGGTTGGGAAGTTGTGGCAGACTGCTGACGAAGCAAAGATTTCAACCGTCGAAGAGTCGCGCAAGATTAGCGACAAGTTAGACACATGGATAAACACGAACCGAGTGCTTCTGGAATCAACTCAGGAGCTATTCAAGGTGATCGTTTTGAACTCGCAGGAAGTGCAGCGATCAGCGCAATCTTACGAGAAAGGCAGTCGGTTGTTGAGTCAGTTGCAGCAGCAACTCATCAACTTCGAGCAAGTAACGACCGAACTGAACGATACCTTACAGAGTTGGGAACCCTCACTGACTCCGACACTCCTAGAGTCGGAGAACCAGAGTCTCTCGATCGAGCAATTTTCGACCTTTCAGGAGAGTTTGAACCAGACTCTTCAGAATATCCAATCCCTTCAGCAGAGACTCACTCAAAGCGTCGAAGCTCTGCTAAAAGAGACGGGAAATCCCAGTCTACTGAAGTCTTTAAAGACCACGGCTCGACTTTCCAAGACGATCGACTTCACGACGTGGAAAGATGAGTTACTGAGTCTGGCTGCACTTCCGATCTCTGCTTTTGGTATAGCTATGGTCACGATCGGTGCAGGACTCGGTTGGGCAAGCACTCAACTAACTCAGCCCGAACTTGCTCCCGGCGCACCGCGACAACTGACCTTGGAAGAAGCTGAAACGCTGCGCTGGTCAAAGACCGATCAAGGGAGATTAGCTCGGAATTTAATCCAGTGGAATGATGGACTGTTGACTGGCTTGGATTGCACCAAAGATGTCGATCGCTTAGGCGTAACGCTCAAAGTCCAGGGCAAGCCTTCTACGTTTGGGTACTGCACTCTTTGGGTAGTGCCGCCAGAGGAACGTAAATTCGATGATTTCAAGAAAAATTAGGGTTCTATGTTTTTCTTATAACCCTAATTTCAACAGATTGCATAGAGAGCTATGAGCTTGAGGCAAGTTGGTCGAGTAGCTGGCGGGGAGACAAAACTGGGATGGTTGAGTTAACAAAATCTTTTGAATCACGGGTGACGATCGCGTCAACGTTTTGAGCGATCGCACAGGCGTATTGCACTGCGTCCTCAAAGTCTCGGAAATTGAGTGCAACTGAGTATTCTAGAATCTGGCGATCAACGGGGCAAATTTGAAGGTCTGCTAGAATCTGAGCAATTGTTTCTTGAGCTACTTTGAATCCCTCAGCTTTTCTGACGATGTAGTAAACGTTTGTGAGGGTCGTTGCTGCAATGAATCCATCAATCTGATTTGCATCAATTCTCTGAAATAATATTTCCGCATCTTTGATAAATGGCTCACGGTCTAATAGAAAGTCGAGGACTACATTTGTGTCAATCAAGATTTGCATTACGAATATTTTTGCGTCAGGTAGTCGGTGTAATCTTGCGTGATGGCATCGTCGCTGAGGGTGGAGCCTGCGCGTTTGGCAATTCCTTTGAGGCGAGAGAGATTTCTTTTCTGAGGTTCTTTGGGTTGGGAGTTCAGAGGTTGGAGGGCTTTGGTAAGCGTGTCGATGAGCGATCGCTGTTCATCGGGTGATAGCTGTAGAGCTTGTTCACGAATTTCTTGTAGATTCATGGAGGTTTCAAAATTCGAGGGCGTTCTAGTTCATTGTAGGCAATGGGCGACGGTTGGTAAAACTCGTGTTCGATGCTTTGATATCCAGATTGCAACAACGTAGGTTTTGAGTTCCTGAAGGTTGGATGAAGCGAATCTCCAGGAACTCATGGGAAGCGATATTAGACGAGAAGAGTCAATAGTTCAGCCTTATTCATTCGGGCAGATCCGGTGATACCTCGATCGCGGGCGAGGAGGCGAAGCTTTCGGACACCTAGCTTCTCGCTGGTCGAGCTAACGGCTAAAGTGAGCGGTGGCGAGAAGACTAGAGAGAAGCACGAAGACTCTCTACTGTCCGCTCCACTGCGTTGTTAGCTGACCTCACCGAGATCACCAAAATACGATGCTGTACCTCTGCATTTATCGATCTTCGTATCAGTACACGGATTAATTCCTTTCCAATTTTTGAAGTAGATCTTCAGCACCTTTACGCATTCCTGGGTCATTCGATAATTTGGCTTGCTTCAAGTCAGTAATCGCATTGCTTCTATCACCCTTGTTGAAGTAAGCGGCTCCTCGCACAAAGTAGGCTGAAGTTAAATCCAGCTTTGGGTTAATAGTTGGGGCTAAGTTGATGGCTTGGGTGAGATCAGAGATCGCTTGATCATTGCTACCTTTGGAGCCATAAGCAGACCCACGACTGAAATAAATGAGATACATATTTTCGTCCGGTGGAAGTTTGAGAGTTTGTCGAAGCTTGAGGGCTTCGGTAAAGTCTGAAATTGCTCGATCAAATTCCTTTCGAGCACTGTAAATAACTCCACGAGTATAATAAGGGCTAGCGAATGAAGGAGCAATTCCATTATTTGCAAGAGGGAATTGAGATAGTAGATCTACACGTTCTTTGTTTTGATAAAGTTCAATGGCTTTAGTAAGATCTGCAACGGCACTATCATAATTGTTGTGTATAGCATAGATTCTTCCGCGCAAATGATAAGCATCAATAATTGTCTTATTATTTTCAGAGTTTAAAATGTTGGCAAATGTGATTTTTTTGGGCGTAGTCGATTGCGACGAGAATTTCTGATTATCCTCCCAGATTTGGATTACCTTGTTAAGGTCATTAAGTGCGAGATCGCTCTCGCCTTGAACACTATAAAGCATGGAACGATCCACATAAGCTTGGAAACTGTTCTTATCCAGCCGAATGACTTCAGTATAATCATTAAGAGCAAGGTTAAGATTATCTTTGCTTCCTCCAGCACCGAAACTCATTATATAAGCTGTTGCACGCCAAGAATAAGCTTTAGTGGCAACAGGATTTAGTTTGATTGCTTTAGGACTTACGCATTGACAGGAGAAGAAGAATGTGGTGAATCTAGAATAGTTTTGTAGTCCGCAGAAATGAGTCGTGAGAGAACTGTCTAAACCCTCAACCGCCAAGTGTACTTGCTCGCTCTACATCTTGTTTTTGTTGGCGGAACCCAAGTATGTGAGTTGTGTTCGTCTATCTGAGGTGATGGAGGGGTTGAGTCACGACAGTGTGAATCGGTTTCTGCTACGGGAGAACTACAAACCCCGCGATCTGTTTAATGAAGTCCTAGACCATCTGATTCTAGACGGTGGGGTTGCGAGTGTAGACGATAGCGTGTTGGATAAACCTTACCGCGACCCCCAAAGCACTGCCCTGATGGGCTACTTTTGGTCGGGCAAACACAAGCGGACAGTGAAGGGTATCAATCTGATTACCTTGTACTATACCGCTGTCACGGGCACTTCCTATCCGGTGAACTTTCGCATTTACGACAAACAGGAGGGCAAAACCAAGAACGAGTATTTTCGCGACATGGTGGCAGAAGTGAAAGCTTGGGGACTGAAACTGGCTTGGGTGACAGGCGATAGTTGGGATTCAGGGATTGAAAATCTGAAGTTTCTCAGAAACGAGAAAGTGGGTTTTCTGTTTGGGATTGCTGACAATCGCCAGGTTTCACTAGAACGGGGCATTCAAGTACAGGTGAAAACGTTACCGATTCCTGAATCTGGATTAGTGGTCTATCTTAAGGAGTTTGGGTGGGTGAAAGTGTTTTGCCAGAGCTTCAAAAACGAGGATCGGTATTACATCATGCACCTGCCCAACGATCTGGAACTAGCGCAACTGAACCGCCAAAACTTTCGCCAGATTCACGATAGTCATTGGCAAATTGAGAGCTTTCATCGGGTGATCAAGCAAGTGTGCAACATTGAACGCTTCCACGTGCGAACAGAGTCCGCTATCAGAACCCATTTTTTCTGTGCGTTGCAAGCCTTTTGTAAGCTGCAAACGATGCGCGTTGAAGGCTTGATTGATAACCTGTATCAGGTATCGAGGCAGTTGTTCGTGCCCGTGATCCGTCAGTTCATCTTGGAAAACCTCTCCCAATCGACGGTGGCTTGACTTCAGACCTTGCTACTTTTGTCAATGCGTAAGTCCTATGCTTTATTAAAGTCTTCGATGGCACGGGTAAAATTCTGCTGTGTACTATAAAATCGTCCACGCCCTACGTAAGAAGTGTAAGCCATATATTTTGGGGCAATCTCAATTGACTTGGTGTAGTCTTCATCTGCATGAGCATAATTTTTCAGAAGTTCATATGCTACCGCTCTTTGGCGATAAGCAAAGACCATTATCTTTAAGCCATTTGGACTAGAAGTAGCGTTAAGTTGAATTGCTTGATTAATATCTCCAAGAGCACGAGTAAAATCACCTTTGAAAAGATAATTACTACCTCGCATGACATAAGCTGCTCCCAAAATATCATCGCCCCATAAACGCAGTTTAGGCTCGATGTTAAGTGCTTTGGTCATATTAGAAATCGCAAGGTCGTGGTTCCCTTGCATATTGTAGACACTTCCTCGATAACCGTAAAAGATAGAGTAATTTGGAGAAATTTCAATTGCTCGATTGTAGTCTGCAAGTGCTTGTTCACCATTTTCCTTGAATTGATGTACTTTTCCTCGAAAAGCATAAACAAGACTTCGATCTAGATCATTTACTTTAAGTTTAGATTGTTGCAGTTCTGGGTTCTCTAGATCCTTCAACGCATCAGTGGAAAAATTAATTGACCCATCCCAATCCTCTGCTGAATAACGCGTTACTCCTAGCGTGAGGAAAGTCAGATATCTTGTCTTGCTAGAAAGATTTGTATATACAGTGAGGTTTTTAGTAGGAGGAATGTCCAGAAGTAGAGTTGCACCTGAATTTTCTGCTGCTTTTACCGATTTAGGTAAGTATTTTGGCTCTTTCAATACTTCAAAGTTGAAGCTGACCGGTAGTATACCTTTGTCTTGCTCACCATACCTTCCCCAAATAACTATGGAGGCTTTGTACTGCTGACCCACTGCTAGAGCTTCCCCATGGTTCGCAAAGGAGTGGAACAATCTTTTGAGCTTAATATCGGAGTAAGGTCTGATAGCTGCTCCCAATTGCTCTTCGATGGTGTTAGTAACGCGAGGATATGGCGGTATTCCCTTGTCTGGCTCGAATTCAGCTAGGAGAATAATACTGTGTTTGGGAGGAAGGCTCTGCCAGATAAAGAACCCACCATATGTTAGAAGGGGAATGGCAATCGCACCCATCATCGTTGAACGGCGCGTCCATTTTCGTTGCTGCTCCCTAGTTTGTTGTTGCTTAACTAACTTGTTAGAGGAATTAATGTTAGGATCAGATGGAGATTGATCTCGTAGTTCTGGTTTCCAAAACCAAGCATAGTAAATGCAAGTTAATGATAGTAGTCCACTTCCTAAAACCAACATTGCATAGGTGGAAAGTTCCGGCTCGCCATTAATCAGTTTAATACCCCCCCACACTAGACAAGCTATATAGACAAGAATTGAAAGAAACTGGGCAAAGCGACGCTGACTGCTATTTACAGAAATTCCAAAGTAGATTATGGTCTGAAATATTCGACCAACCCAGATGTTTTGTGCTTCAACGTTGCTAATAGCCGTTTGTCGAAACTCGGAGTTAGGACGTTCCTCTTCTGAAGGGCTTTTATTAGGACTCATAGCTCTTATTTTCCTGAGTTAACTCACCTAGCTTGATATTCTGAGCCTTTACGTTAGTTAGCATTCGCTGTTCAGCAAAGCTATCTCCGCTTGTTTTTTGAGTCATTCTATCTACTTCAAGATCGCCTGTAATGTTGATCTCACTTCCCATAAGTTGTATCGTCATCCCTGTCGATTCTAGTCGTGCTAGTAAATCTGCTATTTCAACAGCAAAATCTTGATCTTCTGCCATCTGTGTCACCAGTTCAGCTTTGACAGAATCAACATTTATTTCTGTAGGCTGCTTTTCTGCTCGTGTGAGTAGCCCTTCTGTACCAAAGGCTCTGAATTTATTGCGAACAGTTGAAACTATCTGGGCAATAATTTTTGAAGCACCCTCACCAAAAGATTTTCCACCTGCTTTCAGTGACTCAGAGAAAAACAAAGTTGCGATCGCTGCTGCTATCGTTACAGGTTCCACAGTTTATACATGGAGATAAGGACTCTCTACAATTTTCAACCCTGATCAGGCTAAATGCCCTAATAAAACTTTAAGAATAAATAAAATTTAGCTATGTGCTTTATTTAACTAAAGCCAAACAAGAGCAATAAAAATGCCCAGCCATCTGCATCTGAGCAATCAACCGCCCAAACAGCGATCGTCCTGCCTCGTACTGCTTGGCTAAGGGCTGCTCACCGACGGTCGCCAATTCTGCTCGAATACGATCGGGTAAATCTTCAACGGCTGGCAGATAGCCAACAAAATAGCCATTGGCATCCTTGTCAAAATCGGTAATCGCGATGTGCTTCGCTGTCCAAGGGTTGAGATAGGCAACGCCTTCCTTGCGAAACGCTTCAAGGTCGTTTTGTTTAAGAGTTTCAGTATTGTTGATGGCGATCGCGATCGCGGCTGCGCCCACGTTGGGAAATGGAGAGCGGTAATACGCCACGATCGCGCCATGTGGCAAATCCTTATTACACACTTCCCAAGGCATCAGTTGCTCGTGATGCTGTGCCATTGCGGATGGGACGTAGATTCCACCGACCGCCAAATCGACTCGTTCACCGCGCAAATAGCGGTCAAGTTCATAGTTAACTTTGCTGAATTGATCCAACTGCCCGAATGAGTCGGCTTTTAGAACGTCGTAAAGCCAATCGGAGCGATCGTCCTGGTCGTGACCTTCTTCTGCCAAAGCCTTACGCTGTTTATCTTTCTGGTCGAGGTAGTACTGCCCTAACCGCTTCGGATCAACCGCGACTTCTGCCAGCGCCTCACTCTGCCCCAGTAGACGCGGATTGAATTCAGTGAGTGTCGCTTCGGGAATACAGCCTTTGACCTGTGGACCGACAACCTGGTCGCCGTATTTGCCATCAGATTTACGGCTAATCCAAAACTGGCTAACTTCCTTGATTCCCGGTTCAGACAGAGTGCCTTCATCTCCTTTGATGTCATTTTTGGAGAGAATGGCATCTACGCCCAACCGCTCACACCACCGACTGGTTGCCATCGTCCCCTTTACCATTCCTGGTAAATCGGGGGTAGCGGCGCGAAATTGGGTCACCGTGGTGTGAGTTAGGTAGTTCAGGCGCTTGTCGATCGCCTCACTAACTTCAGCCGGAATCGGGAATGATTTAAGTGTGCCTTCTCGCTGATAAGTGCTGATGAGTTCACCAACATCTGCTTCTACACCTGCTTTTTCTGAGGCGTTCACGATCGCCTGTTCAATTTCTGCTTCAGTCAGCAGAGCTTTCATGACGGATGTTGCAACCAGCATGGTTCCATCGCCCATTTTGTCATACAGCTTATTGAGATCTTCAATGGAAATAGAGCGTCTATGCCGATCGTGTAGACCGACACGTCCACACGATCGCGCTTCATCATCAATCACCAGAATTCGGGCATTGTGACCTGTGGTGGCGAAATCAACCAGGGTGGAACTCATCCCATCTGAGACGATAAGACTACCGTAAGCCACAGCGTTATGGGCTGTGTTGCGGTCAGCCGCATAAATGGGTTGAATTCCCTGTTCTGCATCTCCCTGTGTCAACAGTTGTGCTATCTCCGGATCGGTGAAATAGCCAGTCCGACCATTGCTGAACACTAAGACTTTGCCGTCTGCTTCTAATCGTTGGCGGTCTGCATCCGTGACGCGATCGTAAAACTTCCCCAAGAAAAACTGAGCATTCTCAATCTTGTTCGCCTTGAACCAATGTTCAAGGAAAGAGTGTTCAATCTGTTTTTGCTTAGGTTGAAGCTCTTGAGTCTCAAGATCAAATTCTCGGAGAGTAATTCCAGTTTTGACATCGAATTCTGTGATTTTGAGCATCAGAACTCCTCAGCACACGACTCATTAGAGCCAAAAAGGGGTTCAGCGAGCGACTGTAGCAGTTCCTTTCCTGCCACTTTTCGGTTTCGCTGCTCCTGAAGTTTCTCTTCACTAGATTTCCAGTCACCGAGAACACCTGAATCCTCAAGGTCATCGGTAGTGACTCCCCCAGCAAGTAGCTCTTCAATAGTCTCGCTAACGTTATCCAGCCGATGCAAAGCCAGCTCTCGATCGATGTCGAGAGGTATTAATTGATTCATAATCATTCCTCAAATCAGCACATGCTGCCAAGCGACAGCCGGACAGCTACTTACAGGATTATATTCAATAGAATTTTGGGGAACCCATATTTTAGGAAGAAATTAGCTCAATCAACGGCTCAGATTAAATCGACGAGGGGGGGCAGCCTCTTGCTGAGCGGTTTGAGTCCCAACTGCTTCAACTTGCCACTCTTTCTTAGAAAACTGAGTTTTCATACACACTGGAAAGTAGTACGTTCGGAGACCACCCATCGGGGTGAGAAATTCCGGGTGCAGTTCTTCAACCTTGAGCAACGCTTGTCCCTTGACCTCGCTGCCCACGTCATCAAATAGTTGAGGCTCTATTGAAATTAACCGGATGTAACGCACGGTCTGCTTCGTTTTGTGAACCAACTTGAGCAAATTTTTATCTGTAAACTCGATGCTACCGTCAGCTTGAGTTGTATAGCTGTACGAAATTCCTTGGGTGGGGGCAAGCATGGCTCCCAAATACAAGTCCTCATGGCTGCGATCGCGCCATCGGACGTAGACATAGGGATTGTGTTTGGTTCCTTTCTTGACCGATTTGTACGGAACGTTTTTGATTTCAATCCTGACTTCGCTTAAGGCAGTAGGCTCTTGCCGCTCACTAGAGTAAGTCCGCTCCAAGCGTTCAAGCTCGATCGCCTCTTTTAGCATGTCACACTCTTGCTCACTGAGCAGTGGTAAAAGCTCATCGATTAGGATTCGGGTGCGTCTAGGCGCAACAGCCTGTTTGATAGCTCGAACTGCCTGCAAGAGCGTTACTCGCGAAGCATTGGTAGATTCCATATGAACGGAGCACTGTTTTGAATTGAACCAGGATTTCCACAATCGTACCCAGAAGTGAGTCGCTTCACCTTTAGATCGATCGCTATCTACACCATAGCTACATAATAGAGGTTTATTTTCTCTTGCTCTGAGAATGGGTGTGATCGCTTATCTGTTAAGTTTGCTATCTAGCAAAAAATAAAAGTCAGATCATCCAAGCAGAATTCATTTTTAGAAGAATATTTTGATCCACTCCAGCAGATAGTTCTATAAGTGTAGAGTTTCCTAGTGGATCAAAGCTGCAAAAATATGGACAATTGAAATTTTTACCGTGTAAGCTGAGTGTTGGGATATTCTTAAGCTAAGCTTCCTAGTTCCGGCATGAATCCGTCTATTTCTACTCCTATGACTTTTGGCGATTGGCTGCACTTTCAACGTCGTAAAAAAAGTATTCGTCAAGAAGACTTGGCGAAGGCATTGGTAGTGAGTCCTCAAACTGTCAGTGCGTGGGAGACAGGACGTAACGTTCCAAGATTTACTCCTCAGCAGATGCAGGTTCTTTGCGAGATGCTGAATTGTCCCTTATCTGAAATTGCCCAGGCATTCACTCAAGCTCAAATGCTTGGTGATTCGGAAAACAGTGCGCTGCCGAACGTGGGTTAGACGAAGATGAATCAGGCTCCGCCCAATTCATCTGAAAATTCAACCGTTGCTCTGATATCCTCAATTACCCAGCCGCTCTAGAAGTTCTTGTCGTGACGAATGAAGAATAACGTTCATTCTTTTCTGTAAAAGTGCAGGTACGATTTGGGTAAGAGCAGCGTCTAGGGAGCCAAAAATTTCCCTTAACAAAAGCTTCGATTTCTTCCCATTGGGCTTGTCTAATAATTTCTTCACGCCTGGGAATTGATATCCACTTCGCCATTCATGCTACTTGGTGGGAATTAAGGTGGGCGATCGCGCGTCCCTAGAACGTATGGCAAACTCCGCGATTGAGGCACCACAAAACTGAACTAGATAGGTGAGCAGGATTCTCAAAAAGTTACGCACTGTCTACCCCTTCTTAAAGTTAGTTGATTGCGATGGCTGCCAAGGGAATGAGGATTTGGGGATGACGTTAAAGAACGTGCCAAATATCCAGCCTGCCAAAAAGCTTAATAGCATAACCTTGATTGACGAATTTCGAGTTCCGTACATGATGATCGATTTCTCCTAACACTAATCAACAGGCATTTCTTAACGTGATTGGGCGATGCCCATTTAACCAACATGGAGCGCTGCCCACTTTTTGCCCAATCCTAGAGGCTATACGCATCAAGGATTTTGGAGGTGTGTTGGGCAGGTGCCTAACCGTGCCTAATCTCTTGCCCAACATTATGGGCGCTACAAACTGACCTTGAAATTGTGCTCACAGTTCTTACATTTCATGTAGTTACTGTTGCCGTCTTTAGTCTTCCCCTTGTTTCTTACGTTGACTGACCCGCATTCAGGGCATTCTATCTGAGTCGGTTCAGATGTTCGTTGACCCTCAAAAGGAGATTGGATCGCTGCTGATTCTTCCGTCAATTTTGACCAGTTGCAAGGAATTGAATCTGCGCTCGGCAGTTCAAAAAACGTTGCTTTTCCACTCGTGACGAGCAGCCCTAAACGGTACTGATTGCCACCCTCTAGATCCAGGTCTTCATTTTGTTTGTCACAAAATTCTCTCAACTTGTCATAATTCTTCTTCAGCGCAGATGCTTGAGATTTTAGGGCGGGTGTTTTGTCGATCGCCGTGATGATCGCCGTCCCAAAATAGACACAGTTAAAATTGTCCATGTCTGCCCATTCCCAAAACTTTTTGCCCACACTCGGAGACTGACCAATCAGATACGCTCTCATGCCGTTGTGCCGCATTCCCTTTGAGCACGAGAGGAAGTCTTTGTTAATGGAGGAATCGCTGTCTGCAACGATGTCAATTTCATCAAACACATCTAGCGTGTTGGGTTCAGAAATGCCATTCTCTAAACGGTGCTTGAATTCTGAGACAAAGGCTTTGACGGCTTTCTTCGTTGCTGAGGTGCCTTTAGAAGCCTTGGAAATCTGCCAATAGTCTTCGCTGGAGCCGTCCATCGGGTCGTGGAGACGGGTGAAGGTTGGGGCGAGCTGGTTCGCCTCGATCGCCAGCAGCAGGTTGACAAAAATTCCTTTTCCTTCGCCCGTCGAACCCATAATGCGGCTGACGGGTTTTTTGAGTAGCTTGTAGACTTTCTCAAATTGAGCCGTCGGAATCCAGAGTTTATCGATCGTGGCTTTCGATTCCGCCTTTTGAGCTTTGCGAAATACCATCGCTGTTTTGATCCGGTGCGGGTTGATGCGGTCGTATTCAAACTTTAGGTCTTTGATGCAGCCACAGACGATCGAGAACTCGTTCCCGCGATCGTTCAGTCCCTCAATAAAAGCTTGCCCTCTGCTTTTGCGATCGCGCAGGTTGAAATACACGTCAAACCCAGTTTGGTCGCTGTACGGCACGATTTCAGAGGCATCTAAGCAGATGCACTGTTCACTCTCCCACAGGGTTTTGATCAGCCGATTCGCTCGCTCGTATTCTCCGATGGCTTCAAAGTATTGCGGCTGCAACAGCACGCTGAGATGCCCTGAGAGCCGCATCAACTCCTGGTCGCGGGCATCTAATACGCTCTGGAACGCATTCGGAATTCCCTTGGAAACGGCTTCGTTTAACTCGGTGAACTCGTCCACATAATCGGCATTGAGCTTCTTGAGATCGGCGACCGCTGAGTTGTAGAGAGTTGCGGTTTGAAAGTATTGATCGTTGAGATCTCTCAGCTTGCTTTGAATCTCGTATAGCTCATGGTTGGCGCGGAGTTTCGCCACTTCATCCACAGTTGCAAACTGGGCTTTGAAGTGGATGTTCTCTAAATTCAACTCGTTCACTTTGGCAGTGAGCGTCTCGACTTCTGTCTCGTGGTCGGTGAGCACTCGATCGAAGGTCTGTTTCCAGTAAGCTTTGTTTCCTTCAGCAATCGCCACCTCTTTTCTCAACAGATCGGAGTCCTGCTTCAAGGATTCTCGCTCGTCTCGCACGGCAGCTAGCTGGAGAGAGGCATCGCTCAGGCGTTGCTCCACGTTGCTCAACTCGCGCCGGAGAGACTCGTTGTTGGAATTGAGGGCGTGGATATCGACGGGAATGCCGTCATGGGTGAGATAGGGTTTGAGTTGAGTGGAAAGCTGGCTGCGCTGATAGTCTACGTCTCTGAGTTCGTGTTCCAGCCTGAGGAGCGTGTCGGTTTTGGCTTCTAGCTCTTGCTTGAGGCGTGCGTGATCGTGGCTCCGCTCAATCCTGACGCACGCAAATAGGGAGAGCGTACCGGATAGCGTTGAGAGACTGGCAATCTTTGAATTGTCGTAAATCGTCGTCGAGGTGATGAGGGCGATCGCGCTGCCGAGAAACCCGACGAGACTGATGTGCTGACCTGCGTTTCTGAAGGAGGTGAGTGATACCATAGCTCCAATTCCTATCTGTGCAAGGGGTTGGGAAAGATGCCCCTAGCAGGGCTGATAACGTCGCTAGGGACTTTGGCTTAGGCGACAATCTGCTGGGTTTGAACGTCGATCGTGGGGTATTTCATTTCAACTTCGTGCTGGTGAGCCATCGCTTTGCGCTGCGAGAGTTCGGCTTTGCTTTGAGCTTCGGCGAGGCGATGGATGTAATCCTGCTCTAGAACTGGGAGAAACGCATTTTGATAGCCCAGCTTGAGATGTAATTCTGAAAGCTCAGTCAGGGCGATCTCCGTTTTGACGACGGCTTTTTGGAAGTTCACTTTTTCCGATCGGATGTCTTGCAAGCCGATCTGGTGCTGAATTAGGGATTTTCCAAGCTTGGTGGCGGAGATGCCTGCATCTACATATTGTTAGTGTCACGAATTATTCGCGGAGGATTTGCGGTCATGTTTAGCATGATCCCGCTCTACCACCATACACAAAACGGTCAGACAACTCATTTCATTCGGGAATGCCCCGATTTCATCTGACTTGGCACGAAACTCACGGAACAAGCGCTCCAAGTGATTCGTAGTCCGAATATGGCGATGGAGGTCGTGAGGGAATTGATAGAAGGTCAGGGTGAGTTCACTATCGTTGAGGAAGGTACGCACTGCATCGGGTTCGCGTGATTGCCACTTTTGAGCAAAGTCTTGCAAGCGGTCGTGTGCTTGGTTGACATCCACTGCCTCGAAAATATCATAAGCATCACTCGTGATTTCAAAGCGCCGTTGTTGCTTGGCATCGGTGAGTTTGAGCGGTTGTTGTTGTTGTTGTTGTTGTGCGTCTACTTGGGGCAGTTCCTGATAGTTCAGATGCCGCTCAATGCCTCTGACTTTGTGGGTGATACAGCGTTGTTGTTGAGCATTCGGGAAGTAAGCCGCAATTGCGGGTGGGAGTCCTAAACTGCCATCACTACAGACTAGTTCTAGTGCTTTGGGGTCAAATCCGCGCTCAATCAGATGGGCAAATAGATCCCGCCAAGCGGCTTCACTTTCAGTTTCGGCAACCTCGTAGTGGATTACTTCTGTGCGTCCATCTGCCCAGACTGCCATCACAGCTAGCACGACTCGTTCTTCCACTTGCCGTCGTTGCCGCAGATGTCCCGATAAGTCTTCCTTGTACTCATCGGCAATCACATACTGGATGTCTACCCACACCCCATCGACTAAGATAATCGCTGGCGTTTGCTCGAAGGGCGCTTGGCGTTTCGCGTCCAGTCGTCGTTGAACTTGTAACGTGATTTGGTTCACGGCATTCACCGATAGAACTCGACCTACTACAAAATACAAGGCTGCTTGCAAATCTCGCAACGACAGTCCCATGACATACAAGCAACACAGCCAATCCAGTAGATTCCCCAAACTCCGCTGATAGCGTTCCAAGATCTGCCAGTGGCGTTCCGGGTTCCGTTCTCGTAACTTCGGCACCTGTAACTTCTCGATGGTTCCATACTGCGTATGCAGTTGCCGCTCATAGTACCCGGAGCGGTACGGTTTCTTGCCCTCCAGGTGCTTCAGAAACTCCGTCACTTCCTCTCGTAACGCCCCTTCCAACACCTGTTTGACCGTGTTCACCACTTCCCTTCGTAATTGCTCTGCAAGTGCTGCTTCCAGTTCCGGATGCACACCTTGCTGTCGAACTCTGAGAATTTGTTGTTCTCGTTCTGCGATCGTCATGGAAGGGCTCCTGCTTCGAGGGGCTTCCCCGTTCTAAGCCCTTTTCTCCCCTCGCTCCTCAGCGCGAATAATTCGTGACACTAACTAATTCCGTTGCCGCCGTATTGAGCGATTGCTCGACGTTCTCGGTGTCAATGTAAAGTGGCATCATGGTAAAGCTCCTTGTTGGAGTAAGGCACCTGTTGGGTTTAGCGACTTCGGCAGGTGCCTTTGGTTTATGCTTTTATTTTAGCGTGTTAACACGCATCCCGCAACTGTTTAAGGTTTTTAATGATAAGTATTTGTGATTGCAGTGAGCGATTTTATAAGCGTGTTAACATGGTGCTACTCGTTTCCATCAACTCATGCCGTTAAAGAATCCACACCAGCGATCTCAGGGTGGCACTTTCACCCAAATCGGTGCAGAACCGCTGTCCAAGAAAGTTCGTGGAGTGCGTCTGCCACAGTCGATCGATGACGAGTTGGAATTGATGCCGACTGAGGAGCGGGCAAGTTTCATACGGGCGGCAATCGTCCAAGCGGTGCAGCAGAAGAGAGCGTTGCAAGATTCAGGCTCGATCGAGGTAGAAGAGTCTGATTAACCGGACTCAATCTAAACCAAGTGGTGGAGTCAGCGATCGTCAATTTCCTGGATATGGATGCCGTGACGTTCACAAGAAAAGCACCGTTGAAAACGCGATGCTTAGATTAAAGCTCAGGGCAGCAAATTTGGATGTTGAAGAGTAGGAATTGCCAGCACCGCAGATTTCAACTTAGGCGAGGACGTGCTTTTACAAAAGATTGAGAGCGAGTCCTACAGGATTTTCTTGTGTAAAAGAGAGCGATATTGCTCCCTCATTACACAAGAAATAAGTAAGGCGGAATGCTGACTCGATGGGGTCAACAACCTTCGTTTTCTGATTGGTCAGCAGCAGAAGCATTGGCTGTTCAGGCAATTTGTCCTCTCTACACCCAGAACGCGTTCTAATCTGTAAGATTGGGATCGCTAACCTGAGCAAAATTACGCCACATCGGGTTGATCGACCGCTGTTATTGATCCTGATCCCTCTACCGTTGTTTCCTCAATGACATGGCTCAAAATACGTTTGATCAACTATCCAAGCAATATTTAGAAGAGTTTCTCGCCCCGATCGACACCGTGCAACGTCAGTATGAAATTCCAGGAGAAGCAAAGTTTGTTGACCTGTGGTTTGTGCCTAATTCGGAAGCGGCTCAAACTGATGATTTGGGACTTCTAGGACGTATGGTGCAGAAACCTTGCCTGTTTGAACCCTATCGGAATACACCCACGCGAACCGATGTCCGGGTCTCGGTGATGAAGCTGGTCTGGATACAGGAAGACGAACGGCGCAAGGCGCAGCTCGATGTCCTACCCGAAGATGCACTGCCGATGCTGTGGGTTTTGGCAGCAACTACGTCTAAGCCACTGCTCAGTGAAGTGGGTGGAGTCGTCAAATCGGATTGGCTGCCAGGAGTCTACTTTCTTTCAGACCTCTTTAAGACGGCGATCGTGGCGATCGACCAACTTCCAGAGACGGAAGAGACTCTGTGGGTGCGAATTTTGGGTCGAGATGAGACGCAAGAGCGAGCGATTCGGGAGGTGCTGGCGTTGCCACCGACCCATCCGCGTCGGAATGGAATTTTGAGACTGCTGGCAAGTTGGAAGGTTAAGATAGACGTAGGCGGTAATGAGGACTTTACAGGACGGGAGGCACTGATGGCATTATCGGAAGCATTTTTGGAATGGGAACAACGGACTGGAGAGCAGGCGGAGCGATCGCTGATCTTACGACTATTAACTAAACGGGTGGGAACCGTTTCGGATGCTGTGAAATCTCAAATTGCAGAGTTGCCTTTGGCACAACTGGAGGAGTT
The DNA here is from genome assembly GCF_001895925.1 of Phormidesmis priestleyi ULC007. GTDB lineage: Bacteria > Cyanobacteriota > Cyanobacteriia > Leptolyngbyales > Leptolyngbyaceae > Phormidesmis_A > Phormidesmis_A priestleyi_A. The sequence goes on along the minus strand of NZ_MPPI01000046.1, from coordinate 8,681 downwards.
GGGCGAGGCATTGTTAGACTTTTCGAGTGGGACGGACTTAAGTGCTTGGCTCGCCGCTCATGCGAGTGTGGAGTGAAGGCAAAATTGCAACCGATAGATTGGCTCAATTCAGACCATCTCGTAAAGGTTGACCTTCTGAAATCTCGTTATCTACAAGCGAGTCATTCAGCTCAATGGGAGAGCTTCGCCTTGAACTTGACGCGGATTCAAACCCTGGCTGAGAGTGGAACAGATGAGCAGGTCGCAAAACATCTGGTCAGAGAGAGTCAGCTCTTCATTGAGTAGCTCGTCCCCAGCATTAACTTAGAGGTTGACGCGACTGAACTAGTGAATCTTCAGCGACTACTCAGCCAGTGGAAACTCGATTGGTCGGAGATTTGGGAAAGCGAGACAGAACGGCAAGGTAATGTCCTAAATGTGTTGTTGCGGCTAAGAGAATCTGCTGAAATAGAGAAGTGAACTCATTCAATCCTTCAGCATCATGGTTTTAGAGCCCATTCATTGTCCGGATTGCGCTGGCATCGAGGTGATTAAGCACGGCACGACTGCCGCAGGCAAACAGCGGTATCGCTGCCAAAATTCCGACTGTGAGCGCAGCACCTTTATTCAAGAGTACAGTTATGCAGCTTACGGTTCACAAGTGAAGCACCAGATTAGTGAGATGGCAATCAATGGCAGTGGCATCCGAGACACTGCACGAGTACTCGGCATTAGCACGACCACCGTGATGGAAACGCTTAAAAAAAGTCCTCGATTGAGGGCAGTGAATGAAGCGGTGTTAGCGGCGCTGGAACCAACCCAAACGATGGTTCGCCTCTGCCTTGCAGACGATTGCGAAGTGGAAGCCGAAGTGGCTGAAATGTGGAGTTTTGTCCAATCCAAGACTCAACAGCGCTGGTTGTGGTGGGCGATTGATCATACGACAGGTCATGTATTGGCATATGTGTTAGCAGACCACAAAGACAAAGCTTTTCTGGAGTTGAAAGCGCTGTTGGAGCCTTTTGGCATCATGCAATTCTATAGCGATGGCTGGGGGGCGTATGAACGTCATATCCCTCCTGTGTTTCACACGGTTGGAAAGCGGAACACTCAGCAGATCGAGCGGAAGCATTTAACCTTGCGAACCCGAATTAAGCGATTAGCGCGAAAAACGATTTGCTTCTCTAAGTCAATTGTGATGCACGATGCGGTCATTGGACTGTTCATCAATCGCATCGCCTTTGGACTATCCATCTAGACCCGAACAACACGTCTAGGACATTACCCAAAGGAACTGGGAAAACAAAGTTTGCTGCCTCCCTGGTGGTCAATGCCGAAAAAGTCTTAGCCGCAGGACACCGCATCGCCCTGATGCGAAACCTTTCAGAACGCTTGGGGCTAGACTACAAAGGCGACCTCGACAAAGTAAACGGGCAGTTTATCAATGGCAGTGCCTACACGCTGAGAATTGGACTATGCGTCGATTCGTTCCTGGCAATCAACCCGGAATCTTTTAGAGGCTGTGTCCTGGTTTTAGACGAAGTGGTTCAGGTAGTGCGACATCTCCTCACGTCTTCAACGTGCGGAAAAGACGGGAAGCGACCCGCACTATTGGCAAAGCTTAGAGAATTGGTGACTGTGGCTCGCCTAGTGGTGGTCGCAGACGCTGACCTCGATAATGCAACCTTGCAGTATCTCGCAGACCTGCGCGGGGATGATCTGCCTGTGTTTTTGCTTCGCAATGACTACCAACCCAAAGGCTACCCGGTTCAGTTCATTCAATCTCCTGATCGAACGGCGATCGTCGGGCAACTGATTCGCGAGATCAAAGCCCTCGACTCTGGGAAAGTGCTGTTGGTGGCAACCGATAGCCTTCGCACCGCCAAGGCTATCGCGCGCCTAATCGCTCAAGAATCCCCAGAGAAACGAGTGCTGTGTATCAACTCAGAAACGAGCGGGGATGACGTTGAACGTTCGTGTATTCAAAATCCTGACGCGGTTTTAGAACGCCATGAACATGACGTAATGATCTGCACACCTTCAATGGCAACCGGGGTCAGCATCGAAGCTCAGGGCATCATTGCCAGAGTCTATGGCATTTTCACTGGAGCGTCCTCGACCGACGCAGACATGGCACAAGCGTTGGGGAGAGTGCGAGAACCCGTGGAACGGATTGTGTGGTGTGCAAAGCGAGGGTCTAACTTTTGCAAGATTGCTCGATCGACCAACGCTCTGGAGTTGAAGAGTCTTCTGCAACAGAGAACGAGCGCAACGGTGAGCTTGATTCGCTCCAACTTACGAGAAGATCTTGTGGGCAGCATCGAAGGTTACGATTGGCGGTCTGACCCGCACGTTAACTTGTTTTGCCGCCTTGAAGCCGAGCGAAATCGCTCCATGTGGCACTTGCGAGACACCCTACTGATTAGACTAAAGTTTGAGGGCAATCAGGTCATGGTAGAAGATCGAACCGCTGATCCGGCTGCCAGAATTCTACTTAAGCAAGCCAGAGACGAACTAAAACACATGGATGCAGAATCGCTTGTAACTGCCAGAGTCTTGAGCTATCTGGAAGTGGCAGATCTGGAGAGTAAAGAAGGCATCGACCCGGAAGACCGGATGGCGATCGCGCGTTACTACCTGTGCGAGTTCTACTGTCTGAATCCAGAGTCGCTAACGCTCTCCGATGTATTGGCAGACAAAGACGGCAGGCGGCGCGGGGAGCTGCTGAACCTAGAAAATCAGATGTGTCCCGGTTTAGCGGTTGATCGCACTGCTAGAGCTTTAGAAAAACAAGCTGGCTGGAATCAGGGACTCTGCCCGTGGGATATCTCAGGGGTCGAATTGCGACGGCTTCTGCGCGAAAAGCTAGGGCTAGAAGAGTTTCTTACTCCGACTCGTGAGTGGACTAAATATGACCTGAAGGACTGCGCTGATCAGATTCGTGCTTACAGCCAGCAGGTAAAGCTACTGCTCAACTTCACGGTCAACCCAGAAACATCCAACGTCCAACTCGTTCATCAGATGCTCTCTCAGATGGGAGTCAAGGTTGCGTTCCGATGGTCACGCTCAGTGCTAGGGCACGAAGGGGAGAAACTGAAAGTTCATCGGCTCGATGCTGGTCACTGGCAAGCTACAATCGATCTCCTGAACCGCCGCGAAGCCAAGCGCGAAGCCTATCAGCAGCGGGTTCCCGAATCTGGATCACCTATTTATTATGAAAGCAGTAAAGAAGTGGGCGATCCAGGAGATCAGCTTCTAGAACTGGCTCAATGGTTAACGGCAGAGGCTCTAAAAGAGATTCGTGAACTTTGGGAACTAGCAGACTGCGCCGAAACGAAGGAGTCCTTGAGACAGGTCATCCCGATCGAGGTTTTAGAGAGGGCGATCGCCTAATCTCATTCCCTCCTACAGGCGGAAGAATCTGGATGCGGCATCTGAATCTGAACCAGAGTTAGCCGCCCTGACCAACTACGTGCTCTCAATCCCCGATGACGTGGTTTCAAAAATTTTGCGACGGTCCGTTAACCAAGCATCGGAGGTCATTTGTCACGTCCTACGCTTTTTGTCGTCGATCCCGCGCTTGGTGTCGTGTGACTTGAACGACAAAAACGCCTACTGGCTATAGTCTTGGGTGTTGTAGTATGGCAACTTTTAAGCATCCCGCGCTTTTTGTTGCGAGATTTTTCTGCGTCGTTGCGCGCTCTTTGTCGTGCGTGCAGACTTTTCGTGCTGGAGTTTCGCGCTTTATGTCGCGTGAGGCATAGAATCAGGCGTGTTCTGAAGTTTGGGCAGAATCGATGAGTGATTTACGCGTGGAAACATCACTCATCGATTCTGCCCACATTCAATCGTGCAATTGTCGTTACCGATTGCCCCACTGTCGCTGCAAGAAGCCGAGGGGCAATGGAAAATCGTGGCGGTGGAGCCATCAATAGAGGTACAGCAACGGATCGAGGTGATTCATTAAAGATTTACATTAAAAAGGTGTTCCTCATTTGAGAAACACCTCTTAATTAAAGTTCAACCGTTCAGCTTAACCGTTGATAGCAGGAGCAGAGAGTGCGACAGGGGCAGCATCTCCAGCAGCCAAGTCGAGAGGGAAGTTGTGAGCATTCCGTTCGTGCATCACTTCCATGCCCAAGTTGGCACGGTTGATCACGTCAGCCCAGGTGCTCACCACTCGACCCTGGGAGTCGATGATGGACTGGTTGAAGTTGAACCCGTTCAGGTTGAATGCCATCGTGCTGATGCCCAAGGCGGTGAACCAGATGCCGACCACGGGCCATGCACCTAAGAGGAAGTGCAAGGAGCGGCTGTTGTTGAAGGAGGCGTATTGGAAGATCAACCGACCGAAGTAGCCGTGCGCTGCCACAATGTTGTAGGTCTCTTCTTCTTGTCCAAATTTGTAGCCTGCGTTCTGTGATTCGTTCTCGGTGGTCTCTCTCACCAGCGAGGAGGTCACGAGTGAACCGTGCATGGCGGAGAATAAGCTACCGCCGAAGACTCCAGCCACTCCCAACATGTGGAAGGGGTGCATCAAGATGTTGTGCTCTGCCTGGAAGACCAACATGAAGTTGAAGGTGCCGGAGATGCCAAGAGGCATGCCGTCAGAGAAGGAACCTTGTCCGATCGGGTAGATCAAGAAGACTGCGGTTGCGGCTGCAACAGGTGCGGAGTAGGCGACGCAGATCCAAGGACGCATGCCTAGACGGTAGGAGAGTTCCCATTCACGTCCCATGTAGCAGAAGATGCCAATCAGGAAGTGCAATACAACCAGTTGGTAAGGTCCACCGTTGTAGAGCCACTCGTCTAAAGAAGCAGCTTCCCAAATGGGGTAGAAGTGTAAGCCGATAGCGTTAGAAGAAGGGACGACTGCACCAGAGATGATGTTGTTGCCGTACATCAAGGAGCCTGCGACTGGCTCGCGGATGCCGTCGATGTCTACAGGAGGGGCGGCGATGAAGGCGGTGATGAAGCAGATGGTGGCAGACAGGAGGGTGGGAATCATCAGGACTCCGAACCAGCCGACGTACAGGCGGTTGTCGGTGCTGGTGACCCAGGAGCAAAACTGCTCCCAGAGGTTGGCGCTTTCGCGTCTTTGAATCGTGGTGGTCATAGTGAATAATTGCGAGGTTGTGTTCCCTTCGGAACGGGATGTATAACCTAAGATTAACGGAAATGTTAAGGGATGTAAAGTTATGGCAACACTGCAATCCTGATGAGTGCTATGAGCAGCGCTAATATCCAATGAAGTGGTAGGCGATCGCGTTATCCGTAATGCAGCGATTACAGCAGCGATAACTGCTCTGCTTGCTAAGGCAGGAGCCGCAGTCATCGCGGCAGCGATCGCGCTCACAGTTCAAGTGGATGCGATTGAACCTGATGCCTTTCTGCATCAGATCAAGGCTTGCGTAGACCAGATCGCTGCGTCGATTTCGTCAGACTTGCTGCGGTTAGACTGATTGGATACCTTTATTGATCGGAGACGCGCTAGAACAAATTATGTCGATAGGCAATCCACCCGCATCGCTCAAAGATTGGGAAGGCAGTTTGCCTTGGGTGGTTCCAAGCGTATTCTGGAGCCTCTATGCGTTTCTGCATTCTCCCCATGACTATTGACGAACGGTGTGTAGGGCGATTTTTGGAGGTGGAGATGCAGATCCGATTGCAGCAATGGACTGAGAGCGATTTCCATAGGGGTGTCTAATCGCCTGACGGATCAAGGAAGGTCGGGCTACAAAGCGTTGATCACACTGGTAGATTTAGGATTCCACCTAATGCGAGTTCGACCAATGAGCGATGAAAAATCAATGCTCTATCGGTGGGCGACATGAAACTTAGCTTAATCACTGCCACCTACTTTCGTTCAGAACTCCTGCGAGATCGCGCACTGCCCAGCGTTCTAAACCACTCGGACTGCGAGTTCGAGTGGATTGTGGTAAACGACGGCAGGGATGCTCAGACCCGCGAACTGATTCAATCGTTGCAGCTGAATTGTTCGCTGGTCTACTTAGAACTAGAACATCCCTCTGCGGGGTTTGGATTGTGTCACGCTCGAAATTTGGGACTGTCCGTGGCAACGGGTGAGTGGGTCGCTTATCTTGATGATGACAACGCAATTGCACCGACATTTGTAGCTGAGACGACGGCGTTCTTTCAGCAGTATCCCCAAATGCAGTTCAGTATGGTGCAGCAGAGCCGCAGACGAGATATCGTTCGGAATGGGGAGATCATCAAGCAGGGGCAGCCTTTCATTTCGCCTAGTGCTGGCTGTACGCCAAGGGATTTAGTGCAGCAGCGAGAACTGTTCGACAGCAATGGCTTTACGCATAGACGAGAGAATGCGCCCCACTGGAATCCTGGATATAGAGTCTTCGTAGACTATGAGTACTTCCTTCAATGCCTCGTTCAGTGGGGAAGCGATGGCTTCTCAGTTCACTCCGATGTGCTGGTGGATTACGTTCAGTCTTCAGATGGAGTGATTGGGCGATCGAGCTACGGCGAGTGGGCAGATGAACTGTGCCGATTACTTCAAGGTGGCTGCGATGCACTTACAGAGGCAGACGTGAACGTTCTGAAACAGTTAGTGCAGAAGTGGCACGATCGAGAAGCTCAGAATCAGCGCATTTCAGCATTTAACTGACCAACCTCTAAAGGTTCCTAAGTGCTGGGTCATATCTAGCAGGTGCTGGGGACGTAACTCCGCAGGGCTGTTGGATTGAAAGCGGACCCGTTAAAGGGCGACAATTTCGACAGGCATGGTGACGAAGTTAAAAGCCAATGTTTCCGTCGAAGCGCTGCCCTGGTGAGTGGGTGAAGACCTGCTACATCGGTGAGGAGGGCGGAGCCGACTATAAAGCGGCGATTATGGCTAAAGAGCGGCGCAATCGATTGAAGTGGATCGAGCCACTGATTCAAAAACTGATGGAGGAGGCGTAATGGTTGGATTTGGAAAGCCTAAACAGGATGACGATCAGAAGCTCATTGATCGAATGGTTCGCCACTGCTGGAATCGAAACCCAAAAGCGCTCGATCGTCTCTTAGATTCCCTTCATGTCGGTCATCCACCTCGCGAGAGTGAGCGACTCAGTTATGTCCTGACACAGGGGACTCTCGATCAGATTCAGTCTGACCTCGATACACTGAGTTGGTTTTGTGGATATATGTGCGACGAGATCAACACCCGCGAGGATGGCAATCAACCTCTGCCCATCACGCAGTTGGCAAAAAAACTGATTGAAGCGGGGATGCAACCGTTTGAAGATTTTGTGCCCTATCCCGGTCGGCGGCTGGTCATTATCAACGATGAGAAGGCGAAGAGTTTACCGGAGACACTACAAGCTGAGTTAGAGGAGCGGTTTGAGTTGAGGAAGACATCGAGTGAGGAATTGCAGCAGATTAATGAGGCGATTCGGGAGGAGTTGAGGGTGACAGAATCCTCAAACGATGAATGAGAGATGGCTGAGGTAGAGATTCTCATGGAAACAGAGAACCTCATAGTACACTTGCACCCTTTACGCTCCTGCTCTACAATGGCGGCGTTGTGTTGAGGACAAAGGCGATGAATAAAGGTGAACTCGTGGATGCCATTGCTGAGAAGGCAGAGGTCAGTAAGAAAGATGCTGATACTGTTTTGACGGCAATTATTGAGTCGATCGTAGAGGCGGTTTCCTCTGGCGATAAAGTCTCACTGATTGGGTTTGGCTCGTTTGAACCACGGGATCAGACAGGCGAGAGAGGGACGCAACCCCAAGACGGGGGACAAGATGACAATCGCGGCGACTCGGATTCCTGCCTTTTCTGCGGGGAAAGCCTTTAAAGAGAAAGTGGCACCGAGCGACTAATTAAAACGATGAGGCAAAGGGATGCGAAAAATCATCCACGTCGATATGGACTCTTTCTACGCCTCAGTGGAGCAGCGAGATCAGCCGCGCTATCGGGGTCAACCTGTGGCGGTGGGTGCAACTCCGAATCAACGAGGCGTGGTCTGTGCTGCCAGCTATGAGGCGAGGAAGTTTGGCATCCACTCTGCAATGTCGTCACGGGTGGCAATTCAGCGCTGCCCTCACCTGATCTTTGTTCCCCCTCGTTTTGAAGTCTATCGAGCCATCTCTCAGCAGATTCGCGCCATTTTTGAGCAGTACACCGATTTGGTCGAGCCTGTGGCATTGGATGAGGCGTATCTCGATGTCACAGAGAATAAGTTGGGGTTGCCCTATGCGACGACGATCGCACGAGAAATCAGAGCTTCCATTTTCACAAAAACAGGCTTAACCGCATCGGCGGGCGTGTCCTTCAATAAGTTCTTGGCAAAGATGGCATCGGGGATGAATAAGCCCAACGGACAGATGGTGATTTTGCCAGAAGATGCTGAGAGGTTTGTTGAGTCGTTACCGATCGAGAAGTTTCACGGCATCGGTAAGGTCAGCGCGATCAAGATGCACGAGTTGAATATTCACACGGGAGCCGACTTAAAGCAGCGTTCTAAGCTTGAGTTGGTGCAGCACTTCGGAAAGGTTGGACACCACTATTTCAAGATCGCCAGGGCGCAGGATGATCGGCTGGTTGAGGCGAATCGAATTCGTAACTTGAGTGTTGTGATGTCGAGGGAGAAAAATCGAAGTCCTTCTATGGCGGGATGAACAGGAGTGAGGAATGCGGGAAAGTGCAGATGAATTCAGGCTCGTCAGGGAGGTTCAAGG
>NZ_MPPI01000043.1 GCF_001895925.1 Phormidesmis priestleyi ULC007 | reverse complement strand
AAGCCATCTGGGCATTGCTGCGCGATGCCACTGACTCAGCCCTCAAATTCATTGCCTACCTGCAAACCCATCGCACCCGAATTCCTGATTACCAAGCGTTGCAACAGGCAGGGGTTACGATTGGGTCGGGGGCAGTGGAATCGTTAGTGAAACAAATCAATCGCCGCTTGAAGATTTCAGGGGCACAGTGGAGTGCTCACAATGTGCCTCAAGGGCTGAAGCACCGCTCTGCTTATCTCAATGGCGATTTCACGCGCTCTCAACCTTGGCTCAGGGTTGGCTGATTGAATTGAGTAGTTATGCTCATCGCAAAGGTGAGATGCTCCCGTCTCATCAACCTCATGAGAAAAACTGAATTACTTGGTTTGTTGTGGCACCCAAGTTGCAAAATCTTGCGTGAATTGTTCTAGTGACAAAAGATGGATGCGATCGTCGTCTAAGATCGATTGTTGATCGGCGATCGTGTTATAGCCCCAATCCGCTAAAAACAACATCACATTCTCTAATCCTTGCTGTTTTTTGACCGCTTCTAATGTCTTTAGTCGATCCTCAACAAACCAGATCGAAGTCTTTTCTCCATACTCTGCATTCAGTTCTTTGAGAATTTGATATTTCGGGCGTTTAACTTCTTTGCCATAAATCTGTTGGTCTGTCAGCGTAATGCCCTGCTGTTGCAACAGTTGTTTAATAAAGCGTCCTTCTTTAGTGCTGATGATCACGCAGTCAGTCGAACTCGCTAATTCCTCGCGCAGCCGCTCAATCACCCCTGGATAGAAGCGATGCTCACCTAACCAGCTATCAAGATCCGTTGCGATCCACTGATCTCGGATGTCATCTACGATCGCGCTGACACTCGCGGCATCTAACGCATCTTCTATGATGATTTGGGCGGCGATCGTGACCCAGTTTTGAAAAATTTTGCGTTCCTCGATGCCTAAAACTAGCGCTCGAATTAGAATCGGCATCTCCCAGCCCGTCTCAACCACTGGGCGCAACCGATAAAACTTTGGCGCTAAATCTTCGATCGGAGTCAAATCATCGGGCTGCCAGATGTGGCAATAGGCTCGCCACGCCGTTTGAAAATATTCTCTCAGCCCATCACAGACAACCCCGTCAAAATCGAGTGCGAGAACGATCGGGTGACTTGCAGACATAGCGCTTTCAAAGAGTGCAGCATCCACACTATCGCATGACACTGATCTGATAAGGGTTAAGAGCGCGATCGCTCATGTCAATTCTTAAATTCTTAATGAGAATAGTTTGCAAATAGAAAAGTTTGCTGTAATCTTAAGAGATAAACGTTGTTGAATATTATTTTCAACAAAGCAACACCTTTCAGCCCAGCAAAGATTTCTCTAATAATTTGCGACCTCGGAGTTTGATAATGGGAAAGTCCAAGACCAGCCAAGTCAACGCGTTCAGCTTAGAAGGGCGCTTTCTCGGATATGAGATCGAAGACGGCTACAAAATTAAGCGATTGCAGCTTGCCACCGCCGAGGGTGAATGTTCGCTAAAGCTGACCAAAGAAGCGCGGGCTGGGCTAGGTCAAGTCTTGGTTCCGGGTGACTGGGTGCAGGTGTCTGGAAGAAAGAAGGTCGATCGAGCCACCCATCTCATCAAGCTAAAAGTCGATTTTATTAAACCGATCATTCCGACGGCTGCGCCCGCTCTAGTCAAGCTATCTTCTCAACAAAAACCGTCAGAGACGATTCTAGTCTGCCAAAAATCAGGCTGCATGAAGCGAGGCGGCAAAGCCGTTTGTCAGGCGTTAGAAACGGCACTCAGCGATCGCGGACTCGACGATCAAGTTGCTATCAAAGGCACAGGCTGCATGAAAAATTGCGGCAAAGGGCCCAATGTCGTGATGCCCGGAAAAGCCCGCTACTGCAAAATTGGGGCAGAAGAAATTCCCGATCTGGTTGACAAGCATTTTCCGGCGATCGCACCCGTCAAACCCGGCGAAGAAAGCCGCAAATTACTCCCCGTAAGATAGTCGTTTTTGAATCGACTAACCTAATAGAATGGTCGAAAGCGAGTTTTACGGCAGAGATGGATCTAGCAGAGATAGATAGCGAAACAATTGATCGCATTCTCGAAATGGCGTGGGAAGATCGGACGACGTTTGAGGCGATCGAGCTTCAGTTTGGCTTGACCGAACCGCAGACGATCGCCTTAATGCGTCGTGAGATGAAACTTTCTAGCTTTCGGATGTGGCGTGAGCGAGTCACTGGACGCGACACCAAACATCTGAAGAAACGAGAATTTATCTCAGGGAGATTTCGATCTCAAAACCAAAGGGGATCTTGAGCGCACATTTCTGACGGTGTTAATGAGTCTCCAAGGAAAAGGTGCCTACGGGAAGGGCGAATATGGCTCCGCCCTCATCTTTCTAAAAAATCCATTCGTCCTGAGCTTCGTTTTTGGTGTTTGTGTTGCGCTGGGGCGTTTCGCGAGTGAACTTCATGTGAATCGATCGCATCTGCTCACCATCGGCAGCAATGGCAATGATCGGATACCGGATGACTCCATCTTGGAACAACAGTTGGAACCGGAACGTGCCATCAGGGTTAAGTTGGATCGGGTTGCCGTCGATCGTCACCTTTGCATCAGGTTCGGTTGCGCCATAAACAATCAGTTCTGCATCGGCAACTAACCAGAAGTTACGCGGACGGATAGGAGGAGCCGATGCCGAAAAGCCGATTCCCGACATTCCGATTCCCGACATTCCGATTCCTGAAGGCGTTGGCCATGCTCCTATTCCGACTCCAGATTGCAAACCAAAAGAGCTGATTGATTGTTGAGGCACCTGCTGCATAGAACCGAACAGAGAACCCTCCACTCGTTGCGATTCGGCAGATTGTGCTATGCCAAAGATTCGATCGTAAATCGGATTAGCGACTGCCTCAGTTTCAGTTTGCTTGCTAGGAGGCACCAATTCTAAGAAGGTTTTACCCCGCAGGTCTTCTTGCCAGTCGATCGTCACAAATTGGTCTTCAACCCAGTCAGAAGGATAAGTCGGAGGAATTCGGATCGGCGTAGATCGTGCCAGCATCAGCCAGCGACCGTCACGGGTGAGATAGCCGATTTCAACAAGATAGTCACGATCGCTCACCGGAATTGAAAGATACCAATCTCGTGCCATTTCGTCGCAGTCAAACTGCTGCATGCTGTGAGGGGTTTGCTGATTGACTTCGATATCGGTGACATCATAGAGCCGCAGCACCAACTTTTCTCCGCCTTGCTGTCGCACTTCAGATTTGTGCTCGTTAGAAATATCCCAGTAGGTATAGCCCCACTGCGGATTCCGAGGCAGCAGCACAATTCGACTTTCCCCATAGCCCTCTGGTAAATCTGGCAATTCTTGATCAACGGTTGCTAAAGTTTCACTGCTGAGGTCAGTTTGCCCGACATCAAATTTAGCGGCTTCGACCTCAGATTGGGCCCGATCGTCATCGCTCAACGCCCAAGCAGCCACTCCCGCAGCAGCGGCTCCGCCGACTAGCCCCGCAGAGATGATCGGAGAACCCACATCAGTCAAGGCTGAAGCAGAAGTTGCTTCGTCTAGATCGAGTTCGGTTGGGTCGTCAGCGATCGCGTTTGGCAAGTCAGCATCCAAGTCGTCGATCGTGTCGAAGGTCGAGAGCGCTGCTTCGATCTCTAAATCTTCGTCCGTGGCCACCTCTGGCGATGTTGAAAGCACATCAGGGCTAGTCTCAGGAGAAGTATCTTGCGATCGAGCCGTCCAAGCTGCGGCTCCACTCGCTAAAGCTGCACCACCTAATGCTGCACCTATAGGTACATCACCTGTGGGCGTGAACGGTGGCTCTGATGTTGCGTCAGTGACATTAGAAGCCGTTGAATCTGTAGGCTCGATCGACTCAGAAGGGATCAGAGGCGGTTCTGTAAGTTCTTGAGGATCAGAGCGATCTGAAGAATCGCTAGAACGATTTGCCCAAGCTGCGGCTCCTGCCCCGGCTGCTAACGCGGCTCCACCTGCGATCGCGGCATCTCCAATCAGGTTAGGCGCTGGTGAATTTGGTGAAGTCGTTTCTAGCGGGGTGTCGCCAATTTCAAGGGAAGGTTGTTCTGCGATCTCGGCACGATCGGAGCTAATCACCGACCCGGCTCTAGAGGCAAGGTTAGGGTTCTCAGCCGGGGCTGTGAGATCGGGCGCGGGTGGAATAGCAGTGGGTTCTGGAGCGGGCTGGACTGGAGCGATTGGCTCGATCTGTCTTTCTGCGATCGTTTCAGGCGTATTGCGACGGTTTTTTAGCCACCAAGAAAGCAACCCTAGTAAGCCTAGAGGCAATAGCCACCAAAGCCACGGCGAAATGCCTCCATCCACTTGAGCAGATCTGGCATCAGCTACTGCCCCAGGTGTAGCCGTAGAAGACGCACCCGCATTAGGAGATGCCGACACTGTTGGAGAAGTTCCCCCATCTGGAGACGCGCTTGGGGTTGGGGATGCAGTCGTTGCTGGGGCAGCATTAAGTGCGGCAGCCGTGCCAGCAGCGCTTCCGGCGGCAAGCACAGCGGGATCGAACTGGGCAGATTGAATAGTCTGTTGCGCGTCTGGTGCAGAGGCAGCGCCCAAGAAGGCCGCGATCGCTGGACTAGGATTTGGGCCTTTATAGACATAAACCAACGGCTGCGAGAAGGGATATTTGGGGTCAGTCGGAAGCACGTTGTGCATGGGCAACACCTTCAACCCGGCGGCTTCTCGTGCTTGACTGACGATCGTGTAGCCGATGCCATCGGTTCCTAGCTGAGAAATCACGGTTGCAGTGCTGTCTTCTGGAAGTCGTGCGGTGGTTGCGCCCGATTTAAAGGGAGCTGCTTTAAAGACCGGATAGTTGCGAAAAGCTTGACGAGTATCACTGATTTCGGGGCGATCGACGACGCGAATCTTGCCAGGAGAGCCGCCAACTTCTGACCAGTCAGTGATCTCCCCACGAAAGATCTTGGCAAACTGCTCGCCCGTGATGCTGCCATTAAATCGGTTATTAGACCCGATCACGATCGCGATTTTGTCTCGTGATAGTGGAACTGCAATCAAGCCTTTGGCTTTTTCTTGAGGAGTGAGGGCGCGACCGATCGCTGCAATATCAGTTTTGCCATCTAAAACGGCTTGCAGCGCGGCTGGAGTTCCGTCATAGCCAACGGTGACGCTTGTACCTGGAAACTGTGTCTCAAATCGCTGTTTTAGCGCTTGGTTAGCGGTTGCCATACTGCTTGAGCCATCAATCCGAACGGTTGTCCCGGTTGGCAGCAGAACCGTCGGGCTAGCAGTGGGAGCCTGTGCCAACCCTGGAGGCGCGACAAAGGGGATCGCTAAAGGTTGAGATGCCGCTACGATCGCGGCTAACAGCGCCAGATTGATGAGAGAAGTATCTTTTTTTTCAAACATTGGGCTTTCAGCAACACACAGTTCAGGTTGAAATTCATTCTGACAAAAGACGTGCTAATTATATAGTCTTCCTCTCAAATTTCAGCTTGAGTAGAGTAATTGCTTGGGGGATATCTGAGAAGCGATCGTTTGTCTCAGGGTGACGGCATTAAGGTAGAGAAGACAGCAAATAGGTCTCAGACATCTTCTTAAAGTCTATTTCCGAGAAAATCGCTATGAGTGCTTTTGAAACTTACATTCGAGATTTGCAAGAGATTCGGGCGACGGGGGCAGCCGTTAAGGAGACTTCTTATTATGGGGCGTTAGAGAAGCTGTTGAATGAGTTGGGTAAGACGCTAAAGCCCAAGGTGCGCTGTGTGATGCAGTTGAAGAATATCGGCGGGGCGGGAATGCCGGATGGGGGTTTGTTTAGTGCTAGTCAGTTTCAGAAGAAGACAGGAGACACGCCCGCTAATCCCACAAATCCAGAGAGAGGCGTGATTGAGATTAAGGGAACCGGGGATGATGCCTGGGTGATTGCTCAGACTCAGCAAGTTTCTAAATATTGGAATCAGTATCGTCAGGTGTTGGTGACGAACTATCGAGATTTTGTGCTGATTGGGCAAGATGCCAGTGGGCAGCCTGCGACGCTGGAAACCTACCGTCTCGCTAAAAATGAGGCAGAGTTTTGGCAGAAGGCAAAGAATCCTAAGCAATTTGCCCAAGAGCAAGAAGAACAAGTCACTGAATATCTAAAGCGGGTGATGCTTCAGTCTGCCAGCATTGCCAGCCCGCAAGATCTGGCGTGGTTTTTGGCTTCTTATGCAAAGGATGCGAAGGCACGAGTTGAGAAGACGGATTTGCCTGCATTAGAGACGCTGCGAAAGGCGTTAGAAGAGGCGTTAGGAATTGCGTTTACGGGTGATAAGAAAGACCCGAAGAAGGGAGAGCGATTTTTTAAGTCTACGCTGATTCAAACGTTGTTTTATGGCATTTTTTCGGCGTGGGTGTTGTGGCACAAGCAGCAAGAACAGGGGCGATTTGATTGGCGGGTGGCGGGTTATTATCTGCACGTTCCGATGATTAAGGCGTTGTTTGAGAAGGTGGCGACTGCAACTCATGTTCGCAAGCTGGATTTAGAAGAGGTGTTGAATTGGACGGGGGAGGCGTTGAATCGAGTCGATCGCACGGCGTTTTTCTCGAAGTTTGATGAGGGGCAAGCCGTTCAATATTTCTATGAGCCGTTTTTGGAGGCGTTTGATCCGACTTTACGCAAGGAGTTAGGGGTTTGGTATACGCCACCAGAGATTGTGCAATATATGGTGGCGCGGGTAGACACAGTATTGCGCGAAGAGTTGCAGATCGAAGATGGGTTAGCTGACCCAAATGTCTATATTCTTGACCCTTGTTGTGGAACGGGCGCGTTTTTGGTGGAAGTGTTGAAGCGAATTGAAACCAATTTGCAGGATAAGGGGATGGGGGCGCTGGTTGGTTCGCAGTTAAAGGAAGCCGCGATGAAGCGGGTGTTTGGGTTTGAGATTTTGACGGCTCCGTTTGTGGTGGCGCATTTGCAGTTGGGGCTGCTGTTGCAAAATTTGGGGGTGCCGTTGAGTGATGAAGAGGAACGGGTGGGGGTGTATTTGACGAATGCGCTGACGGGATGGGAGCCGCCCACAGAGGAAGCTAAAGCTAAATATAAACAGCTTTCAATTTCTTATCCTGAACTTGAGCAAGAACGAGAAGCAGCAGATGAAGTCAAACAAAATAGACCTATCCTAGTTGTTTTAGGAAATCCGCCCTACAACGCTTTCTCTGGTATTAGTCCAAAAGAAGAACAAGGACTCGTTGATCTTTACAAGCAAGGATTAATTAGCGAATGGGGAATCAAAAAATTTAACCTTGATGATCTTTATATTCGTTTCTTTAGGCTGGCAGAGCATTGTGTTACTGAACAAAAACCGACTAAAGGGGTTGTTTGTTATGTCTCTAACTTTTCCTACCTCAGCGATCCTTCTTATGTTGTGATGCGGCAGCGATTTTTAAAGGAATTTGATAAACTCTGGTTCGACTGCATGAATGGGGATAGTAGAGAAACAGGGAAAGTAACCCCAGAAGGCAAGCCAGATCCTTCTGTTTTTTCAACGGAATACAATCGCGAAGGCATTCGAGTTGGCACAACAATTGGTTTAATGGTTCGCCAAGAAGAGCGTAGTTCAAATCCAACCGTCTACTTCCGTCATTTCTGGGGTGTAACTAAGAGGGCAGATTTACTTGTGAGTTTAGATGCTTCAAGTTTTGACGCAGCTTATATAACTGCACAACCAATTCGAGACAACCGCTTTTCATTTCGTCCAAGAAGTATCAGTTTTGATTATTTGCAGTGGGCAAAACTCACTGAATTATGTTCAGAAGCTTCTAGCAACGGTCTGATGGAAAAGCGAGATGATGCATTGATTGATCTAGATAAACAAGCTCTTGAAGAGCGAATGGAGATGTATTACGATCCCAGTACTAATTGGGAAGTTCTAGAAACTTTAGGGACGGGTCTCACAAGAGATGCTGCAAGATTTGATGCTCAAAAAACAAGAACAAAAGTTATCAAAACTGAAAGTTATAACTCGCAGCACATCTTTCGCTATGCAATGCGTCCATTTGATTTTCGCTGGTGTTATTACAGTTCAGTTCGACCTTTGTGGAATGAGCCTAGACCCAACCTTTATGCCCAATGTTGGGAAGGAAATTCATTTTTACTAAGCCGTGTAAAGGCTTCAAAGTCATCTGAAGGTTGCCCTTTCTACTTTGTAAAAGGTTTGTCCGATGACCATTTACTATCTCCAGATGCATCTTGTTTTGCTTTAAGGCTCGTACCAACAACTTCTAAACGTCTAAAGCAAGCTCCAGGGCAAATAGGAATTCAAGGCATCTCTGATACTTCTGCTCAAGAACCGATCGCAAATTTGTCTAATACTGCTCGTGCTTATTTTCAATCACTGGGTATCTCTAACCCTGATACAGATGCAGAAACGGCTGCTCTAATTTGGATGCACGCCCTAGCGATCGGCTATTCACCTGCTTATCTAGAAGAAAATGCCGATGGAATTCGTCAAGACTTTCCACGCATCCCACTTCCTAACGATCGCGAAACTCTAATCACCTCTGCAACGCTCGGTCGTCAAATTGCCGCACTCCTCGATCCAGAAACCCCCGTTCTCGGTGTCACCTCTGGTAAACTTCGTCCTGAATTGAAAACCATTGCCGTTGTCTCCCGTGTTGGCACTGGCAACCTAGACCCAAACACCGACTTTGCCCTCACCGCAGGCTGGGGTCACGCAGGACAAAACAACGTCACCATGCCCGGAAAAGGAAAAGTCAGCGATCGACCCTACACCCCAGAAGAACAAACCGCGATTACCCTTTTGGGGAACTGCGAAGCAACCGCAGAAGTCATTGATCAACTTGGCACCAATACCCGTGACATTTACCTCAACGACATCGCCTATTGGAAAAATATCCCCGATCGCGTCTGGAGTTATACGATCGGTGGCTATCAGGTGATCAAAAAATGGTTGAGCTATCGAGAACAAGAATTGCTGGGGCGATCGCTCAAACAAGAAGAAGTCATTGAAGTTACTCAGATGGCACGACGCATTACAGCCATCTTGCTGTTAGAACCTGAATTAGATGCAAATTACCAAGCAGTAAAACAGTCAACCTATCCTTGGTCAGCCCAAAAGTAATCAATTATGGAGGAAATACGATGTCTGAAAACACATTAAACACAAGCCAGCTTAAAGAACTGATCAAAACAGCGATCGTTGAGATCTTGCAAGAACAGAAAGAAGTCTTTACAGACATTATTGTTGAAGCAATGGAAGATATCGCCTTGGCAAAGGCAATTGAGGAAGGCGAAACCACTGAACCTGTCAGTCGAGAAGCCATCTTCAAAATCTTAAGTCAGCAGCCATGAACGTTGAATTCAGAAAAAGTTTTGAAAAAGATCTCAGTAAAATTAGAGATGCGGAGCTATTGAAAAGAATTCAAGCAGTTATTGAAGAAGTTGAATCTGTTAATAATTGGACAAACTTAACTAATGTCAAAAAACTAAAAGCATCGGGAGATTACTACCGCATTAGAGTAAGCGACTACCGAATTGGGCTTTCTGTAAGCGAGGACACTGTAGTTTTCGTTCGTGTACTGCATCGAAAAGAAATCTATCGTTACTTCCCGTAATGGAGAAAATCAAGATGAAATGGCGCGTAGTCCTTGAGCATGATCCAGAAACAGAAGATTGGGCAGTCTGGTGTCCAGAATTACCGGGCTGTGCCTCGGCAGGAGAAACCAAGGAAGAAGCCCTAGACGATATCCGTGAAGCGATCGAACTATATCTCGACCCTGAACCGCTTGAATTATCCGAAGGAGCCATTATCAAAGAGGTTACGATCGGATGAGTCGAACTCGGCGGATGAACACAAATGAAGTTGAGAAAATTCTTCAGCGCTACGGCTTTGTTCTAATCTCTCAAAAAGGAAGCCATCGCAAGTGGCGAAATCTTGAGCCTCAACTTCAGGTGACGGAGAATCTGCTAAAGGTGAGATTTACTGAGCAACGCATTAAACGCTAAATTATTCAAATATGCTTATCGTCGTGTGCCCGATCGTGCATTCACTCCCACGAATTCCATTAATACTATTATGCGAATTGCTCACGATATTACTCAACTCATCGGGCACACGCCGCTAGTGCAACTCAATCGAATTCCTCAAGCCGAGGGATGTGTTGCCAGAATCGTCGTCAAACTAGAAGGCATGAATCCCGCGTCGTCGGTTAAAGATCGCATTGGCATCAGCATGATTCAACACGCTGAAACTACAGGCTGGATTCACCCCGGCAAAACGCTCTTAGTCGAACCCACGTCTGGCAACACCGGAATCGCCCTGGCAATGGTCGCCGCCGCAAAAGGCTATCGGCTGCTGCTTACCATGCCCGACACCATGAGCACAGAGCGACGGGCCATGCTCAGAGGCTATGGCGCTCAATTAGAATTAACGCCGGGCACGTTGGGGATGAAAGGCGCGATCGCCCGTGCCGAAGAGATTGCCGCAAATACTCCCAATGCGTTTATGCTGCAACAGTTTAAAAATCCGGCAAATCCTCAAGTCCATCGCGAAACCACCGCCGAAGAAATTTGGGCTGACACCGATGGACAAGTTGATTTTTTAGTCGCTGCCGTTGGCACAGGTGGCACGATTACGGGCATTGCCGAGGTGATCAAGTCGCGCAAGCCTGAGTTTAAAGCGATCGCCGTCGAGCCAAAAAACAGTCCTGTGCTGTCGGGTGGGCAACCGGGCGCTCACAAGATTCAGGGCATCGGAGCGGGGTTTGTGCCTAACATCATGCGATTGGATTTGGTAGACGAGATTATTCAGGTAACGGATGAAGAATCTATCGCATATGGTCGCCGATTAGCCAGAGAAGAAGGGTTGTTATCAGGCATTTCTACAGGGGCAAATTTGTCGGCAGCCATTCAGATCGCACAGCGCCCCGAAAATGCGGGCAAACTGATTGTGATGATTCAGCCCAGCTTTGGTGAGCGCTATTTGAGTACGGCTCTCTTCCAAGACCCAGAAAACTGGTGAAGTGGGTCATTGCTTGGAAAAGATTCTAGTTTTCGGCAGGTTTGCGATTTGCGTTCAACATTGTCCAACCTGTGAGACTTTGCAAATAGATGCTGCCCACAGTGGTTAAGAAGGCGATGTAAGCGATCGCTTCCACCCAATACAAGCGATCGACATACCCAAACAATGTGTGCAGAATAATGCCGGGAAACTGTCGATCGGGCAGCACGCCATGCAGATTCCAGACGAGCGAGCCGAGAAAACAGGAGGTTTGAGAAACGCAGATAGCGGCATATTGCGGATCGAGTTGTGCCAGCATTGCAAACGCCTTATCAAAGTGCGCCAGTGCTGAAATCACCAACCCAGACACAATCAGCAATAAGAAAACGCCCATCACCTGAAAAAACACTCGCAGGTTAATTTTGACTCCCCACTTGAAGAGAAGCACTCCGATCGCCGTTGCCATGATCAATCCGGCCACCGCTCCAAATGCCGGAATCCAACCCTGCTGAAATTTGGCGGCAATAAAAACGACAGTCTCAAATCCTTCTCGCAAAACCGCCACAAAGATTAGCCAAAAAACGCCCCATCCCGCCCCCGACTTGGCTTGAAGGGCATTGCTAATCTCATTTTCGACCTGACCTTTGAGCGATTTTGCTTGTCGCGTCATCCAGACAAGCATCCAACTTAGCAGAGCGATCGCGATCACTCCAAACACCCCTTCTAAAAAAGGCTTTAAGACTGGGGCATAAGGCTGATCAGACACCTCTAACGCCTGAATCGTCCACCCAAACAAAACCCCAACTAAAACACTGGCAAAAACGCCCGTTCCGATTCCGCTATAGACCCAGGAATTTAGGGAAGATTGACCTGCTTTGTTGAGATAAGCCATGACAATCCCCACGACGAGAGCGGCTTCAACCCCTTCTCGCAGCGTGATCACAAACGTTGGAATTGCAGCACTAAAATCGACAGGCATAGGTTAGTTTTTATGAGAAGTTGGCAACCTTCTATAAAACTAACAGCAAATAAAACTTCTAGCTCTTGTATTTGAGTGAGCGATCGTGGATTAAATTAACGTCAGTTCGACGAGTTTTTTCGCTTCGTTGTCAGCGGCTTCTGCCCCCTAAATCCCCCATCCTGGGGGACTTTGAACCGGAAATTTTGGCTTGAAGTCCCCCAATTTTGGGGGATTTAGGGGGCAGCCCGGATTTGCAACCGCAGCGAGAAGCTTCATCGAATTCACGTTTGATTAGGTTGATGATGGTTGCGGAACCCACACTGACACTGATCCACCCTGGCATCGAAACTCGCCCCAGCCGTACTCATTGGTGACAACGGGTTCGCTGATGTGTTCGGTGAGGTCAATATAGGTGCAGTTGGGGTGTCCTACTTCCATGCATTTCCAACCTTCAGAGCCGTTGCTCAACACCACTGCCATGCCACCAGGGTGTTCAGCATCGCCTAAGCGCGTCCAGCCGATCGTGTTGGGGTGGTCAAAATAGTTGTATTGATCCCCATAGCTGTAAGTCCGACGCGCCAACAAGAATTTGTCGAGCAGTTCGCGATGGCTATCCATCCAAATTTCATACTCGTTGCCATCTCTTCCACGATCGCGGTAGTGTGCCCCGTAGTAATCGCCGTAGAAAATGCAGGGATAACCCTCACGACGCAGCAAAATCAGCGCGTAAGCAAGCGGCTTGAACCAAGATTCAACGATCGACTCTAAAGACTGCAAAGGTTGAGAATCATGGTTTTCGACCAGCGTCACGGCGAGACAGGGCTGCTGCTGAACGAGGGTGTTGTCAAAAATCTGCCGCATATCATAGCCGTCGCCGCCAACGCTGGCAGCTTGAAAATTGTAGTGCAGCGGGGCATCAAATAGCGCCACTTTTCCTTGAGTCAAGCCGATGAAATGGTGCAAAGCATCGACTTCATAAGACCAATATTCACCTACGGCAAACAGATCTCGCTGCACATAATTGCGGACGTGATCAAACCAATCTTGAAAGAATTCTGCCGAAACGTGTTTAACTGCATCAAATCGGAAGCCATCGACATCGGTGAGGTCTAGATACCATTCGCCCCAATATTTGAGTTCTCCGCGAACTTCAGGATGCTCCATGTCAAGATCACAGCCCATGAGATAGGCATAGCCACCTTTCTCTTGATCTACGTTGTCGTCAAAGCGCTTGCCTTCGAGCAGATAAACCACATTCTCGTTTTGGTGATAGCCGTTGTAGTCGATCGCGTCAAAGTGCCACCAATGCCACTGCATACTGGAGTATTTGTTGCCGCGACCGGGAAAGGTAAAGTGAGTCCAGGATTTGATCGGCTGATAGTCACCGACAACAGCATGACGGTTTTCAGGATCAAATGGGGTTGCAGACTCTTCTTCTTCCGCGTCTGCCCCCATTTTGTGGTTAAACACCACATCGGCATAGACTTCCAGCCCTGCACTTTTCGCCACTTTAATGCCGTTTAGATACTCGCTTTTGGTTCCATACTTGGTGCGGACTGTTCCCTTTTGGTCAAACTCGCCCAGATCAAACAAATCATAGATCCCATAACCGACATCGTATCCGCCACCTGTGCCTTTATAAGCGGGAGGAAGCCAGAGAGCAGTGATTCCAGCCTTTGACAACTCTTCAGCATTTTCTGCAAGCTGATTCCACAAGCTACCATCACTGGGAATATACCAGTGAAAGTATTGCATCATGACACCATTGGGTTCAGACATAAAAGCCCTCGTCTAGAAAGTTACAGTAGTCAGTTTTTTTCGCGCTTAAGCATCGCGAGGAAACAACTTTTGAAGTTTCCTCGCAACACTCAGCTACAAAGGTCAATCAAAAAGATGGGAATTAGAGTTGCCTGAACTTCCTGAGAGCTGCCACTCGTCAGGAGATATGATTTGTTGTTTCCCTATAGCTAAAGAATTTTACGGGGTTTAGCTAAGATTATCTATCTGTCTAGAGAGAAGTCTCAGCGAGACTTCACCCAGACAGGTCACACCTTTCTAGCCTTTACATCTGCCTTTGGCTAGATCGAGTGTCCTTCATTAGGTAGAAGCAGCGTGACTAGAAGCCGTACTGTTGTCTATCTTAGGCATTAGATCGTGAATTAAATAATATCGGTTACTTGCAACGCCACTGGGCACGGCAGTGCCATGCCCCTACGTAAATTCTGTCTTCATCTAATTCGCGATCCTCTATAATTTTGGACATCTACGTTTGCCTCTTCATTGCCCATGACTGATGCTTATTCTCAACCCAGTCGCGAATGGTGGGCACAGCGCTGGATCGATGTTTTAGAATCGTTTGGCTGGACTCGACGCTTGGCACGTGCCCGCACTTATGCCAGAGAAGGCAACGTCTTAAACATCGATTTTCAAAGTGCTAAAGTCTCCGCTAACGTTCAGGGCACTGCCCCAGAACCCTATCAAGTGTCTTTGTCACTCGACCCCTTTAGCGACGATCAGTGGAGCTATGTGATCGAGTCGATGGCAGAACGGGCAATCTTCTCTGCCAAACTGTTGGCTGGAGAAATGCCTCAAACCATTGAAGAAGTGTTTACCGCAAACGGGTTGAGCCTATTTCCGTTTAATAAATTTGATATTCACAGTCGTTGTTCTTGCCCTGATCCGGCAAACCCTTGCAAGCATATTGGGGCAGTTTATTATTTGTTGGGCGATCGCTTCAGTGAAGATCCGTTTGTCTTATTTCAACTGCGGGGTCGCACCAAAGAGCAGATTATTGAAGCGCTACGACAGACGCGCAGTGCCGGGGGCGAAACTTCAGAGGCAGAAGAACCCGTTTCAACAGTTCGCCCCGCCACAACACTGAAGCTCGATCGCTTCTGGCACTATGCCGAACAACTCGAACCAACGCTGATTGTGATCGTTCCGCCTCCTAGTAGTGAGACGGTTTTAGAAGTGCTGGGCACGATTCCTCTCAAACCCGAAGTGCCTGCTAATCAAGCGGCGATGGACTACCTCAAGGCAGTTTATCAAGAAATCAGTCAGCAAGCCGTCCAGATTGCAATGACCACCGAATAATGAGCTGGATTTTTTTCAATTGATCCCTCAAAGCCGTAGACTAAAGGATGCAATTCATCCTGTCTTAACCTGAGTACCCGTGCGAAAAATTGTTATTGCTGGCAACTGGAAGATGTATAAAACCCAGGCAGAAGCCATGGAGTTTTTGCAAGGCTTTAAATCTGAGCTAGACACCACTCCTGACGATCGAGAGATTATTCTGTGTGTCCCGTTTACTGATTTAGATCTTTTGTCTAAAACTCTGCACGGCAGCCGCATTCAAATTGGTGCTCAGAATGTGCACTGGGAGACATCAGGGGCATACACGGGTGAAGTAGCTGCCCCAATGCTGCTCGAAGCGGGGGTGCGCTATGTGATCATCGGTCACAGTGAGCGCAGACAATATTTTGGCGAAACTGATGAAACGGTAAATCTGCGGATTAAAGCGGCTCAAAAAGCCGGGCTGACTCCGATTTTGTGCGTAGGCGAAACCAAACAGCAGCGCGATGCCGGAGAAATCGAGTCTCACATCTTTAGCCAACTTGCAAAAGGCCTAGTAGACGTAGATCAAACCAGTTTGGTGATTGCCTATGAGCCGATTTGGGCGATCGGCACCGGAGACACCTGCGCCTCAACCGAAGCAAATCGGGTGATCGGCTTGATTCGCAGTAAGCTCACTCACTCAAATGTCCCGATTCAATATGGCGGTTCAGTCAAGCCAGACAACATTGACGAAATTATGGCTCAACCTGAAATTGACGGAGCATTAGTCGGCGGCGCAAGTCTTGAGGCAACCAGCTTTGCCCGAATTGTCAACTTTCAGTAAAAGATAGGAGTAACACCTTCCGGCTACGGCTCTACCTCGCCCAGGGATTAATTTCCAGGCGAGATAGAAAACTCGAAGCAACAGATCAAATCTAAAAATTAGCTGGTCACAAGTGACATTTTTCCAGTCGCGAGATCGTACTGTCCGCCTACGATCCGCAGCTTTCCTTGCTTAATTAAGCCAGCTAAAATGGTGGAGCTTTCTGCAAGCTTTTCAACTTGATATTGCACATTAGCAGTAATGGAATTTTGTCCAAGATCTCCCGATTTGGAGCGAACGCGCTCCACGGCAGGTTTGATTTCTTCCACAAACACACCGATTCTTCCTGGCAGCGGATCGCCTTTGACAGCCGCAGCAACTGCACCACATCTTGCGTGCCCCAGCACCACAATCAGTTGCGAACCCAACACGGCTGAGGCAAATTCTAAACTGCCGATCGCCGTTTGGCTAGCAACATTTCCGGCAACCCGTACCACAAATAAATCGCCTAAGCCCTGATCAAATACAATTTCGGCGGGCACTCTAGAGTCAGCGCAGCCCAAAACTGACGCAAATGGATATTGGGCAACCGATGTTTCTTGCAGCCGTAAGCGCGATTGGTGGGGATGCTGTCCCTTGCCATCGACAAATCGTTGATTACCTTCTATCAAAAGTTTGAGGGCAGCATCTGGAGAGACAGGTTGCGGTTTAGCAACAGGAGTCGATTGTTGAGCAAGCGTGACATCTGGTTTCCAGAGCGCACCACTAGCCGCTGTTGCCGCAATTCCAACCCCACAAACACCCGTTAACTTTAAGAAAGAACGGCGATCCACAAATCCATTAATTCGACTCATTCAAAAGCCTCAGATTTATTAACAACTGATTTTTTAGCCTTGCTAAACGCAATTATTATTTGCACTCATTCCCAGCTCTTCTCTCCCAGAAAAAGGGTAGCCAAAGTTTTTGTCACCTGCTCTTTTTGAGAATGGGTGAGGATGGGTTTAACGATTCAACAACGCCAATTTTTCTCAATGGCGATAATTGTTATTCGCCGATAAAAACTCTTAGCGTTTGATATAGATATATCAGAATAGGGATTCAACAAACCATTGGAATATAGCTAGTGAACTATAGTAATCTTCAATGGTTTGTAACGATTATCCCTATACTGCGATTTGCAGAGGTCAGACTTTTGACCGGATCTAAAAGCTGAATTCTACTTTTTGCCTTTGAGCCAGTAGGTGAGCATTTCGCCTTTGCCTTTAACGTCGATCGTGCCGCGTTCTTCAAATACATATTTGTCATGAAGTCGATCGTAGGTTGAGCCAGTGACTTGAATGCGGCCTGCAATGCCATGAGATTCCATACGGCTGGCCATATTCACAGTGTCGCCCCACAGATCGTAGGTAAATTTGTGTGTGCCGATCACACCTGCCACTACTGGGCCCGTGCTGATTCCGATCCGCATGATAAAGGCTTCCCCCGTCTCCTGGTTAAACGTGTCGATCGCCGCCTGCATGTCTAACGCCATCGCCGCGATCGCCTCGGCATGGTTAGGGTTGGGCATCGGCAGACCGCCCACCACCATATAAGCATCTCCAATAGTCTTAATTTTTTCTAAGCCGTGTCGATCGGCGAGTTGATCAAAGGCAGAAAAGATTTTGTTGAGCAGAGTAACGATCTCGATCGGTGATTTTTGAGCCGATAAATGCGTAAACCCTACAATGTCGGCAAACAAGACGGTGGCTTCAGGAAAACTCTCTGCGATCGTGCTGGGGTTTTGCTTAAGTTGGTCGGCAACAGGCTTAGGTAAAATATTTAACAACAGACGTTCTGACTTTTCTTGCTCGATTTGGAGTTCTTTTAAGAAGGCTCGTTCGCGATCGCGCAATCGTTTTTTCTCAAGGCTGGCTTCGGTGCGGGCTTTGAGGAGGGTGGGGTTAAACGGCTTAAAGAGATAGTCTTCGGCTCCGAGTTCGACGCAGCGCACTACGCTGTCGATGTCGTTTAACGCCGAGATCATGATCACCGGAATGTGGCTCAGAGCTGGGTTTGCCTTGAGATGCTCTAACACTTCGTAGCCCGTCATAAAAGGCATCATGATGTCAAGCAAAACCAAGTCAACTGGCTGCTCTTTAAGCAATGCCAGCGCTTGTTGCCCATTTTCTGCCATGACGATGCGGTGCCCTTGGCGCTGAAGACGACGAGCGAGTAAGTCACGGTTGGTTTCGATATCGTCAACAATCAGCACAATTCCCGGTTCATCGCTCATCTAATCGCCTCGTTTAGCCAGCGCCGCATCGGGATTCCCAATGCAACTCGTTGTTTAAATAACAGGTCACTAAAAATATTCTAGGGGTTATTTTCCAGTCAGCATAAATTAGAGCTAATTTTCTGCAACGATGGGTTCGATCGCAGGGTGGTTTGCTTGATTATCTACCTGTATTGGAATTTGCATTGTGAAGGTTGTGCCCTGACCTAATTCGCTTTCGACAGCGATCGCGCCGCCCATCATCTGGCAAAACTTTTGCGCGATCGCCAAACCCAGCCCAGTGCCGCCATATTTGCGAGTGGTAGACGCATCTGCTTGCACAAACGCCTGAAATAATTGAGCGATCTGGTCTTGCGTCATACCGATTCCGGTGTCAGACACTTTGAAAAGGATCACGGGTAAAAGGGAACCAGAATGCCGTTCTTGCTTTTCTACCGTCAGGGTGATTGTCCCGCGATCGGTAAACTTGATGGCGTTGCTAAGTAGGTTATAGAGATTTTGACGGGTTTTGGCGAGGTCGGCATAGAGAGTGCCAATCTGGTGATCGCACTCAACGATTAGCGTATTGCCCGTCTTTTGAACTAGAGGTTGGAGGGTGCTAACGACTTCTTGAACCAAACTCACAAGGTCAAACGATTCTAAGTAAAGATCCATTCTCCCGGCTTCGAGTTTAGAGAAGTCGAGAATGTCGTTGATCAGCGCTAGAAGCTGTTTCCCCGCGCCGCTAATCTTTTGCAAATCGGAGACAAAGTTTGTTTGCTGAGAATCGATCGCGTCTTCTTGCAGCATTTCGCTATAGCCAATAATGGCATTCATCGGAGTTCGCAATTCGTGACTCATGTTGGCTAAAAATTGACCCTTTGCCCAGTTTGCTTCTTCTGCGGCTTCTTTGGCGTTTTTTAACTCAACAGTCGATCGCTGAAGGTCGATCGCACATTGCTCTAAAGCAGTGAGCATCGTGTTGATGGTAAAGCCCAAATTTGCAAGTTCGTCATTGCCCTGCACTGAAACTCTAAGCGATAAATCACTGCTTTCGCCCACGTGACTGACTTCTTGGTTGAGTTGGGTAAGCCGAGACAGCACCAGCTTTTCTAGCAGCAGCAATGTCACGCCCCCAAACACTAAGCCCACCACCATAATCAACAAACTGAGAAACCGAATCGCTTGTTTGCCCTGAGCGTAGATTTCTCTGGGGCTGCTGATCTGCAAAATTAGCGCGGGGTCACCATAGAGATCTCTCAAAAGTGCCGCCCCTGTGATCGTCTTTTCGTCGATCGCGCGGATGGTGATGTCTGCTTTGTCTAGGTCTGGATGAGCGCTTGCCCCAAAACCTTGAGGCATTTTGCCATCGCTCAAGACCTGAAGAGTCAGAGGCGTTTGAATCAGCTTCGCGAGTCGTCCGAGTTCGTCAGCATTTAAGTAGCGACCGATGATCAACGTTCCGCGAATCGCTCCTTTTCTTTCACTGGTGATAATGGGACGCGAGGCAATCATCAGTGCGCCCTCAGACGCGGCAATGATTCCGGCAAAGTTGCTGTCGGGGCTGGTATGTTGCAGCAGTCGATCGTTTACCTTTAAACGCTTCAGCAAAGCGCCTGGAATGGGTGTTTTTTTGCCGTTTTGCAAATCAAATCCGGTGCCAAAAACAATTTTCCCTGATGGATTGACAAAGGCGATCGCATTAACTCTGAGAGTCGCTAACTGAGTGTCAATCAGATTAGACCGAACGAATTCTGCATTCCCATCTTGCACAAATCGATAGGCATCATCCCAGTCTGACCAATCTGAAAACCGCGCGTTAAACTGGTCAAGGTTTTGAGTAAAAACACTCAGCGCTCCTTGGGTGACTTGGCGCGTGTCTCGCTCTTCGGCTTGACGAGAGCTACCGAGCAGCAACGTTGAAGAGACCGCATAAAGCACTCCGTTGAGGCTCACAAGAGTGGCTCCGATCACGAGCAGCGTCCTGCGCCGTAGAGTGAGAAAACTGCTCTTTTCAAGCCTCATGATGCTGCCGTCTTTCTATAAGGATTCAAGCTCAACTCTTATATAACGTGAGTTCGATAGAAGTGGTTCGCTCCGATGGTGAATTTGGGAGAGCTACCTATAATCCCCCAATTTGGGTGACTTCAAGCCAAGATTCCGGTTCAAAGTCCCCCAAATTGGGGGTTTTAGGGGGCAGAAGCCGCTGCGAACGAAGCGAAAAACCTCATCGAACTCACGTTTATATAGAGTGCCAAAAAAAATCAACTGTAAATAATCGATTGATGGAGTTGTGATTTCTCACTCAACCGTCACTCAAGCTATAAAACTTGATTGCCAACCCCGCAGCGTTTCGCCATTGGAGACCGAACTATTCAGTAGTTTAGCTATTTAAGCAGTTGCTAATGCCTGAGCAAAATATTTGCGATAAAGATGACAACTTGGCACCAGTTGCTGATTATAGAGTCGCACCAAGCCTTTGCTTTGTAGCTTAAAGGCTTGAATCGCTTCGACTTCAACCGGAATCGGTGATAACACAACCCGCTTTAAAGCCACCACTAGCTCTGGATATCTCTGCAAATCCCACAATAAGTTTCGCAGGTGCCCGCTATAGATGCTGTCTGTGACGATCGCCGTTTCAACAAGCTGCTTTGAGGTCACGTCTTGCAAGCTCAAATGATGTAGCCCTAACTGCACCAAATAGGGATTTCCGCCTACGAGTGTCAATAGCGCTTTTGCACAGTCTTCTGGGTCATCGACTCCATAGCGTTGCGCCAAGTCTTGCACCTGCTCTTGATTAAAGGGCGACAACTCGATCGCTAACCCGGCATTAAAGGGCGACTGGTGAATATTTAATGGCACATACACCTCAGTGGAATGCACCAGCACGAGTCGCAGTTTTTGCCATAGATCGCTTTTGCCGTCTCCATAGCGAGCTTTCTCATACCAGGCTCTGATCATGCCAAAAAAATCGGTCGCGATTTCTGGGTAGTCAAACACGACATCGACTTCATCAAAAGCCAAGGCTATCGGCGTTTCGATCTCGGTCAGAATGTATTTTTCAAAATAATTGGTGCAGTTATAGCTATTGCCAAACAGATCATCCCAATATTGATCAACCTGATTGGGCAAGCCTAAGTTTTGACTGACGATCGCGCAAAACCACTGCAAAAATCGCTTCAAATCAATGAAGACGGTCGAATCTGCAAGCTGCAAGCTCGAAATGGCGGTGGCAAAATTCTGCTCTCGTGCCTGTGCCAATACGCGCGCTGCCAGAGATGTTTTGCCCATCTGACGAGGAGCCTTGATTCGCAGCAGCGCTCCGGGCTGCAAGATTGCGTCATAACAGATCGACTCGATCGGCGATCGCTGCACATAAAACGCCGAACCGAGCGAAAGTTGCCCACTTAAAGGCACCTGTTGCCGACTGCCAGCGATCGCCGTTTCTGAGTCAGTATAGTCATCCACTCCTAGACTGAGGTCAAATGCCCGAAAGTAGTTTTCTAGAGTTTGCTGATCGACTGCAACTTTGCGGCTTCGCACTCTAGCAAGGGTGTTTGGGCTGAGTCCCGTTCGCTCACTTAACTCTTGAAGCGTGAATGCTTTCCCCAGATTGTTTTGACTCACTGATTGCTGTTCTGCATTCTGCAAGCGCTGCCAGCCTTTTGAGCTAAGGATAATACCTCGTTTTCTTTTGATTTGCTGAGGTGGCTGAGGCATTCGAGTAGTAAGTAACGACACGGGATAGACCAACGGAATTAAGTAGACTGATTAGCTACATAAAGCAAATTTTAATCTTATTTCATAGAGTCTATGCAAAATCTCTTGGATGACTTTGCGATCGCTGCTTCCCCAGGAAATTCAGTCGTTTATTTTGACCAAAACCTCGGAGGTTTAAGCCACTCTGTCGGTCATGATGCTTGCTTGATTCTTGGTTAAAACCTCCGAGGTTTGCGGAGTGTCTTCAGACCGATCACTAAAGGCATTTGGAAAGCAATATTGAACACTACAATTTTGTTAATCGGATTGGGCTATCAATAGAGTCATTTGCGCCAAAAAGTTAGGGGAGGTCACAATGCGATTGGATGCTGGGTGTGAAATCTTATTTGAAGCGAGTGCCCCAACGCCCTTGATTCTCATGCTCAGACCTCGGAGTGGGTTAGGACAGTGGATCTTTCGTGAAGAATATCTGCTCGAACCAAGCGTGCCGATGGTGGAATATACCGACAGCTATGGAAATTTGTGCCAGCGATTAGTGACCCCTCAAGGGTCGTTTCGAGTGCGCGCGATCGCCAGCGCCGAAACCGCAGATACGATCGATGTTCAACCCGGTGCCCCGTTTGTCCCAGTGCAAAACGTTCCCGATGGCGTACTTCAGTTTTTGTTGCCGAGCCGCTATTGCCCCTGCGATCGCCTGGGTGATTTAGCCACCAAAATTGTTGCCGACTGTGCCCCAGGATACGACCAGGTAGAAGCGATTCGAGACTGGATTCAGACCCACATTGACTATCAGTATGGCACCAGTGATGCCTCCACTTCAGCCTTTGAGACGGCTCAAGACCGAGTAGGCGTATGTCGCGATTTTGCCCATCTGGGCATTGCCCTGTGTCGCAGTCTCAACATCCCGGCGCGAATGGTGGTGGGTTATCTCTATCAGCTTGACCCGATGGATCTCCACGCGTGGTTTGAGGCATTTGTGGGCGATTCGCAGAGCCAAGACCCTCAAGGGCGCTGGTTTACGTTTGATGCCACTCAGCCGCAGCCGCGAGGAAACCGGATCACGATCGCCTATGGTCGAGATGCCGCCGATGTCGCACTCGCGACCCAGTTTGGGCCCTTGCAACTTAATGAAATGCGCGTGTGGGTCGAGCCTTCCCCATAAACGTGAATTTGTCCTATCACTTGCCTCCAGAAAAGAAGATGTCGTGGATAGAGTTGAGTCTAAACGCCACTCACGAAGCAGTTGACTGGGTATGTACGCTGCTGGCTGACGTTGGCTACATCGATGATATTCAGATCGCCAACTATCGTCAGCCCGATCGCGCAACGAGCCATGAGAACGATTGGGCATTCACGATTTGTTTATATTTACCCAATGAAGTCGGTGCCAATTCTCAGTTAGAAAAAATCGCAGACTTACTTTCACCCTTACATCGAACAGGACTGACGACCGCGCTCGAAATTGCGACGATTGAAGGGAAACCCGTCGAGGGACGCGATCGCACTCATCGCATCGGGCAGCGATTTGTGGTGCTTGCCCCTGATACACGCTATCAACCTCAGCCTAATGACATTCTCCTAAGACTCGAAACCTCTCTCAGTTTTGGGAGTGGGTTTCATCCAGCCACGCGGCTCAGTCTAGAATTGCTTGAACGCCATGTTCGCCCTGCCATGAACGTTCTTGACCTCGGATGTGGGTCAGGAATTTTGAGCGTCGCGATCGCCAAGCTGGGAGCCACTGTTTTAGCCTTAGACAACGACAATATTGCCGTGCAATCAACTCAAACTGCGGTGCAGCAAAACGGAGTCGATTCACAAGTCACGGTGATCGAAGGCAGTCTCGGGCAAGGCAGCGACTTAGGGCACTGGATGGGCGGAACCACTCAGGAAAAGGTGGCGACGATCGCGCCAGCCGCAGAATTTGACCTGATCGTTGCCAACATTTTTGCACGGGTTCACATTGCGCTCACTCCTGACTTTCGTCAAGCAGTTCGCCCGTCAGGAATAGTAATCGCGGCTGGGTTTACGATCGATTACGCAGATGAGGTAACAAAAGCTTTCACAGAGGCGGGGTTTGAAGAAGTTGATCGGGCGCGATCGCAAGAATGGGTTGCCCTCGCCTATCGTCTAATAATTGTTTAAAGGATATCCTTCTGTTTCCGCAAGGCTGCAAACGTCGAGATCGGATCGCGATCGCCCATCGCCTTTCTCACTCCCGGCTGATCCCATCGCAAAAATGGATTCGTCTGCTTCTCGACCCCTAGCCATGCAGGAATCGTGGCTTCATGTTGACTTCGAGCGATTTGCACTTCTGCAAAGCGCGATCGTAAATCTGCATTCTCTCGGTCGATCGTCACTGCAAATTTCAAATTGTTGAGCGTGTACTCATGGCCGCACCAAACTCGCGTATTGTCAGGCAAGGCGCGAATTTTGCTGAGAGAGTTCACCATTTGAGCGGGAGTTCCTTCAAACAATCTGCCGCAGCCTCCTGAAAATAATGTGTCACCGCAAAAGAGTTCTCCTGGCGCATCAACCTCGATCGGCGGGAAGTAGTAAGCGATATGAGCGCGAGTGTGTCCGGGGACAAACAAAACGTCAGCCCAGCGATCGCCAAACTTGACGCGATCGCCATCCTTTAGAAAAACACTCTGTCCGGGAATTCTGCCCCGATCTTCTGCGCCCCCGTAAACGATCGCCTCTGGAAAACAATGGAGTAAATCTCGGTTGCCGCCAACATGATCGCCGTGATGGTGTGTGTTGAAGATTGCAACCAGTTTTGCGCCTAGTTCCTGAAGTTTTTGGATCACAGGTTGTGGCTCGGCGGGGTCAACAACGGCAGCGATTTGAGAATCGGGATCGTGCAGCAAAAAGATGTAATTGTCCGAGAGAGCCGAAATTCGGTAGACGTTCATAAGTGATATTACGAGGGAAACCGTGTTTTCTCTGACTACAAAGCAACAAAACTAGTGGTACAAGAATTGATAGAAAAGGCTTAATCAACTCTTTACGGTTTTCTCATCTAACTTTTGTTCTAGAACAAGTTTTTTGGTCAACACTAAAGAAAACAACCTTAAAAACACTGAGTAGCGAGTGGGGACAATGGTACGAGTCAGTCAAATCAGGTCAAATGCATCTCTCAAGAAGGCAACCGATCATGTTTTAAGTGCGGGTCAAATAAACCGCCAAGAATATGCTCAACTGACTTCACTTCTCCTTTCTAATCATAAAATTACTTCTCAAGAGTTGCGAGCGATCAACCGCATTTTTGACTCGATTAAGCAAGGAACTCTGAAAATTATCGACTAGCCGCACGACTAAAGTGATTTTTTAGACCGATTCGGAGAGATTTAAATGGCAGCGCTTGTTTCAATTATTGTCAATTGCTATAACCAGGGTCGTTATCTCGATCGCTCCGTCAAGAGTGTTCTCTCACAAACCCTGACTGACTTAGAGTGCATCATTATCGATGATGGCTCAACTGATAACACTCGTCAGATTTCAGAATCTTTAATGATTCTAGACTCTCGCGTCAAATACTATTTTCAAGAAAATGCTGGGTTAGCCTCTGCCCGAAATTTTGGAGTGTCTAAAGCTGAAGGGAAATGGGTTCAATGTCTCGATGCAGATGATTGGATTCATGAAGACAAAACTAGATTTCAGCTAGACCATTTAGCAGGATATGAAGATCGAGAAGTCGTTTTTTATAGTGATTACGATCGTGTTTTAATCGACCCAAACGAAAGAATTATCGATCATCAACCCAATATCATTGGTACGCTAACCCAAGAAGAATTAATCGAGCGATTATTGACTCCTGATTTTTTATCAAGCTCTCCTCATCCTGCGCTTCAGCAAGCGACGTTGATGCGAAAGAGCATCTTCTTAAAGTATCCGCTTCAAGAAGGATTAAAAGCAATGGTCGATCGCTACTTTGCTTTAGAAATTGCTGCTGAAGATATTAAATTTGTCTACACTCCACTAGTTGGGGCCTTTTATACAAAGCACCAGTCCAACATGACAAACGATTGGAATCATTTAGTTAATTCCTATGCTGATTTTTATGAAAGAGTGGCAAGCCAACATCCCAAGCTAATGCAATTCTGTCAGAAAAGCCTGATGTTTTTCGTAAACGAAGCGATTAAAGAGAAAAATCAAACTCAGTTCGAGCAATTCGCAAAATTTGTTCAATTTCCAATCTATTTGTCTGATGGGAAAATCAAAATTTGGGGACGATCGTCGCTCAATCTCGCTTTTATAATCCGCCGCCTGCTTCCAACTACTTTGCTCTACGAAAAAGGCAGCCTGTCTCAAAAAATCTTAAATCTATTATCTAAACCTCTAACCCGTTGGATGCCGTCTAAAAGCGGATAATTGATGAATGAATCTTGCTTCTGGATCAACGACTAAAGTTTCATTAGTGGTCAGTGACTTATCGGGTGGCGGTGCAGTTCGGGCATTTCTTCTAGCACAAGTTTTAAAGAAACTAAAGTATCAGGTCGAAGTCGTCGGATTTCAATTTGGGCGCGAATTATATGCCGCTCCGCCTGATGGAATTGTGGTGCGATCGGTGCCTGGAAATAACTATCCTCAAGTCTTAAAATCAGCCTCGCAGCTTCTCAAAAAAATCGATGGCGATATTATTTATGCAGTCAAACCAAAACCTACAAGCTTCGGTTTATCGCTGTTAAAAAAGCTTCAAACTCGTCGCCCTGTAATCCTCGACATGGACGATTGGGAACTCAGTTGGCACGGTGGAGACGATTGGAATTATCACCCTTCTCTCCAACAGCTTTATCGAGATCTGTTGAAAGAAAATGGTCAATTAAGACACCCCGATCACGCGCTTTATGTGAAATGGACTGAAGGATTGGTAGCTCGTGCAGATGCCGTGACGATCGATACTCAATTCCTCAAAAACCGATTTGGGGGCGTTTATCTACCCAACGGCAAAGACACTGATCTGTTTAGTCCTCACCCCTACAATCCTGACGCGACTCGCAAACAGTATGGTTTGTCAGACTACAAAGTCTTGATGTTTCCAGGTGCGCCCCGCCCTCATAAAGGTGTTGAAGACGTTCTAGTCGCCCTCGATCAGTTGAATGATCCGACTTTGCGGCTGGTGATTATTGGTGGAAATCCCTACGACAACTATGACGACACTCTAATCGAGCGCTGGGGACGCTGGATTATTAAGCTGCCCAAGCAACCTGTTGAAAAAATGCCAGAAATCGTTTCTGCGGCTCATGTGGTTGTCGTTCCGCAACGAGACACGCTCACGGCTCAAGCGCAGTTCCCGCTCAAACTCACCGACGGCATGGCGATGGCAAAGCCTATCCTGTCAACGTGTGTAGGCGATATTCCAGACATTCTCAATCACACGGGCTATCTCGTCGCACCCAATTCACCCGACCAACTAGCCGCCAAAATTCAGTGGATTTTTCAGAATTTTGAGGAAGCGATCGATCGCGGGCTTCAAGCCAGAAAGCGCTGTGTTGAACTCTATAGCGTCGATGCCATGGCGACCATTTTATCCAACGTGATTGCAACTCTATAGATCACTCTTCAGCAACGGCACGTCTAACCAATCTCCGAGATACGATCGCACCTCTTGAGAAAAAGCCGATCGCTGCTCAAAACGCTCAGTTCGCACAGGTTTGCGTTCTTCATCCAACATCCAACCATAGTCGCTGCTGAGGCGCAAACCGCCCTGCCAATCTGCTATAGAAATCATAAGCTGAGGAGCCGGAGAATAATCATAGTCTTTGACGCGAAAGACGTAGTTAAAGCTATTTTGACTCGCAGCAGCCACCGTCGAAGGTTGCCCAAACTTCTGAGTCAGCTTCGCTTTTACCTGCTCTACTAAACTAGGAGTCGCAATATCTTCTAGCGTCCGCACTGCCAGCGTCAACGCAAAATAAAACTCTTCAACCGGGACAAACTCAAGCTGCATGATGATAGCGATCGTAGAGATTCTCGGAATCATTATCCTACGCGACGTGACCCTGCTCTTAACAAGCTTCTAGCATCTGCTCATCAGAGGGTTGCCACAGGGTCAATTCGGGCGACGCTAACCCAAACCCCTGCCCTAAATCAACGCCTGCCTGACTGCAAAACTCAATATCATTTGCGTCTTCCAAGCCTTCTGCTAAGACCACAATCTCCATCTCGTGGGCAAAATGCAGCAGACTTTTGATCATCACTTGCTTGAGTGTATAGTGACTACAGCCGTGAATTAACCGCCGATCGAGCTTGATCACATCGGGGCGAAACTCCATGCAGTAATGGTCGATCGAGACATTGCTGCCCAAGTCGTCGATCGCTAAACCAAACCCCCAAGCGCGAATCTGCTCGATCAGCCTTGGCAATGCTGGATAGCGCCCTAACGCTTCTATCTCTGTAAGTTCAAAGACAATCTGTTCAGGACGCAAGCCAAGGTCTAAAACCTGCTGAAAGTTTCGCTCTAATGAACGGGGGTCACACCCGATCGCGTTGGGCAACACGTTTATAAAAAAAGTCGCCGAACTTTCAGCAGACCCGACTTTTGCAGAAATCTGCGCCACTGCTTCGAGACAGGACGATCGAGCCAGATCATCAAACTCATTGAGCAAGTTCATCGACAGTGCAGCATCAATGAGTTGCTGACCGCCAAAGCTTTGTCCTTGGGAAGTTTTTGCCCGTGCCAAACACTCGTGAGCGACAACTTGCCCCGATGCCAGATTAAAAATCGGTTGATATTTGAAGAACAGGC
This sequence comes from Phormidesmis priestleyi ULC007, assembly GCF_001895925.1. Classification (GTDB taxonomy): domain Bacteria; phylum Cyanobacteriota; class Cyanobacteriia; order Leptolyngbyales; family Leptolyngbyaceae; genus Phormidesmis_A; species Phormidesmis_A priestleyi_A. The sequence continues at coordinate 13,567 of NZ_MPPI01000043.1, read as the reverse complement.
GTTGTCTCGCTAAAACTTGCAAAAACCAGGCGTTTTTGATCAGCCGCGTCGTGTTGCTCAAGGGTTGGGCATTCAAGAATTCGACCAGCAGATCTCTTGACTCTAGCGGCGATCGGGTCAGCAAAAACCGCACTGAGGTCTGACTCGCCTCTGGAATCATTTGACTGATTTGAGAAAGCAGTTCTGGAAGCTGATGATTAATGACAACTTGGTAAAGAAGTTGGGGCACCAAGGTGATCTTTTGAAAGCCCAACTGATAGATATACTCTTCTGTTGCTTCACTGTCGGGTTGAATAATTAATTTTAACGAGTTATCTAACAGGTTCATAGTCTGCACCCTTACCAGCTTCCTTTCATCGCAAGATTTATGCATTGTGCCCGAAAACTGGAGTTACTTACACCCCTAACTTGAGTGATATAACTTACAGCAGGGATATGCAAGATACCTAGCTCTTAATTGCAGTAATCTACCACACTCACCCCTGAGTTTTAAGCGAATTAGCACTGAAAATGCAGTTTTTGTGAGTGCCCTTACACTTGAATCATAAGAATCAAAAAAAAAGAAAGTTAGCGTTTTGATATAATTTGTCACTTACTATATAAAGCGAATTTGCTTTTGAGAGCATGTCGATCGTGTTTAATCTCCAAAAAGTGGTGACATAACTCAAGTCCCTTCATCAATTTCTGTCATGCCTGTTGTAGATAACATTTCTAATCGAGAACTTGAAGATACAGTTGGTTCCTGGTCAAGTCTGCTACAGCAATTGTTAGATCGTCAATCACTTTCTCAAGCGCAAGCGGCGGCTCTCATGCAAGGCTGGTTAGCAGGAGCGGTTCCCCCAGTTTTGTCAGGTGCCCTACTCGCTGCCCTACAGTCAAAAGGCGTTTCTGCCGCAGAATTGGCAGGAATGGCGCGAGTCTTACAACAGCAGGCTTCTCCAGCTTCAATTTCTGCCATACCTTTGATTGATACCTGTGGCACCGGAGGCGACGGAGCATCCACGTTTAACATTTCGACCGCTGTTGCCTTTGTTGCGGCGGCGGCAGGCGTTCCGGTTGCTAAACATGGCAATCGATCGGCATCGAGTCGAGTCGGGTCTGCTGACGTGCTAGAAGCGTTGGGAATTAATCTAGGTGCCCCGGCTGAGAAGATTCGATTGGCCGTTGAAGTCGTTGGCATTACGTTTTTGTTTGCGCCGGGGTGGCATCCTGCTTTAAAGGCAGTGGCACCGATTCGGCAGTTACTCAAAGTGCGGACGGTATTTAATTTGTTGGGTCCGCTGGTAAATCCACTGCGACCGAGCGGGCAAGTGATCGGAGTCTTTGATGCAAGTCTGCTGGAAACGATCGCACAAGCGCTCAATGAACTGGGCACCCAGCGCGCGATTGTCCTTCACGGTCGAGAACGACTGGATGAAGCCGGGTTAGGCGACCTGACCGATTTAGCCATCCTGTCCGATCGACAAGTTCAGTCCGCGACGATCGATCCCAAAGCCCTCGGACTCGCCCCCGCGCCTCTAGATGCCCTACGAGGCGGAGACGTGCAGACCAATGCTGAAATTCTGCAAGCCGTCCTTCAAGGAAAAGGCACCCCAGCCCAGCAAGATGTAGTTGCCTTAAATGCAGCGCTGGCTCTGCAAGTTGGAGAAGCCACGACTAGCTATGCACAAGGGATTGCTCTCGCGAAAGAAGTTTTGGCAACCGGGGCAGCGTGGGACACCTTGGAGCGCTTGGTGAAATTTCTCCGCTAACCCGAACACTGCTGAAACTCAATGGTTTCCTGCTTAATTGAGAGGTCACAGCCACCAAAGAAATCGTGACCCAGAAGTCTGACGGGTCCGATCGTGACTGGCACATTGCGAATGATGCGAGTGCCAACCCGAATTGATTTAATCATCGCCACCGCGAATTCAGTTTGTCCAGCAGGAGTCATTCCAGTGGTCGAGCCGACAATTTTTGCGCCCAGTTCTACTGCCATGTCGGGCGTGATCATCGTGCCAGAGGCTCCTGTGTCTACCATCATTTCAAACTGACGGCTGCCATTAAACAAAACATCGATCACCGGAATGCGGCTCTGACGATACTTAATTCGAGCGCGATAGCTTCCTCCAGAACTCGACGCACTTGCCTGAGCCGTCGCATCTGAAATCGGCGTATCGATCACAATTTTAGACTCTAAGGTTTCGCCGCGATCGCGCCCCGTCTGGTCTGCCCGATTTTGCGCTGAGGCGAGACTGCGCTGATATTCAGCAAGCTTCTGATTGGCAAGCTTCTTGTTAGGGTCTGCTTTCGGCACTTGTTTGAGCAGCGCGATCGCCTGTTGCCATCGACTTGCTACGAGCTTCCAATCTTCTGCCGACTGCACAGATTGACTCATGCTTTTCGCACTTTGAGCTTTGTCGATCGCTAACTGATAATTCTCACTTTGCGACACTTTTGCAGATTTTGCAGCAGGTTTGGAAACCACAGCCGCAGACGCTTTTGGCTCTGGGGTTGAAGAACTCCCTTGACTAAAACTGCTAGCGCGGCTGCATGCCAAACTGCTGACCGACAAAACGCCTGCAAACAACCACAACGAAACGCTAGACCGGGATGAATTCAGCATAACTTCGGTGAATAGAAGGAAGGAAATAAAAGGTAGTAATGAATACTCCCAAACTTAGCATTCCCTGATAGTTGGGTGGGTTCATCGACTACTCTGATTTCACAGAAGCTTGACAAAAGGGAGCAAGAACAGCACAAGCAAAAAGACTCGTGCGATAATGCCAAAGATCTTTTGCTCATCCTTCTCCCTTATGGCTCTCTCCGTTGCTCAACCCGCTCTACTCGTGCTAGCAGATGGCACAGTTTATCAAGGTTTTTCGTTTGGTGCCCTTGGAACCACGATCGGAGAAGTCGTCTTCAACACGGGCATGACTGGCTATCAAGAAGTCCTGACTGATCCCAGCTATCGAGGACAGGTTGTCACCTTTACCTATCCTGAGTTAGGAAACACCGGAGTCAACCCAGAAGACGACGAATCGGCGGCTCCTCAAGTGCGAGGCGCGATCGCCCGCAATGTCTGCGATCGCCCCAGCAATTGGCGCGCAACTCAGTCGATTTCAGACTATCTCAAGCAGCACAACGTCATCGGCATTTATGGAATTGATACCCGCTCTCTGACGCGCAAGATTCGATCGACGGGGGCAATGAACGGTGCCATCTCGACCGAAATTCTCGACTCCAGCGAGTTGCTAGAGCAAGTGCAAGACGCACCTAGCATGACTGGGTTAAATCTAGTTAAAGAGGTCACGACTTCAAAAGTTTATGAGTGGTCTGAGATCACAACTGCTAACTGGGAGTTTAGCCCAACCGTTACCCAGCCCGGTGAAGAGATGTTTACGGTAGTGGCGATCGACTTCGGCATCAAGCGCAACATTCTGCGACGGCTTGCCAGCTATGGTTGCCGCGTAGTCGTGGTTCCGGCTGATACGTCTCCTGAAGAGATTCTCAAACACAACCCAGATGGCATTTTTCTCTCAAACGGACCAGGCGATCCCGCCGCCAATCTGGAAGGAATCGAAACCACAAAAGCTTTGCTTGCCTCTCAAAAGCCCGTGTTTGGCATCTGCATGGGGCACCAGATTTTAGGACTCTCGCTAGGAGCAGAAACCTTTAAGCTCAAATTTGGGCATCGGGGCTTAAACCAGCCTGCGGGGTTGCGCGATCGCATCGAAATCACCAGCCAAAACCATGGCTTTGCACTCTCCGCCGATTCCCTCCCCAACACCACGGTCGAAGTGACTCACTTAAACTTGAACGATCGCACGATCGCAGGATTGCGCCACAAAACGCTCCCTATGTTCTCAGTGCAATACCACCCTGAAGCCAGCCCCGGACCGCACGATGCCGATTATCTATTTGAGCAGTTTGTAGGCGCAATGAAAGAACACAAAGCAAAAGAATGACGAATTTTGAATTCAGTCAATTCAGAACCACTCACCAAAATTTAACCCTAATAACTTCCTCAAACTAGTAGTAAACTTCTCGCGAAGGGTGTATACTGAAACCTCAAATTCTTGGATTTTGGAGCTAGGAGGGTTCTATTCCTGAGCCACTGAACCTAACTGTAAGCTTGAGAGGCACTCGCGAAGTTAGGGATAATTACCAGCTATTTCGCCTCACAGGTCTACTCGATGCGTTTTCGGAGCCAACCTTCCGTAAGGTGCTCACGAAATGTGTCGAGGAAGGACCTAAACACGTTATTTTGGATCTCTCGACGATTGATTTTGTTGACAGTTCTGGTCTGGGTGCGCTTGTGCAAATTGCCAAGAAAGCTCAATCTGCGACCGGAACTCTACAGATTGTGACCAATCCCCGCGTGACTCAAACCGTCAAGTTAGTGCGCTTAGAAAAATTCTTGGCGCTTCAAACCTCTGTCGATGTAGCGATCGAAAACGCCAAGGCAGCCTGAGTTAGGTTGTCGATCATTCACCTGCTATCCAGAGGCTCTGGGTAGCAAGTCTTTTGTGTCATGATTAGATTTGTTCATCGATTCCGACTTGATTTAGCTTCAACCCCAAATGAGTTTGCTAGGATCGAAACTAGTCGGTGTCACTAAATTAAAAAAAGTGCCATTAGCAAGGCGAGACAAGCGTGTGACTTCAGATGAGCCAAGACCTTTAGGTGTTTTAGACAGCAGTCTGGCTGATTTAATGTTAGACCGATGTACGCCTGAAACCATCTCATTCGCTCAGGTGCAGCGTCTTTCTCCAGCAGCATTGGCATATTTAGGAGACGCAGTTTATGAACTTCACGTTCGACGCTGCTACCTATTTCCACCAAGGCGTTTAGAGAATTATCATCAGCAAGTTGTCGCCCAAGTGCGGGCAGAAAGTCAAGCGAGGCATCTCCGATCGCTTCAGCCCTACCTAACCAGTCATGAGCAAGCGCTTCTCAAGCGGGGTCGAAATGCGGTGTCTACTCGTCACAAGCGGGTTGATCCCGAAATTTACCAGCAAGCCACTAGTTTAGAAACCCTCATCGGCTATCTTTACCTCACCGATTCAACCCGTTTATTAGAATTGTTCAGCCATTTAGAGTTTGAGACTCCCTAAGCCAACGTTCAGAAGGCAGACGGCTAGTTTTCTCTAGCATTGGCAACTCGCTCGACCGATCACTGAAACTTGTCAGGAATTTAAACTCATGTCCATCAAAAAACGCGATTCTGACGATCAGGATCGGTCTAGCAGAGGCTCTGTAGTTAAGCCAAAACTTAAAGGCAAGCGAATTATCGCTGGAAGAAAAGGGCGCGCCTACACAAAACCCGATTCAGAAGCCAGCCGAGGGCAAGATCGCCCTGCTAAGAAGTTTGAGCGAAACGGAAAATTTAGACCCGAAAGACCCGCTCGTAGTGAGAATAGCCGATCGGAAGGTGGCTATCAACGCCGCGAATTCAGTTCAGAGAGAAGCTCCGATCGCCCTGAAAACCCTCGGACTGAAGGCGGATACAAGCGTCGTGACTCTGATGGGGCAAAACCGAAGCTGCGATCGAGCGAACCCAGGCGATCTGACTTCAAACCTCGCGAATCCAGACCCGACTTTAAATCTCGTGAACCCAGACGCTCAGACTCTAGATCCGACGAACCCAGACCCGACTTTAAATCTCGTGAACCCAGACGGGAAGACAGTCGATCGAGTGAGCCAAGACGCTCAGACTCCAGAGCCAACGAGCTTAGACAATCTGCACCCAGAGCCACAAAATGGTCTTCTTATGGAGCGGCTTATGGAGGAGCAAAAGCCGCTTCCTATGGCGGAGAAGTCAAGCGATCGTTCTATGGAGCCGACCAGGTTGATCAGCAAGCTCCGGCTGAAGAAGAAGACACTGATCTAATTTATGGACGGCATACCGTTCTGGCAGCACTTCAGGGCGATCGATCACTTAACCGCGTTTGGATTACACCTCGCCTACGCTACGATCCCCGCTTCCATACGCTGCTGACTGAGGCAAAGTCAAACGGCACGGTGATTGATGAAGTCGAACCCAATCGGCTTGACCAAATCACTCACCGAGGAAACCATCAAGGCGTTGCGGCTCAAGTCGCTCCCTACGAATATGTCGAGATCGGTGAACTGATCGAACGAGCAAAGTCTACGTCTGATCACCCTGTCATCGTTGTCGCAGATAGCATCACCGATCCCCACAATTTGGGCGCAATCATTCGCACGGCTGAAGCTCTAGGTGCACAAGGACTCGTGATTCCTCAACGGCGAGCGGTTGGAGTCACTTCTACAGTGGTAAAGGTAGCGGCGGGTGCGATCGAAAACTTCTCAATTGCGCGAGTCATTAATTTAACTCGTGCTCTAGAAGAGTTAAAAGAAGCAGGTTTCTGGATCTATGGCACCGCCGCTGAGTCTAGCCAACCCATTCACACAGTCGATTTTGCCAAAGCAGCCGTTTTGGTAATTGGGGCAGAAGGCGAAGGACTCAGTGTGACCATGCAAAAAAGCTGTGATGTATTGGTGTCCATCCCTCTCCAAGGCAATACGCCGAGCTTAAATGCCTCAGTTGCCGCCGGGATGGCGCTCTACGAAATCTATCGACAGCGCTGGGCAAGCACGATACAAATAGATTTGTCAAAGAAGTCAATGTGATTGAAAAACAAGATGTAACCCAGTACAAAGAAGCTTGGACGTTTGAGTCTACGAGATTAAAGCGTAGGGCGCTCTCTAACGTGTTTGTTTAAATCGACGAAGCCTATGAATGAGTTACTGACAAATCTTTTAAGCGCTCTAGGGCTTGCCTGGTGGGTCGAAATCACGACGGATAGTCCCCGTTGTCTTTACTACTTTGGCCCTTTTCTGAATGTTGAGGAAGCCAAGGCCCATCAGGGAGGATACATTCAAGATTTAGAGCAAGAAGGCGCACAAAACATCACGGTTAAGGTGAAGCGCTGTAAGCCCACGAATTTAACGGTTTATGACGAAAAGAGCGATCGAGGTGCAAACAAAACTCAGATCTCAAGCATTCTCAAGTAGTCAAATAAGATCCTGAATGACTTCAGGATGGATAGCTAACCATCGATCGATATCTGCCAAAATCTGATCAGGAATCTCCCACGGCAGCAAGTGAGCCGTATTGGGGTAACAATGGGACTCGCAATTTTGCAGCGATCGCACCATTTCTCGACTAGAAGCAGCCGTGATGTGCCGATCCTGCTCTCCGGCTAACACTAAACAAGGACATTGGATTTTGTCGAGATCAGATAGGCGATTATAGCCCTGCTGAAGGGCAACACTCAGCGCTCGTGTTGCGGCTCCCGACGTTTTGAGATATGCATACATCGCTTCATTTGCCAAATATTTGTAGGTTGCAGGCGTGTGAGTTTGGACGAGATGGCGAAAGAGCGATCGCTTGCCAAAGGTGTCAATATTCCATTGCCATCCCGGCTGCAATCGATTCAAAATTGCCGCAATTCCGGTATAAACATTGTCTTGCAAACTAATCGGTGGATGGTCTCCCCATGGGCGCGCAGACGTTGCCACCAAAATCAATCCACTCACCCGTTCCGGAAATTTCAGGGCTAACTCGACGGCTAAGATTCCGCCCAAAGACCACCCCAAAACTAGACAGCGAGAAACACGATAGCGATCGAGCACGATTTCTAAGTCAGTTAGGTGATCGATCATCAAGAAGTCTTTTTGCGTTTGGCTATCACCATAGCCCCGCAGGTCAGGTGCGATCGTCCGAAATCGCTGAGATAAATGCTGCGTAAACACTGATAAACTCCGTCCTGCTCCTGGATGCCCGTGCAGACACAAAATCGGGAATCCACTTCCCTCAGCCAAAACGTTTAGTTTGACCGCTTGCACTCTATCGTCCATTTGATTTGCCTCAAAAAGCGGATAGTCTTCAATCAATCGTTTTTGGTTTAAATTTTGATGCAGGGTTTCTGCCAAATGCCATAGTATGCCTGGTATTCATCGTTTATCATAAGTTCACAGGAGATTGAAACGCAGTCTCATCGACGATCAACCCACTAGGAAAAGGACTCACCTGAGCTATGGCAGACCCAACCAACCACAACGAAGCCGGGGAAGTAGCGCCCAGCACGGTTGAAAAGCAAGCTCCCGATGTTGCAGAAGACAATGCACCCAGCACGTCTTCTCCTGAAACCACCCAGATTCCCACTGCTAACGCCCCTGACCCGATCGCAGTCAACGCCGAAGACAACCCCAATGCGGTAAAGCCCAAGGCAGCAACCACGAAAGAGACAACTCCTAGCGAGGAAGCGATCAAGCCTGCGAAAGCCAAGAAAGAAAAGGCTCCTGCCCTTGAAGACAAACCCTTAAATGAATTTGTTCAGCAAGATTATCTCCCTGCCCTTAAAAAAGGACTTGCAAAACTAGGTGTTCAAGACATCGATCTCGCTTTCGAGAAAAAGAAAATTCCAATTAAAGGATACGAATCGAATGAATCTTGGCAAATCGTTGGGCAATGGAAAGCGTCTAGACAGCCCAGGCAGTTTAATATTTACTTTTTTGACGAAACAATTAACGGTCTAAAAGGCTTCTCCTGTGCCGAAAGCACGGGCAGACCTAGCACTATGGAGTCCTTTCTCATTGATGAGCGCAAAGTCACTTTAGATCTACTGGTGTTTGGTGCGGTTCAACGCCTGAACGGTCAAAAGTGGCTTGCTAAAAACTAAGCTGGTTGTAGTCTGTCCTAAACGAAGGCAGACTATAACCGCGAAATTAGCCAGTCTACAGTTCCTTGAACTCATAAACCACAACTCCAGTTTCTGGATCGTTGCCAACTTCGACATATCCAGTTCTGACCATCCCTTGAAGTAGAGCCTCGATCGCGCTAAATCCCAACCCGGTTGCCATTACACCTTGTGTGACTGAAAGTCTTCCATTATGCTCCGCCGCCGCTTGCAGGAGCTGAATCAGTGCCTGACTTTGACCAAGATCCAGACTTGATTTTGATTCCGACATCTCGACCACATAATGAATTCCTGGCTCACCCACGGGTGAAGCATTCAGGCGACTGGCGCGTTTGGTATTGTGTGTCTCAACCATTTTGGGAATAAACAGTAGATCTGCTAACTGCCCAACTCCAAACAGCCCACCGCTAAACAACCAGAGCAATCCCGTCCAGATTTTGCCGTTGTAGAGGCGATGAAGTCCTGCCAGCCCGACCAAGCCGCCTAACCACAGAACATAAGCGGTGCCAACTTTGTTCATATCTTCTCGTCACGCTTCAGAATACTCTTGAATTCTCATCATAGAAACTTTGCTTTAGTTGTGTAAGTCGATCAAGATAGATATAGTTCCTTACGATCGCCTTACTGAACTTGAGTTTCTGTTGCAACTCTTAACGAAAAGTCCTATTTTCATTACCTTCCAGCTTGGTAGACTAAAGAACATATTCAGAATGTACTCCTGTATCAGCATAACGCCCTAGCGTAGTGAGATGCCATTGCATCAGCGCCCAACCTGTAGACGCAGAAGTTAGACACAAGAGCGGTTATTACTTATGGTAGATTCCCTTAAAAAACCTGGCTTTGAAGAACTCCGTCCTGGAATCAAAGTTCCAGCTAAAGAAACCATCCTTTCGCCAAAGTTCTACACCACAGACTTTGATGCAATGGCGAAGATGGACATTTCACCCAACGAAGACGAACTGAGAGCAATCTTAGAAGAGTTTCGAGCTGACTATAACCGTCACCACTTCGTTCGGGATGCTGAGTTTGATCAATCCTGGGATCACATGGATTGGGACACTCGCAAGCAGTTCGTTGAATTTTTAGAGCGGTCATGCACCTCTGAGTTTTCGGGCTTTCTGCTCTACAAAGAACTCAGCCGCAAGCTTAAAGATAAGAACCCGTTATTAGCAGAATGTTTTGGGCTAATGGCTCGTGACGAAGCTCGTCATGCTGGCTTCCTCAACAAAGCGATGTCAGATTTTAATCTGTCACTAGATCTGGGGTTTCTGACCAAGAGTCGTAAATACACTTTCTTTAAACCAGAGTTTATTTTTTACGCGACCTACCTCTCTGAAAAAATCGGCTACTGGCGTTACATTAGAATTTATCGCCATCTTCAAGCAAATCCTGATAAGCGGATCTACCCAATCTTCCGCTTCTTTGAGAATTGGTGTCAGGATGAGAATCGTCATGGTGACTTCTTTGACGCGCTCATGAAGGCTCAACCTCAATACCTAAACACCTGGAAAGCAAGGCTTTGGTGTCGGTTCTTCCTGCTGGCAGTCTTTGGCACAATGTACATCCGCGACACTCAAGAGCCTGGATTTTACGAAGTGTTGGGAATTGATGCCCGCGAATACGAAACCTACGTCATTCAGAAGACCAACGAAACCGCAGGGCGCGTGTTTCCAGTGATGTTAGATGTAGATAGCCCAGAGTTCTATCAGCGTTTAGATGTCTGTGTGCAGAACAACCGAGATTTGGCAACGATCGTCGCTTCCAAGACTCCCAAAGTTCTCCAAATTTTCCAAAAACTTCCTCTTTACGCTTCAAACGCATGGCAACTTCTACGACTGTATTTGATGAAACCGATCGCGTCTGCCCCCGCTCAGGGCACTGTTCGCTAAGGTTTTAGCTGCCTTTAGTTGATACGGCTCTGTCTCATGCAGGGCCGTTTTTTGTGTGAATTAAATGAATAAAAAGAGAACCTACACTTGCCTTCGAGAGCTAATCTTTTGCCTTTCACTGGAAACAACTTTTTCTTTGAAGGCACAAGCGATCGACTACACAATCTCGCGCTCTGCGGAAGATCTTGTCCTTCGTAACAAAGAGTTGACACTGAATGAAGTTGCTCCTCTACCAGATGATAACTCTTTCGGCAGTGAGAAACCCACAGCGACTGCTGTTCAACCACCTGCTTTCCAACCTACTGCGTCGTCTCTCGACCCCGATCCCAAAGTCATTAACAACAGCCCTACTCTTCAACGTTGGATCAAAGAAGTTCCTAATGTTGCGGCTGATATTACAAATGACCCTAGCTTCCGTACCCGTATCCGAGTGCAATATTTAAGCGTTCGATCGTCCCATCATTCACCAAACTTTAACGTTAGCATTGAGGATTTAAGGCTCGGTCGTACTCACGCAACAATTAGCGCAGACTTTCAAATAGCGTCCAATAACAACTGCCAAACCTGGGGCACCAACTTACACTACTATGTGTACCCTTTGGGAAGCTACATCAATGTCGCCCCAGTAATTGGCTATCGGAATCTAAAAAGCAACGCCTATTCGACTAGCGGCATAAATCTAGGATTTCGCCTTCTGTTAGTTCTCTCACGCAGTGGTGGTGCTGATGTTAGCCTCACTCAGACTTGGATCGCTCCAGGAAGTGACGAAGAAGCTGGACTTTCTACACTCTCTTTTGGCTATGCTCTTAACCACCAAGTTCGTCTTTCTACAGACCTACAGCATCAAAACACAAAGCGAGGCATCGATAACCGTTTCGGTATTGGGGTTGAATGGATGCTGTGAGATCACAGAAGGCAGAAGTAACGTCGTTTCTGAAAGAGCGATCGTCAAGCAGTTGCCATCACTCCCTCAACAAACGCACTGTCAATTGAACTATCTTTAGTTTCATCATCTCGACTATCTTTAGTTCCATCATCTCGAACAATATCAAGATCGATATCTAGCACTGTCATCTGCAAGCCTGCTCTAGGAACATTTCCATTGCTTGAGATGAAAGGATTAGGTTCAACATTACCAGTGCAAATGATCAATGACCCTTTCTTCAGGAACTGAAGCTTACGCCAAGCATAAGATTTCTCCCAAATGCTCAGGGAAACAGTGAACGATTCTTCGCGATCGCGCGGCTTCTGCACATACAACGTCGCTGTCGCCACCTGAGCCTTCTCACCACTCTTCAAGTCAACGGTTTTAATTTGAGCGTCTGCCGCCAAATTACCACTAACGATCCACTTGTTCAAGCCTCTACTCGACATAAACCCGTCCTGCGAATTGTACTAGTTTAGTGTTCCCACGATCGTCAGACAATGAACAAGCAGATTCTTGAAATTTCAGAATGGCAATCCGACTCACACAACTTTGTATCAACTCAATAGACTTTCATAACAAAAGTCCTCCCCAGATGGCAATTCTTGCGGCATGGTAGGGGCGATCGCAAAGGTCTCATCTGAATTCTACATAGATAGCATTAGAAGCTCCGGCATTTTCTATTGATAGAGCGAAGAGAAGTACTATAAGCAAAAAAGCCCCCCTTCAACTAAGAAGGGCAGGGTGGTTTCAAGGTAAGGAGAGAAAAATGAGGATGGACTGAAACCTTAAATATAACTATCAGTCCATGTCCCTCATCACTCAATTAAAAACGATCTCAGACCCTCGCAGCAAACGCGGACAAAGCCAACCGCTGTGGTTGATTCTATTTTTGGCATTGCTGGGCAGCTTATGTGGCTACTGGGGGTATCGTCCGCTGGTTGCCTTTACCCGCATCATCTCATCCTGTGTGAGTTGTTGGAACTGCCCCCCAGTTGCACCCGCTTTCCGTCCTACTCGACCTTTCGGCGGACGTTTCAGCAGGTCGATGCCCAAGAGTGGGTGAATATTTTTAATGGCTGGGCCTTGCGGCACGCGTCCACCTTGGCAGGTCTGTTGTGGTCGATTGATGGCAAAAGCATCAAATGCACAGCGGTTGGGGGCAACACGCACGAGCAAACTTCGCGTCTCTGGTATCGGTCTATGGACAAAGCGTCGGGGTGGTGCGCTTGGAGTTGATGGACAACGCCAAAGAAAGTGAAATTGGGGTCGCCAAACGCCTGCTAGAAGTCGTCACCAGTACTCCAACTTTGGCGCAGTCCTTGCCCCTGAGTTTTAGCCTCGATGCCCTCCCTACTCAAGTCGAAACGTTGGACCTCTTAGAAGCGCGGCACTGTCACTATCTTGTGAGTCTCAAAGCCAATCAGAAAAAGCTTTACGACCAAATGCGCTCCCTGTTGCACCACGCGACTCCCTTGAGCCAAACCACCCACACTGAGACGCTGCATGGTCAGCAAACCCAGCGGACTGTCCAGGTCTATCACGTTCCTGATGATCTGCCCCAACGCTGGGCAAAAGCTGGGATAACCCGAATTGTCTGGGTCATCCGTCAAGGTACTCGTGCGGGTAAGCCCTTTGCCGAGGAGCAGTGTTACCTCAGCAATTTGTGCCTAGATGCCACCATATTTTTAGATCTGACCCGCAGCCATTGGCAAATCGAAAATGGGTTGCATTGGGTCAAAGATGTCACGCTTCAAGAAGATGACCCGCCGCGTCGTGGCGGATATGCTCCCATTAGTTGGGCAATTTTTAACTCTGTTTCTGATTACCTTAGCCCGTCGTTTAGGGTGCCGAACGATCCCCGACTGCATCCGAGAACTCGCCAATCAGGTGCATCAGGTTTTTCACTAGCTAACTTGAAACCACCCTGCCCTTCAGCTAAGAAAGGAGGCTTTGTTCTTTTAATATTCAACCTGGCGATGAGCTATTTTTGCGGGAGGCTACCCTCCAACTATCTTCGCCGCTGTCACGTTTCACACCTGAGTTCG
>NZ_MPPI01000042.1 GCF_001895925.1 Phormidesmis priestleyi ULC007 | reverse complement strand
TCTTCACTTGTGTCCCGGACTGACTTAACAATTGAGCGCTCATACTCACCCCTCTTGGTTGCATCACTGAGGTAATATCATGATTGAATGATTAAATCAAGTAGAGGTCGCACCCAAAGTGAAGGGTGAAAGATCAATTCAGGTCTAATAATTCTTGAATTCTCAGGTTTCAAATGGTGGGTCTAATTTAGAGCTATATCGATGCGTTAAGAAATGAACTGTTCAGGGCAACTTAGAAAATAGTTGTCTAGCAGTTCACTATTTACAACATGACAAGCATTTTCACAGAAGCTCTATCAACCGTTGACGGCAGCGTTACGGGAATTTTGGAACTTACTTACGACCCAGATCGTTTTAAGCAGTATGCGCGTGAGACATTAAAAGCAAAAGGATATAACAAAGAGGATGCTTCTAATGAGGTAATCTGGCATGCCACCTCTAAAGTAACGACTGAAGGGGCAATCTCTGGCTTTCTTTCTAGCATTTCCCTCGGTGCCTGGGGTCTCGCTTCATTGCCCGGAGACATTGTTTGATGTATCACTTGATTGAAATGGGCGGTGTACTCGCAGAGATTCACGGATTAGATACAAATGACGAGTATGTCAAAACTTTTGTATTGTCTGGTGCAGCAAATGATGGCAGCCTTCGTAAAAAGGCGAGGCAAGCAGTGTCTAAAGGTGCTAACGACGTAGCCGCCAAAGAGTTTGCCAAAGCAGTTTTGATTCCAGTCTTAAAGGCACTCGGAATCAAGGTCAGCGTCAAGGGTGGTTTCAAGATTGCAGAAATTATTCCATTTGCGGGCGGATTACTAGGTAGTGGTGTCAACTTTTTTATGATTGATGGAGCAGGTCACAACTTTCTAGACGAGGTGAAAACGAGCAGACGATGACCGTTCAGTTCTAGAATTGGCTTACCATGACGGAAAGTAATAAGTGCCTCGCAATGATATTGACCGCATCAAAGAGAAGATTCGACTTCGGCGATATGTCAGCCCATGCAATGGAAGAAATGGCTGAGGATTTTCTGACCATTTTGGATGTTGAGGAAGCTGTTTTGAGCGGTCAAATTATTCGAGTTGAAAAAGATGACCCTAGAGGCACAAAATATATAGTAGTAGGAACCGCGCTCGATCGACAAACACCTGTCGGAGTCGTTGGACGGTTCGCAAGTAGTGAGCGTTATTTGATCATTACCGTTTACGAAGTCACTGAGCTTGAGGGCTAATTGTATGTACGGATATCGATGTGAGTATTGCGAAGGAACTGTTCAACCGCGTTTCGTCAAGCGTGAGGCGTTTAAGCACCGGGATGGATTTGTCATTCTTGAAGATGTGACGATCGGGGTTTGCGATACTTGTGGCAATCGTTATTACTCAGCCGATATTCTTCATACTGTTCATGCGGTTGCAACTGGAGAAAAGTCGCCTGAACGAACTGAGCAAATTCCGGTCACTCATCTTGAATCTGCATAGACTAATAGGTATAACGATACAGTTGTTGAAGCGAACGTGGAAAGGCTTTTGGTCTATCGTTAAAGCCTTCGCGTCGCCGATAAACAGTGAGCGTTTTAACTTTACATGATAGAGATATTACTGTGCAATATGTTTTGATTATTCATGAAGTAGAAGACTATCCAGCATGGAAAACTATCTTTGATGGAGCCATCAACATCAGAAAAGATGCTGGAGAAATCAGTTATCAACTATTAAAATACGATCGTGATCCAAATAGCATTGTTCACCTTTATAGATGGTTGTCTTTAGAGAATGCAAGAACGTTTTTTGAGTCGCCAACGTTAGTAGAAATCAGAAAAAAAGCAGGTGTAAAAGCGCCTAAATTTATCTATCTAGAAGAGATAGAAAATGGGGTTTTATAGTTTAGGTATCTGGCTCAACTCCGAGCGATCGTAGCTGGGCAGCTAATTGTTCTGATCTTCGTTGTGCTTCTAGTGCAGCCTCTTCAGGCGACATTAAAAGCTCACCTTGTAAATCAAAATATCGTAATTTTTGGTTGTAAATTCCTAAATATAAATCTAGACTTTCGCTCCAAAAAAGACCTTGATGATTGGGAGCGATCGGCTGATAGACCCGACTCACAAGCCTCAATCCTTTCAGCTCCAAGGTGTCAGGTGAAAACCAGAAATATTCTGGTGTCCGAAAACGATCTTGATAGAGTGATTTCTTCAAGGTGCGATCGACATCCGCCGTTGAATCTGATAGTAGCTCAATAATTAAATCGGGGTATCTCCCATCTTCTTCCCAGACGACCCAAGACTTGCGGGGATGCTTTTGGGTTTGCTTGACTAAGAAGAAATCAGGCCCTCGAAAATCGCGATTTTTAAGCTGTTGGCGACTGAAATAAATCGTCAGATTCGCCCCAATAAAAAAGTCAGTTTGATCTCGCCAAAACCACTCTAAACAAGCCACCAACAAAGCCAGTTGGATGTAATGCAAAGAACTTTCCATCTCTGGCTCGTTGCTCTCAAGTTGTGTAGCATCGGGCATTAAGTCTGCCACCTGCTGTGCGGTTAGAGACATAAAATTTGCCTCGTAAGACTATCTCTAGAGTACAAGGAATTAGGGGCTAGAAGCCAGAGACTCTTCGACCAAGACTGGCTCGACAGCAAGATTGACTAACGGACGGGTGACTTGACGCAGCAAAATAGTTTCAACCCGATCGTCAGTGACGCGAACCGCCTCTAGTTCTAACTCGCTCCACTGAATGCGATCGCCCTGAGACGGAACCCGCCCCAACTGATGGATCATAAATCCTGCCAGCGTCGTATAAGCCTCCTGAAGCGGCAAACTCAACCCTAATTTCTCGTTAATAGTGGGCAAGTCTAAAGAGCCAGCAATCAACGCAGAGTGAGCATCGTTTTGAACTAAAGGAGCCTCAGAAGCAGATAGAAATGCTGTTTTTGGTTTGCGGGCAACTCCCCATGTCAGCAGTCGCACATTGGCATTGAGAACGACCAGCGCCGGAAAAAATAGCCGAGAGCAAAACTCTAACGGACGAATTAGCAAGAGAGCCGTTTGTTCAGGAGCGTTTGCTGCCAAGACTTTGGGGACTAACTCACCTAAAAGAATTTCGACATAGGTGACGAGGAGAAAGGCAACCGTCGCCGCGATCGCATGAGACGTGATCATTACAGGCAAATGATCGATCGGAATTCGACTAATCCAAGGCTCAATCCAGTGAACGGTTGCCCCCTCGCCTAACCAGCCCAGGAGTAGGCTTCCCGCAGTCGTGCCCGTTTGCGTCACCGATAGATAGTGCTCTAGATTATTTTGAGCGTGATGAATCAACTCAGCCGCTTTGCTAGTGCTTGGATCGTCCGTTTTTTGAGACAGACTATAAATCTCGCTCTTTGAGGCAGAGACGATCGCCAACTCAGCCGCCACAAAAAAACCAACCACCACCACTAAAATCAGCAAAATTGACAATCGCACCAGCGTCTCGGCCGTCTCAAGTTCAAACATCTGCAAACTGCTCAAAGTCATTTCTCCGATCTATGTAGATCTCTACACGGCTGCCTCTTCAGTCTAGTGAAGAACGTCCCCGATCTGCTTCTGTCTAAATTTGTAATTGCAGGTGAGTAATCCGTACGACGAACGACCTATCTTGAAGAGTGATACTGTGAAGAAAACGCCTCATAGCTCCCTTAGGAGGTCGATTCGCTCATGTTTCAGCGCCCTCTAATTTGCACCGATTTAACAGATGGTTTACAGCGATTGGTTGAGTTTGTTCCTAGTCTGGTGGCAGGTGGCATGACTCATCTTGTGTTTCTACACACCGTTCCCCTTCGGGAGGAGGCAACCATTCCTAAAGCAGATGCTGAGAAGATCGATCGCGCTCAAGACGTGCTTTCGGCTGCTTTAAAGCAAGTGCCTGCTGGGGCAGACGTTAAAGTTGAAGTGCAGGCAGGCAGACCTCTAGACGTAATTTTAAAGATGGTCACGACTCACCAAGCCGACGTGATCATTTTAGGCACCCAACCTCGCAATCTATTGACCGAAAAACTGTTTGGCAGCACCACGACCGAGCTATCTCAACGCACGACCATTCCTTTGCTAACGCTGCGCCCGCAAATGATTTCAACTTACACCTCTGAAGAACTGAGTTTGCGCTGTCAGCATCTGTTGCGCTATTTGCTGTTGCCCTATGACGATAGCAGTGCTTCAAAGCATACGATCGAGCAGATCAAGCACTTCGTTCAAACCCAGAGCGCTCAAGCCCTTAAAGGAGTGATTCTCTGTTGGGTTGTTGAAGAAGGGGGCAGACACGAACTGACACTAGCGCAGCAGCAGCAAGTGGTTTGCGAGACGCTAGAGCCTGTAAGAGATGACTTAGTAAGCTGCGGAGTCGAGGTGACGCTGGATGTAAGACGAGGAAACCCGATCGCCCAAGTGTTGGCGGCTGCTCAAGAATCAGACACGAGCGCGATCGTCCTTTCGACCGATAACAGAAACAACCTGCTTGACTGGTCAGCCCCAAGCTTTACGGGGGAGATTCTTCGGCGAAGCTGGCACCCGGTGTTGTTCTTCCCGCCTAAACGTTAGACAGATCATCAAGTCTCTAAATATTTCTCGTAGCCCACTGTGTCTAGCTTGGCTTGTTTTTCCATCACGAGATCAGCGAGACTTTGACGATAGCGCTGCACTCTTGCCAGCAGATCGGGGTTATGACTCGCGAGAATCTGCACCGCCAACAAACCCGCATTGGTCGCATTTCCGATCGCCACCGTTGCCACCGGAATTCCAGCAGGCATTTGCACGATCGAGTACAAAGAGTCCACGCCTTGCAGGTGCCGACTCGCCACAGGCACGCCGATCACAGGCAGAGGCGTTAACGCAGCTACCATTCCTGGCAAGTGTGCCGCACCGCCTGCGCCCGCAATAATCACTTTGATGCCGCGCAGATGGGCTTGCTTGGCGTAGTCCACCATGCGATCGGGGGTGCGGTGGGCTGAGACGATCGCCACTTCGCAAGGCACTTCAAATTCTTTGCAGATGACGATCGCGCCTTGCATCGTCGGCAGATCGGAGTCGCTGCCCATAATAATTCCAATTAGCGGTTGAGTCATGGGCTATTCTTTTTCGTCCTTGACGCTTTTGATGATGCGAGACAGATCCGTCTTTTCGTCAACGGCAATGCGAGTCGGTGAACCGCTAATAATTCCCTCAAAGTTGCGGAACGAACCTTTGATATCGGGGCCCTGAGCGCTGATCGTATATTCACGAATGCCTTTATCGTGCCAAGAACCGCGCATCTTAAAGACGTTGAGCGCACGAGACATCTCCCCGCGAATCTCCACATATTGCAGCATGATGATCGTGTCAGTGATCGTCGAGATGTGGGAGTCAGTAATTGAATGCGACCCCATAAACTGATCGGTCGTATTGGTGAAGAACCCTGTGATTTCTTCTTGTTTGGCAAAGCCTGTCACGCCAATCACAAACTGACGAAAGGCGTTATTGCTGACTCCACGGGCGAGGGCAGAGAGAGAATCGATCGCAATTCGCGAGGGTTTAAATTCGGCAATTTCTGACTTGATAATCTGTAAGTGATCTTCTAACCCTGCCGACTCAGGATAGGCGCAGATAATTTTGAGTAACCCTTTTTGCTCTAAATCCTCAAAGTCGATGCCCCACGAATAGGCGTTTCGGGAGAGTTGAGCGCGAGACTCTTCGTAGGCAAATAAGATGGCGCGATCGCCCCGATGACACGCTTCTTGCAAAAATTTGCTGACTAGCAGAGTTTTTCCAGTTCCGGTGGCCCCGGTTGTCAAAATAATCGAGTCTTTAAAGAAGCCGCCACCGCACATGGTATCCAAGGTTGTCACACCAGACGAGACTCGGATGTTGGACGATCGCTGAGTCAGACGCATCGCACCCAACGGGAAGATGTTGACTCCCTGATTGGTAATCGTGAATGGGTATTCGCCCTTCATGTGAGTCGTGCCGCGCAGCTTGAGGACTTCGACGGTTCTTCTGCGCCGCTCACCCTCTAAAACGTTTCGCACGATCACCACATTGTCTGAGACAAACTCTTCGACCCCAAATCGGGCAACTGGGCCATATTCATCAATGCGTTCGGTGGTCATGATGGTGGTTACGCCGACTTGTTTGAGCCGCGCCACCAGCCGAAAAATCTCTCGACGCACGACCCCTGCCGCCTCATATTGTTGAAACACCGCCGTTACGGAGTCGATCGACACTCGCCGCGCTTTATATTTCCGAATTGCGTATTGAATCCGCTCAATTAAGGCGGAGAGATCAAAGTTGCCAACGACATCTTGCCCTTCGGGATCGGGCGATGCGTCGAGAATAAATAGCTTCCCTTCGCCGATAAATTTTTGAAGATCCCACCCAAAGCTCAGAGCGTTTTTGATGATGTCTGCTGGAGATTCTTCAAAGGTGACAAAGATTCCTGGCTCGTCAAATTGAGTGATCCCGTTATAGAGAAACTGAGATGCAAACAGAGTTTTCCCCGTTCCAGAGGTGCCGCTGATCAGCGTGGTGCGTCCGACGGGCAATCCGCCATGACTGATGTCATCGAAGCCCTCGATTAGGGTGCGAATTTTTTGAACGCCTGACATTTCTACTTGATTGCGTGATTCGCTTTGATTCGTTTGAGTCATAAAAATTGTTTTTTAAACCGGAGCAACGATCGTCCGAAATTAGGAGTAACTCTGCTAAATTTGTTCACCAAATAGCGACTTGTCAAAAGTCTTTTACGCGCTGCGATCGCGGATTTTCTAACCATCAATTTCCTCTTCGCGCAGTTCTTCATAAAGCAGATCAAGCCCGATCAAGACTTTTTCTCGATCGGAAAGGTCGCCAATAATTTTACGAACGGGCGGCGGCAAAATTTTGGCGAGTGTGGGCGTTGCTAAGATCTTATCCTCCTCGGCTAACTGCGGATTTTTAAGCACATCAATCACTTTCAGCGCGTAAACTCCTTGAAACTCTTTTTCTAAAATATTGTTCAATGTCTTAATCGCCCGAATCGAGTTGGGCGTGTTTCCGGCAACATAGAGCTTGAGAACGTAAGTTTTTTTTAATGGACTCATGATTTAGCCGTGAGCAATAACCAATTAGCAACTTGCAATTAAGACTCTCTGGGAACCGATCGACGATACATTTCGCACAGGTGCGCGATCGTATCAATCAGAGTCAATCGATAATCGAGCAAAATTTCTTCACTGCGCCCCTCTAATTTTAGCTGTTTCGCAAATTCATCCATCAACTCCATGTGCGTTTCAACAATCTGAGCGACGGGGATATCAGCAAAAAAAATGGTATTCACAAAGTCATCGATTCTTTGATTTAATCCACTGTCGTCTACAAAATAATTAAGGATGATGACTCGATAACTGTCGCGCAATTGAGCTAAAAGCTCTTCTCGTTCAGCTTGAGGCAAATATCGCAAAAACGCTTTAGGATTGCGCTTGTAATAGACTCCTAGATAGCCCAATCGCTCTTTTAGCTTCTCGGTCAACCGTCGTTGGTGCAGCAGCAAGAAGTTTTGAGTGCTGAGATCCGGTTCTGATGAAGCATTGGGCAAACGACACGAAGGAGAAAGATTGAGAAACTGATCGATCGCGCGATCGACAAACTCCGCCATCTCCTCTACCTTGTTAAGCGCTAACCGAACTTCTGCTGAATGGTATAGAAAGATTGACGCTTCTAGGTCTGCGACTCCAGCCTCCGGATCTGGCGTTGCGTCCAGAATCACGATCGGCAGCAGCGTCGCCTGGTTGTGCAGCCAAGTAATGAGAGCGGGCAACTGAGAGCCGTCTTGCAAAATCAAACAGTCAAGCTGCTGTCTCTGTTGCTCAACCAGCGAAAAAAATGCCTGATCAGATTCTGGACTGACAACGGTGTAGCGTTCTTTTTGAGGTGCGCCCGGTGCATCATCGATCAGAGCTTGCTGAACCGATCGAGCCAACTCTCTCGAATTGAGAAAAACGCAAACAAACAGCTTAGGACGTTGAACGTTGAAGAGTGAGGCTGTCAAGGCTAAATAGAAAAGACGGCAAGGTGAGTTTTTGACAGAATTGAATGCGATCGCAGGGTTGAAAACCGATCGCTAAGGTGTCAAGAGTCTTTATAGCAGGATTCCTGACCAGTTTTAATATTTATTTAACAATACGGCTTTTCGTTAAAAAAGGTTACGGAATGCTGAATTTAATAAGATGAGCGGCGGCGTAACCAGGCTCTGCACTTTTATAATTCAGGTTCTCAATATACGGGTTGATTGCTGTTTGTTGCAGCCTCGCAACAATTTAGTTTTTCCTAAAACCTGCTTATAAGATGAAATATCAAATCTGGGTTTCGTTTCCCGCTTCGATGTTAGTACAAAGCTGTCGAACCTTTAATCTGTAGGCATTTAGTGCTGTTTTTCGGTCTACCTCACAGTTCGGCGGGTGTTTCATGGCGATGCATAATGCTTCCCTCAGCGACTTTCTTGAATCGGCTCCGATCTGTCCTCAGACCGCTACGCTGGCGATCGCTGTAGAAATTTTGGGTGAGAGCGCTTGTGGTCACTTAGTGGTCGTCAATCGGCAGCAATACCCGATCGGGCTGATTCAAGCTCGCAAGTTGATGTCACTCTTGGCGGCGCAAGACAAAACTGCTGCAAGTGCGCTCAAAAAGTCACTTTCTGACCTGAGTTCCTTGCTGATCGAGCCACTGCCTACCTTACTCATTGATCAACCTCTGAACGAATGTAAACCAAGATTTAAAGATAGCTCTCAGCGATTTTGGGCAGTGGTCGATGGCGATCGTCACTTGAAAGGACTGGTCGATAGCCTCTATATCTTGAAGCTCATTGACATTGCCACAAGGCAACAGAAACCAGAAGAACCCGATCGGTTGCCCCTCGATACTCAGCCCCTGCCGACAGAAACAGATCACTTGCTCAAACAGCAGCTAAGAGGGCAAATTGCCAAGCTCCGATTTGCGTCTCGGCGATCGGACAGTTTGCCGCTTCAGCCTCAACTTGCGCTGTCGCTTTCATCTACTGAGCAATTGCCTGCCTCAATTCAGTCTCTCATGCAGGTTTTAGAGCGGTTGCCCATGCCGATGATGCTGCAATCAAACACTGGGCGAGTCGTTGCTGAAAACACTTTCTGGCAGCAGCAGTTTGACGAGTTGGCTGACCCCGATTGGGTGCAGCACGATGCCGATGCTGTTTTAGAGTTTACCACGCATTCTAAACTGCCGACCCAATCGCCTGATGCCTGGAACCCATCTGCCGAGTCTCCGATCGAGATGCCGCTGACCAGCTTTTGTCGGCTCGGCTCAACTTCTAACACTTGCATCTGCGTTTGCCCACTTAAAAACGGGCAAGAGCGAATCTTGCATCTGATCAAAATTCCGATCGGCACTATTTCGCCCAATACTGAGTTAGATCTCACGTCTGGGTGGCAAGTGCCCACTATTCACCCAGATCTAAAGCTGCGTGAATCTCAGCGAAGTTCTTCCTCCACTGACTCTTATTCAACTGCATTAGAGACTGAGCTAGAGGCGGCGGGGGTCGCGTGTCCGCTGCCTTTGATCGAAGAAAGTTTATGGCTCGTTTTAGCTCAAGATGTCACCGAGCAGCAGCAGATTGCCAGAGAATTAGCAGCCAAAAACGCCGATCTCGTGCAGCTTAATCGCCTCAAAGACGAGTTTCTTGCCTGCATCAGCCACGAATTGAGAACTCCACTCACCGCAGTTTTAGGCTTATCAAGTCTGCTTAAAGATCAGCTTCTAGGCACCTTGAATGAGCGTCAAGTTCGCTATGCTCAACTGATTCATCGCAGTGGGCGGCACTTGATGACGATCGTCAATGACATTCTTGACCTGACCCGCATGGAGACGGGTCAATTAGAAATCACGCTAGAACCTGTGAACATCGAGACGGTCTGCAACCGCGCCTTTGAGCAAGCGCAGCAGTCTCGCCTTGAAGAAGCCAAACCAGAAGCCGGACAGGAACTGCCTTCTGCCCCACCCACCTTTACGCTAGAGATTGAGCCAGGTCTTGCAACCCTGATTGCCGACGAGATGCGGCTGCGTCAAATGTTGCTAAACCTGCTCTCAAATGCGCTGAAGTTTACCAACACTGGCGGCAAAATTGGGCTGCGAGTCAATCGTTGGGAAGGCTGGATCGCTTTCACCGTCTGGGACACCGGGATTGGAATCCCGGCTGAAAAACAGCATTTGATCTTCCAAAAATTTCAGCAGTTAGAAAATCCTCTGACGCGGCGATTTGAAGGCACTGGGCTAGGATTGGTACTCACTCAACGTTTGGCACGACTGCACGGTGGCGATGTCACCTTCGTCTCAAAAGAGCATCAGGGCAGTCAGTTTACTTTGCTGTTGCCGCCCACGCATCCACAATCCACGATCGACCACCCTGATCAATCCGGGGTGTTTACACCCATTTCTCGCTCGCCTCACAATCGTCTCGTGCTGGTCGTCGAAGCGGTGGTGCGCTCGATCGAGCATCTCTCTGAGCAGTTGAGCGACCTTGGCTATCGCGTGATTATTGCCCGATCGGGCACCGAAGCGGTCGAGAAAGCGCGCCGCCTCCAGCCCTGCACAGTTTTACTCAATCCGCTACTGCCTACTTTGTCAGGCTGGGACGTGCTGACGTTGCTCAAAGCTGATCCGCAAACGAGGCATATTCCAGTCACGGTGATGGCGACTAGGGGCGATCGAGAGCAAGCACAGCGCCATCATGCCGATGAGTTTCTCAGTTTGCCGATCACCAATCAGGCACTCAAGCAAATGCTAGACCAGGTGACTGAAGAATCGACCTCGACTCAAACAACCAAGCCGATCGGCGAAAGTTTGGTGATTTTGCGGTTAAGCCCCATTCGCTATGGTGAGCAGACCGAAACGGCAGCAGAAGCCACGACCGACCTCAATCACCTCTTACACAGCCGCAACTGTCGAGTTTTAGAAGCCGATGACTTAGAGCAAGCAGAGCTATTGGCACAGGTTTGGAAGCCCCATGTGGTTTTGCTCGATGCGGCGATGCCTGACCCGATCGCTTATCTCAGGCATTTGTCTGAGCAAACATTTCTCGCCTCTCTGCCCCTGGTTACTTTGGATCAAGCCACGACTCAAGCCGCAAATCAAATTCACGGGCTATCGGTGTTTCCGTGTTTAACGCCTTTAGTTGAGCAGTCTTCTAGATCAGAGAAAGTGGACTCGGCACTCTTGCAGGTGATTCAAGTCGCGGCGGGCTTTGCATGGCGACCGTTGGTGATGGCGATCGACCCAGCAAATCTGGCTGAAGCACTGGCAGGTAACACTTCAGAACTGCCCAAAGAATCAGAATGGCTGTCTGCGATGACTCACTATATTCAGGCGGCAGGGTTTAGAGGCACGATCGGACGATCGTGGGCAGAAGTTGCTCAAAAACTGCAATCAGATAGCGTAGATTTGGTTCTGTTCTACTGGCACGATGCAGTACCTCAAAGCGCTACCTTAGAAGGGCTGTCTGCTCTAAAATCTCTGGTCGGTGCTCCTCCGATTCTGGTTCTCGATCATCGTGCAACTAAAGAAAATTCTGATCAGCAAGCGGTTTCAGCCCTATTGCAAGAAATGGCGACTCCCGTAGTATTGCATTCACCATCAATGGAAGAGTTATTGAGTCAGATCAACCAAATCTTGACGTGACAAATCTAGCAATTCATCTTTGATGATTTAGGTAGGGGCAATCCCCCTGCGGTTGCCCTCCGTCGGGGGTAGGCGCGGGGGCGTTACCCCTACAGCCCTTCCATCCCTGATTCTGCAACGCCAGAATTTAGACATTGGTTAACTCTAAGGTGATGGGATCTTGATTTACGACAAAGCTCTCAGCCTCTTCAGCCCAAACCAGTTTAAATTTAAATCCAGAAACCCCTACGCTCCGCTGGAAAAGATTGACTTCATGACTTTAGACATTATTGAACTTGATGGCAGAAAATTTGTCCCTGCCGATCAGTTACCTCTCCCAGAATGGGCGGGTGTTTTAAACGATCGTCCGCAGCCTGTGCTAACGCTCAAAGACGATGATATGTTTTTGCTGACCGACACCTTTGGCAACATTGGTGGCTCTGCTGATGATGGTCGCAACAGCAGCATGGGGCTATTTTGCAACGACACCCGCTTTTTAAGCCGTTTAGAATTGCAGATTGATGGACGATCGCCGATTCTCTTAAGCAGCACGGCTGAAAAGGGCTTTGCGCTCTCAGTGCTGTGCACCAACCCGCGTTTAGATGAAAAAGTCTCTGCCGAAAACATTGGCATCAAACGTGAACTGGTGCTCAACGGCGGCTTATTTGAAGAAATCGAGATCTCTAACTACAGCACTGAAGCCGTTAGTTTTGAACTTAGTGTCAGCTTTGATGCCGACTTTATTGATCTGTTTGAGGTGCGAGGGTGCGATCGTCCGCAACGCGGTCAACTTCTCCGGCAATTGCCCCACGATCTCGCCAGCCCCGACCTCGACCCAGAACATCGATCGACTTCACGAGCCTCTGAGGGAGCGCCTGTTGAGCTAGTGCTGGCCTACTTGGGTTTAGACAATGCCCTGCTAGAATCGCGCATTCAATTTCTCCACCATCAGCCTGACTTTCTCAAAGGCTATACGGCGATCTGGCATCTTCAGCTAGAATCTCATGAGACTAAACTTCTCAGCTATCGATTGCAGATGTTGAGCAATGGACGATCGGTGTCAAATGTCGATGCGCCCCGCACCCTCGGTCAAGCAAAAGCGGCAGAGTTTATGGAGGAGCAAGCCTGGCAGCAGCAGGTGACTCAGATTCGCTCAGACAAAAGCACCTTCGACCGAGTTATTGAGCGCTCCGAGCAAGATGTTTATCTACTGCGGCAAACGTTTGGCAAAGGCAAAGCCCTCTCAGCCGGAGTTCCGTGGTTCTCAACGCTGTTTGGTCGTGACTCGATCATTGCGGCTTCTCAAACGCTATTACTCGACCCGCAAATTGCCCGTGAAACGTTGACGATCTTGGCTTATTACCAGGGCAAAGTCGAAGACGAATGGCGCGAAGAACAACCGGGTAAAATTCTGCACGAGATTCGCTTTGGGGAGATGGCGCGTTGTCAAGAAGTTCCCCATACGCCCTATTACGGAACGGTGGATGCGACACCGCTCTGGCTGATGCTCTACGCCGAGTATTTTTCTTGGACTGCCGATTATGAAACCCTCGATCGCCTGTGGGGAAATGCGATCGCCGCGATGGATTGGGTCGATTGCAATCTCAAAGAAACCGGATATCTCAGCTATGCCCGCAAGTCTAAAAGAGGGCTAGACAACCAGGGCTGGAAGGACTCTGGCAACTGCATCGTCAATCGTAAGGGGCAGCTAGCACTGGGGGCGATCACCCTCTGTGAGGTGCAAGGTTATGTCTATGCGGCAAAAGTGCGGTTGAGTCAAATTGCCCGCATGAAAAAGCGCATTGACCTCGCTGATCGCTGGGAGGAAGAAGCCAGAGATCTCAAAATCCGGTTTAACCGAGATTTTTGGATGGATGACCAGGATTTTTGTGCGCTGGCGTTAGATGGAGACGGCAAGCACGTAGACAGCATTACCTCTAATCCGGGGCACTGTCTAAACTTGGGAATCTTCACGCCCGAACGAGCCTATAGTGTCGCCGAGCGGCTGCGCGCTCCAGATATGTTTAATGGCTGGGGCATTCGCACCCTCAGCAAGTCGTCACCTGCTTACAATCCGATGGGTTATCATATCGGGTCGGTGTGGCCGCATGATAATGCGATGATTGCGATCGGGCTGCGTTCTCTCGGTCTGATCGATCAGGCGTTAGAAGTGTGTAAGGGTTTGCTCGATATGACGCGCTACCAGCCTTATCAGCGCCCGCCAGAGTTGTTTTGCGGCTACGATCGCACCGACGATAACGAACCTGTTCAATATCCAGTTGCGTGTTCGCCGCAGGCATGGGCAACGGGCAGCATTTTCCAACTCGTTCACATGATTGTGAATTTAGTCCCCGATGCGCCAGGCAACAATCTGCGAATTATCGATCCAGCGTTGCCTGAGTCGATTAATCGTTTAGGGTTGCGAAATTTGCGAGTCGGCTCGACGCTGTTGGATTTAGAGTTTGAGCGATCGGGTTCTTCAACGGCCTGTCGTGTCTCTAAAAAACGGGGTAACTTGCGAGTGGTGATCGAAGCCTAGATTAAGACGATCGCTGGATCGTGGATTTTTCCAGATTCAGCGTTCAGTCTCATGAACTGCGGACTGCTGCTAAAAAGAACTCGATCGCCACTTCTTTTAACGTGAATTCGACGACTTCGGTACAGTTCATCGCGCCCCCTAAATCCCCCAAGTTTGGGGGACTTCGAGCCAAAATTTCCGGTTCAAAGTCCCCCAGAATGGGGGATTTAGGGGGCAGAAGCCGCTGACAACGAAGCGGAAAAACTCGTCGAACTGACGTTTTGTTAGTCGGCTCCTTCAATGGGAGCAAAGCCCTGCCGCTGGACGTTTTCGGTGACGACGCGAGGCTCTAAAAATTGCAGCAGATAGTCCCGTCCGCCTGCTTTTGAGCCAACCCCTGAGAGCTTAAACCCGCCAAACGGTTGCCGTGCCACGATCGCACCTGTAATACCGCGATTGATATATAAATTGCCGACTTCAAACTCGGCTTGGGCTTGTTGAATGTGAGACGGTGTGCGGGAATATAATCCGCCAGTCAGCCCATAAGGAGTGCCATTGGCGATCGTCAGCGACTCCTCAAATGTTTTGGCTTTGATCACCGCTAAAACCGGACCGAAGATCTCTTCTTGAGCGATTTTGGCATCGGGTGAAACGTCGGCAAAAATCACAGGACTAACGAAGTAACCCGAATCGGGGACGGGCATCTCTAAGGCAATTTCTGCCTCAGTTCGACCTTGCTCAATATAGCTCTGGATGCGGCTTTGAGATTCGCCATCAATCACCGGCCCAATCTGAGTGCTGGGCAATTCTGCGGCACCGATGTTGAGCGATCGGGTCGCCTCAATCAATCGATTTAAGAACGTCTCATAAATCGACTCAAGCACGATGACTCGCGAACACGCCGAGCATTTTTGTCCGCTATAGCCAAATGCCGAATGCACCACGCCCTGAATTGCCTGATCTAAATCAGCGCTTTCATCGACAATAATGGCATTTTTGCCGCCCATCTCAGCGACAACCCGCTTCAGGTGTCTCTGCCCCGGTTGCAAAACGGCAGCCTCAGCATAAATCTGACACCCCACCGCTTGAGAACCCGTAAAGACAATCATGTGAGTGTCGCGATGCTTAACCAGGTGTGCGCCTACCGTTGAGCCGTCTCCGGGCACAAATTGAAACACCCCACGCGGAAATCCAGCGTCAATCAGCACTTCTGCGAGTTTTGCAGCGATCACCGACGAGGTTTCGGCAGGTTTGAGCAGGGCACAATTGCCCGTAACAAGCGCGGCAACTGTCATCCCCAGCGGGATTGCTAGCGGGAAGTTCCAGGGAGAAATGACGACGACGATGCCTTTGGCGTGATAGCGATAGTGATTGGTTTCTCCGGGCAGGTCATAGCGATCGCCAAGATCTAATCGCTCCATCTCGTCGGCATAATAGTTGCAGAAGTCGATCGCTTCTGAGACTTCGCCATCGGCTTCGCGAACGGGTTTGCCAGTTTCTAGCACCATCCAGGCGATCAGATCGTTACGTCTTTGAGTTAGCAGATCCGCCGCCTTGCGAAGCATGGCCGATCGCTGCGCTGCGGGCGTTTTTTGCCACGCCGGAAACGCCGCTTTAGCTGCCGCGATCGCTTGTTCTGCCTGGTCGATGCTGATCATACCAATCTGCCCCACCACCTCGCTAAACTGAGACGGATTCACCGAAGGCAGCTTGTCATCGGTTTCGACAAATTGCCCATCGATATAAGGTAGGTAGGTTTTGCCCAACTGCTGACGCACGGTTTGCAAGGCTTGTTGAAGCTGATCGCGTGACTCTCGATCGGCATAGTCAGTATCGGCAACATTGACGAAGTTTTGATTGAGAATTGCGGACTTTGACTCGGAACTTTGAGGTGCAGCAAGTAATTCTTCGATCGGGCGTTCTTCCAAATCTTGTCGCAAAAACGAACTGTTTGCTGTGTTCTCTAACAATCTGCGAATCAGATAAGACATTCCCGGAATCAAGTCGCCGTAGGGACAGTAGACGCGAACTCGATAGCCTTGATCGACAATGGCTTTGGCTAATTTGTCTCCCATTCCATAGAGGGTTTGAAACTCGATGCGACGTGCAGGAATTTTGAGTGCTTTGGCAATCGCGATCGCGTGTGCTTGAGTGCGAACGTTGTGACTGCCGATCGCGGCATAGAGATGTTCGTAGTTTTCTAATAGCAATCGCGTTAGCGTTTCAAAGTTGGCATCGGTTGCAGATTTTTCGTTATAAACAGGCTGATCCCAATCTTTTTGCGCCGCTTTGATGGTTTCTTGATCCCAATAGGCACCTTTGACTAACCGGATGGTTAACGGAGTGCCGCGCTGTTTTGCCCAAGCGATCAGATCTTGCAAATCTCGCTCACTGTCTCGCAGATAAGCTTGCAGCGTCATGCCAACGTCACTGCGATCGCGAAACTCATCCTCTAATAAAATCTGCTTGAGAATCGTCAGCGTCAAATCTTTATAGGCGTACTGCTCCATGTCAAAGTGAACGGCGGTGCCTAATTCTTTTGCCCGTCGCAGCAACACTCGAATACGTTCACTAACGCGTTCTTGACTACCTTGAGCATCTAACGGGTCAAACTGCGAATAAAACGCCGTCAACTTCACCGAAACCTGAACTTTTGGCAGCGGCTGCCCGTCTGCGAGGTCGATCGCCGGAACCGTTGCCCAATTCTTAGAGGCTTCGGTGAGTTGGGTCATCAGGTCGAGATAGCGATCGAGATAAGATTGCGCCTCGGCTTCGGTGATCACCGCCTCACCCAATAGATCGACGGTGAAGCCCATTTTCTCTTTTCGCAATCGCTCTAGCGTTTTAAGAACTTGCTTCGTACTTTCTCCAGAAATATATTTGTGTGCCAGAGCTTCGACCGCTGTTGAAACCGTTGTAGCAGCAACCTGCCCCGGCATTGAGTCCGCGTTGGCGAAATTGAGCAATCCCTTTAAGGCTGAGGGTAGCTCGACGCTGGCATCGGTGAGATATTCTTGCAAGTGGCGGGCGATCTCAGCTTTGCTGCGGAGAGAAGGCAGACAGTCAATAAAACGAAATAACTGCACTCTCAAGCCAGGATTCTCCATCGTCCAACCTAAGAGTTTGTCATCCCAGCGCATCTGATCGCGCATTTGGGCAAAGAACGATCGAGACTCGCGAGTGGCTCCGAGCAGTTGACGCGCGATCGCTTGGGTTTGAGTTTCATAAATGCGGTCAGATACTTGGGCAACCATAAGTTCCTATCTCAAAAAATTGTCTAGTCAATCAAAAGCTTCTGACTACCATTGTCGCCATAGAACGTCCCTACAGACGGCAACTCTGCAATTTAGCCTCTACAAACCACGATCGTTTGTCAAGCAAATTTAACGCAATGTGCGACTCAGAACTCTCACCCTAGCCCTCTCCTCTGGGAGAGAGAACTAGAAATCGCTTCAAAGCTCCTCTCCCTGGGGAGAGGGGTTTGGGGTGAGGGTTCTTAATCCACATCAGATGGTCTAATCTTCAGGGAATCGATCGCCTCAGATTGGTATTCGAGGCGACAATCCTCAAAACAGAAATTCTCTTAAAGTAACCTGAGTTCGGGATAAGTTACTGCTCCGTTTCAGTTCCCTTCGCCCCCTAAATCCCCCAAACTTGGGGGACTTTGAAGCAGAAAGATCGACCGCGTTCAAGAAATTGTGCCCATTCCAAGTCCCCCAGCATGGGGGATTTAGGGGGCGAGACGCTCGGCATTGGACGATCAAACTATCGCAGGCTGCACAGGAGACCAGGTTCAATCGCTAGGCAGGCAATGATTAACCCGAACTGACGTTAAAGTAGTTACTATGATTGTTCTCAGAAGCCAATAGAACTTTAAATGACCGTCCGATCGTCAGGGAATCTGCCCTCCAATCACTGAGGATACGATCGCGATTGTCCTTTGCTTTAAGGTCGTCGAGGTCGCCCTAGTGTGGTGATATACAACACGGCTTCATCTGCGGGGATGCCCAACACTTCGTTTACTTGATCGTCAAAGAAGCCAGCAATGCCACTTACCCCTAAACCGAGATGAATGGCGGCGAGGTTGAGGCGCTGACCCAAATGTCCGGCATCCATGTGCAGGTAGCGGTAAGCTCGATCGCCGTATCGCTTGATCGCCGCTTTTAGATCTGCTGTGTGAAATAAAACTGCACTCGCATCGCGTCCTAAGTCTTGCCCTAAACAGAGATAGTGCAACTCTCGTCGAAAGTTTTTAAAGCGAATTTGCCGTAACTCTTGGGCTTTAGGGGCGTAGTAATAGCAGCCTTCTTCAAGCCCGGTGACTGACGAAACGGCGATAAAGGTTTCGACTAAACTCAAATCAAAATAGTCTGGAGAGCCGTCTAGATCTTGCTCGACGTAATGCTGAGGCTGATAGGTGAAGTCGAGTAAAGCCTTCAATTCATCCAATGTAAGAGCGGCACCATTATATGCACGGGTCGATCGTCGCCGCAAAATTGTCTGCTCAAGATCTATTAGCTGGTCGCCCCACGCGATCGCCTCTGAAACGGTGGACATCTTGAGACAGAAGGGAAAATTGTATTTGTCTTGCTCTTCGGCGGGTGACAGCTTCCAATTTACTTTAGCCGTCGGGTTAAGCAGAATCTGAGTTGTTTGATGAAAATAATCAAGCAGCGCTCCGTCGTCAAGGTCAGGATATTCTCGCTGAGTGCTAGAGGGGAGTGCAGTCTGCGTCAGCGGTAGATTTTGGTTGACTTCTCGCACATCGGCTAAAGGCATCACCGCGATCGTGCCTTCTTGCTGAGAGTCTAAATAAAGCAATTGATTGACCGCTTCATCGGCAAAGCCCCCGATCAGATGAGGACGAAAATCATTGAGAGAACTGGCAAGCTCTAGATTTCCGAGCAGGTGCCCGGTGTCGAGAAAAATTCTGCGGTAAGCGCGGTCTTCATAGCGCCAAAACGATCGATAAAAAACGGCTGAGAGGATGATCGCGAGTTGCGTACCTTCTAGCACTGGGTTCCAAAAACACGCCGATTGCAGCGATGTCCAAACGTCACTTTCCCAAAATTGCAAGAGAGAATGCGTCTTTGCCTGATAGTTGTAGAGTCCGGCGGGTAAGAAGGGTGTGCCGCGAGAGATCAAATAAATTTCAGCCGGATATAGCCCTCCAGCCGAGGGTGCCGCTCTCACATAATGGGGTTCTGCATCGGTCGGAATCATGCCCGTCAGCCCATAGCTGCAAAAGAGCAGTTTTGATAACCGTTGCCACCATTCTGCGGTTGGATCTGGGGGCGGGTTGTTGAGATAGGGCTTGAGATCAAAGGAAACCCCAATTTTGTAATCTTTGAAAGGAACGGGTTGCTGGCTCCAATTGAGAGACTTACTCTTGGCGCGAATCGTCTCTGGGTCATATTTGGTGCGCTCGTGGTAGTGAACGGCGATCGACGCTTTCAAGTCAGACATAGAAATCGAGTCAGGTAGGCTGTGCCTTTGATCTTGACACGGGTTTGAGCTAATTTAACGAGAACCTCGATCGCAATAAAAACTATTTTAGAATCACATGAGAGCATCAATTTTTAATGGAATCAATAAAAACTTAAATCACTATCCTTACCCGTCGGGACGAAGAATAATCATGGGCACTCAAGCCGCTGTCGCAACGAGCCAACCCTTAGCAACCTTAGCGGGATTGGAAATGCTGCGATCGGGCGGCAATGCGATCGATGCGGCGTTAGCAATGGCGATCGCGCTCACGGTCGTCGAACCAACCTCAAACGGCATTGGCTCAGATGCTTTTGCGCTGGTTTGGGATGGTACGCTTCACGGCTTAAATGCGTCGGGCAAAAGTCCGCAAATGATGCTAGACCCCTTGGCTGAATGGTTAGAGATGCCCACTTTGGGCTGGTCAACCGTGACCGTTCCGGGAGCGGTTTCAGCGTGGCAAACCCTCTCAAAACGCTGGGGGAAATTGCCCTTCGATCGCTTGTTTGAGCCTGCGATTCACTATGCGGAGTCGGGGTTTCCGGTTTCTCCTGAGACAGCCCGCGCCTGGAAACGAGCCGAGCGAGTCTATTTGCCGCTCACAGGCGAAGAGTTTCAGCCTTTTCAGCAGGTGTTTTTTCCAGACGGACGGGCACCGAATGCGGGCGAGATTTGGCGGAGTCCTGCTCATGCAGAGACGCTGAGAGCGATCGCCCACAGTCACGGCGAATCTTTTTATCACGGAGAATTGGCGGCAGCGATCGCGCAATTTGCGGCTCAAACTAACGGGCTGATCACTCAAGCAGATTTGGCACTCCATCAAGCCGAGTGGGTTGATCCGATCTCGACCGATTATCGGGGTGTCACCGTCTGGGAAATGCCGCCCAATGGTCAGGGCATCGCGACCTTGATGGCATTGAATATTCTGGAAGGGTTTGATTTATCTAACTATGCGCGCGACTCGGTAGAGAGTTTTCATCTACAAATTGAGGCGATGAAATTAGGGTTTGCCGATGCTCACCAGCACGTATCTGACTCACGATTTATGGAGGTTGAAATCGCTCATTTAGTCAGCAAATCTTATGCGGCAGAGCGGCGGCAAATGATCAGCGATCGGGCACTCGCGATCGCCCCCGCCGGACTTCCCAAAGGAGGCACCGTTTATCTAGCGGCATCCGACAATGACTTAATGGTGTCGTTTATTCAGTCAAACTTTATGGGCTTTGGCAGCGGCATTCTGATTCCAGGAACGGGTATCGCTTTGCAAAACCGCGCTACAGGTTTCTCTTTAGAAACTGGTCATCCTAATCGAATCGCTGCCGGAAAACGCCCCTTCCACACGATTATTCCGGGGTTTCTCAGTCAAGATGGGCACCCGATCGGGCCATTTGGGGTGATGGGCGGCCCGATGCAGCCGCAGGGTCACTTGCAAATGGTGGTCAATCTGGTGGATTACGGCATGAATCCGCAGGCGGCGTTAGATGCTCCTCGCTGGCAGTGGATGGCAGGAAATCGAGTGCTTTTGGAACAAACGGTTCCGCGTGGAGTGGCAGTCGGATTGAGCGATCGTGACCACAAAATTCAACTCAGTGCAGAACCGAGTGCCTTTGGTCGAGGACAAATGATTTTGCGCCAGGGCAAGGTTTTTATGGCTGCCTCAGAGCCGCGCGCCGATGGCATCGCATTAGCCTATTAAAGAAACGTCAGTCTGATGAGTTCTTTCGCTTCGTTCTTCAGCGCTTCAGCCCCCTAAATCCCCCAATTTGGAGGACTTCTAGCCCAGAATTGAGGTTCAAAGTCCCCCAATTTTGGGGGATTTAGGGGGCAACCCGGATTTGCAACCGCAGCGAAAAGCTTCATCGCATTAGCCTATTAAAGAAATGCGGTAGGATTTGGGCAAACCTAGACGATTCTGACTATGAAGCTTCTCAGCAAACGGTTTGTTCGTCGATTAATCGGCAGACAGCAATCTCAAGAATCAACGCCGTCTGCGCCACAGCGAATGTTAGATGAGAAAGGACACGCCAATGTCGTGCGGATGGGCATTGAGCGTTCTCCTTGGGATGATCTCTACTATTTGCTGTTGACTATCTCTTGGTCTCGGTTTTTTGCCCTGACGATGCTGCTTTACGGCGTGGTGAATACGCTGTTCGCGCTGTTTTATCTAGTGGGCGGTGACAATCTTGCCAATGCTCAACCTGGCTCGTTTTGGGACGCATTCTTCTTTAGTGTGCAGACGATGGCTACGATCGGATATGGTGCCATCTCACCCAAAACGTTTTATGGCAACGTGGTTGTGTCGATCGAGGCCATGCTAGGTCTATTAGGCGTAGCTGTGATTACTGGGTTGGCATTTGCCCGCCTCGCTCGACCGACAGCACGAATTTTGTTTAGTCGTGTTGCCATCATTGCCCAATATAACGGGGTGCCAACGCTGATGTTTAGGACGGCCAACCAGCGAGGCAACCAGATTTTAGAAGCTCGACTTTGGGTATTTTTGGTGCGCGATGAAGTTACCGAAGAAGGTCAATCAATCCGGCGCTTTTATGACTTGAGCCTCAGTCGCCAACTGTCTCCAGTCTTTAACTTGACTTGGACTGCAATGCACCCGATCGACGAAAATAGCCCCTTGTATGGTGAAACTCCAGAATCGTTGAGAGACCGTGCAACTGAGATTGTGGTGTCATTAACCGGAATCGATGAAACCGTTGCCCAAACGGTTCACGCTCGCTATTCTTATCTGACTCAAGAGATTTTATGGGACATGCAGTTTGCCGATCTGTTAACTCAAACCTCAGACGGGCGACGCGCGATCGATTTCACTCGGTTTCACGATGTCCTGTAGAGATATTTTGGTTTTAGATGACACACTACTAGTATTGATTCCGTTCACTCTCTACTACAATGGCTAAAGAATTTTCGATCGGATCTAAAGTTCGCGTGGTCTCGCTGCCGCCCTACGTCAAAACGGCTGACCCGATGCCGATGCTGCGTCCGCCCGATGTGATTCACCTCAACGAGGAGGGAATTGTGATCGATCGTCGCCCTGGCGGTTATTGGGGGGTGAAATTTGCGCGCGGTGCGTTTCTATTAGAGGCTGACTATCTCGAACCTGCTTAAGCAACGGGCAGCAAAATCTCAAATTCTGTCCTGGCTTGCACTTCTGTGCGATCGTCAGTCGGGTGGATGCGAGAATAGACTTTAAATTTTCCACCATGCCTAGCCGTGATAATGCGACAACTGGTGATTAAGCTGGTTTCTTTCGCAAAAGGTTGATTGGTCGAAAACGCTTCTGTCAATTGCTGTTGAGTTTCAGCAGACATACCCAGCCCATTGTCAGAAATGCGAATCGAAACCCACCGAGTATCACTCTCTCGTAACGTACATAAATCGGTGACGATCGTAATCCGCGGACGAATTCTAGATTCACGGATTGGCAAGTTTAACTCTGAGCTAAGACGATCGCTCACGGCTTGATTAAGCAAAACGTCGAGCGATCGACTGATAATATTCATAAAAACCTGACTCAGTTGCCCGATAAAACACGGCACAGGCGGCAACTGAGCATAGTGCTTAACAATCTCAATCTCAGTGCTGACACGGCTTTTGAGCAGCAACAATATGCCATCTAGACAATCATGTAAATCCGCAGGCTTGGGATAGACCTCATCAATGTGACAAAAATTTTGCAACCCATTGACGAGTTTAGATAGGCGTTCTGCTCCTGTTTTGATGCTCTTGAGAGTTTTTGGTAGGTCTTCTCTGAGATAGTCGAGTTCGATCGTTTCCTGAATATGGGCAATCTCTTGAGTGCGCTGCGGCAGAGCTTTTTCGTAGGCAGACACCAGCGTTAATAGATTTTGACTATAGTCAGACACGTGGCTGAGATTGCCCCAAATAAAACTTACCGGGTCTAAAATCTCATGCGCCACGCCATTGACTAACCGTCCCAAACTTGCCATCTTTTCGCTTTGCAGCATTTGCAATTGCAGCCGCTCATATCTAACCTGCGTTTCAATGCCTCGAATTTGCCAGTAAGCGATATTGAGAGCGTGAATGTCTAGCAGTTGATAACCCGATGACTGTTGAACCACGATCGGATCTGCCAAACACTCAGGCGATCGCCGTAATGCCTGCGGTGCTGCGCTCAAAATTGAAGTGTTGCTTGCTAACATCAGCCAAGATTTGGGCGCATAGCTCGATAAAACCCGCAAAGGGCGCTTTAGAAATAACTCGATGCCGTGAGGACGCAGCAAATACTCTAGCAATTGCTGCCGCGAAATCATCCCGACAAATTGCCCTTGCTCAACCAAAATCACCCCCGGCACGAGAGGATGGCGCTCAAAAACTTGCGCGACTTCAATGCCTAAGCAACTTAGTTCTGCCTGAAACTGATAGAGAGGCAGTGCTTGCAGGGTAGATTCAAGATTTAATGCCTCGCCCCCTTCAGAGAGTATGGGCAGCATCAGATTGAGATGAAAATCATCGGCGGCTTCAGAAAACACAGAGGCACTCGTCCAGCTTGCGATCGTCTATGGCAATCTTATTTCAGTTGTCAGAGTGGGACAGGCTTCCAGCTTGTACGGGCAAGATGCCCATCCCACCATTCACTTAGGATTGCTATAGACCTACACTGCCCAAATTTGTCGATGGTTGCTCAAAATTCGGACGTTAGACTTTAGACTGAAACAGGTTTCAGAACTGACTCTCGACCCCTGACCCTTGACCCTGAATGAAATTACTCCTCTTCTTACTACAATCTTCTC
This sequence comes from Phormidesmis priestleyi ULC007, assembly GCF_001895925.1. Taxonomy (GTDB): domain Bacteria; phylum Cyanobacteriota; class Cyanobacteriia; order Leptolyngbyales; family Leptolyngbyaceae; genus Phormidesmis_A; species Phormidesmis_A priestleyi_A. Next base: position 19,288 of record NZ_MPPI01000042.1, on the reverse strand, counting down.
GCGGCAGGATGGCGATCGCCATTTTTACAGGCTTCGTCAGCGGGGCGAGTAGTGCGGCTCTGATTGCGCTAGCGAGCCGCGCGCTGGGGTCAGGTGGAGATATCGGCTCGATCGCGAGCATTTTTATCCTGCTGGCAGTCGTCTCGCTGGTCACTAGCGTAGTTTCGCAGGTGGTGCTGGTGCAACTGTCACAAGATGCCGTCTTTAACTTGCGGTTAGTCTTGAGTCGGCAAATTCTCTCTTCAGAGTTGAGCCATTTAGAACAGTTGGGCAACGCTCGAATTTTGGCAACCCTGACTGAAGACGTAAATGCGGTTGCCAATGCAGTCGCGCTCTTTCCCTATTTATGTATCGATTTAGCCACGATCGTGGGTTCTTTTGCTTATATCCTTTGGCTATCGTGGCAAGGGTTTCTCATGGTGATGGGGCTGTTTGTGTTAGCCATGGTCACGACTCAGTTGTTGCTAAGACGCGGCTATCAATTTCTAAAGCTGGCTCGTGAAGATCAAGATCAACTGTTCAAACACTTTCGCACGATTACTGACGGCATTAAGGAGCTAAAGCTGCACTACGATCGCCGCCAAACCTTCTTATCAGATGATTTAGAAGTCGCCTCTGCCAGCTATCGTCGTCACAATGTCAATGCGTTGATTTTGTTAGCGATGACGAGCAGTTTGGGGCGACTGATCTTTTTCTTTGCGATCGGGTTTGTCTTATTTGCGCTGCCTCAAATCTTGGCAGTGCCGCTGCAAACGCTTTCTGGTTACGTCTTGATCTTTACTTACACCACGTTGCCCTTAGAGAAGCTGGTCGCAAAGCTGCCTGTGCTGGGTCAAGCCAGTGTCTCTCTGCAAAAGATTGATCTTTTGGGGTTGGCGCTTCGCAGCAAAGCCGAGGTGAATACGTTGCCTGTCGCGGTTGACCCTGACTGGCAGCGCTTAGAGTTGCGGGGCATCACTCACCACTATGAGCGACCGGGAGAAGAGAGCAGCTTCGTTTTAGGCCCGATCGATCTGGCTTTCCGTCCTGGAGAATTGGTGTTTATTGTTGGAGGTAACGGCAGTGGCAAGTCTACGTTATCCAAACTGATAACGGGGCTTTACGTTCCTGATCAGGGTGAAATCTGGCTAGACGGACAGCGAATCACCTCAGAAAATCGAGAGTGGTATCGACAACATTTTTCTGCGATTTATGCCGATTTTTATTTGTTTGATCGGCTTCTGGGCATCAACAATCCCAACCTTGATAATCAGGCGCAGGCTTATCTCAAGCAGTTGCACCTTGATCACAAAGTCACCATCAGCAACGGCAGACTTTCGACGATCGAGCTTTCTCAAGGGCAGCGCAAACGGTTAAGTCTTCTGACTGCTTATTTAGAAGACCGACCGATTTATCTATTTGATGAATGGGCATCGGATCAAGATCCGACGTTTCGAGAGCTTTTCTACACTGAGTTTTTGCCGAAATTAAAGCGTCAGGGAAAAACCATTTTTGTGATCAGTCACGATGATCATTATTTTCACGTTGCCGATCGCATGATCAAACTCGATTATGGAACGATCGAATATGACAAATCGGTGGGCGATCTTTAGAAAGTGTTTGTAAATATAAATGAAGGAGTAGTCCAGGGAGCGAATAGATCAGCGATACCTAAAAGAATCGACTATTTCTCAGTTGAGACCCTGAGTGAGCCTTATTACGACAGCGACTTAACCGCCCCAGAATGGCAGCAGATAGCGCCATTACTGCCGCCTGAAAAGCCCGTGGGCAACCTCCGAGAGGTCGATTTACGAAAAGTGTTAAACGCCATTTTTATCGGGCTGACAAGGGCACAAAATGGCGCAACCTGGGTATCGCGTAGCGGCATCTGATTGACATAGCGATAGCGATAAATCTCTTTCGTGCGCTTGTTCCAGTGTTGGGTTTCTAGGGTCTTGACTTCGCCGTTGGCTTCCAAGTAGCCGAGCCAGTCATAGAACGCAACATGAGACTCCGGCAAGCAAGTAAAGATAAAACTGAGTTGATGCGCCAAGCAGTGTTCACACATCGGTTGATGAGTGTAGAGGTCGTCTCCGAGGAACGTCACTGGCTGGAGGGTGCGTTGAGCCGCATAAGTGCTGATCCACCGTTTGGCTGCTGCCACTTCACAATCTTGCTTCTCGTGACCGTCTTGAGGCGTGACCAATTCCGGGGCTAATGCCATCACCTGCCGTTGGGTCGGTGACACAATCACGGGCAAAATGGCGCGATGAAAGTAAGTGACGCTGCTATTCTTGTGAGTCCGACTCGAACAGCACTCACAGTGAATCTTCTGCGACTTGAAATACTCTGTGCCATCGAATGCGACCAACAGATGTCCATTCCAATGCTGATCAGGCTGCAACCACCCCGCCTCAAAGCCGCATACACCTTGAAAAACACCTCGAACAATCCGACTGCTTCCACTTCATCCAATAGAGTGCGGATTTGAGGTGAACTCGGTATTGCTCCCAATCCAAACAGACTTTGAGCGTTGTCCTTGCCCCGCCGACTTTGCATCTGCCGCTGATGTTCCAAAAACGATTCGCATTGTATGAAGAACACCGAAAAGGCTCCCAGAATCACATCGCTCAAACCCTAGCGCGTCGCATTACTCGCTTGGCGCGGGTCTGGGATCTTACTCACCGCTTGGGAAAGATCGACTCTAATCACCAGGCTGCTTCTCAATCTTGAATGTTTATGAAGAAAAGTAACGGAGGAATTCTCGTCAAAAAACATAGGACGAACCGCCACTTTACGATCGTCCTATGTTTTTCGACTAAGCGAACCCCTCTAACCGTCAGATGCGCCTGCCGAGATCAGCCAAACAACGAACTTTGCATCCCGGCTGAAACCTGCACTGACATCAACGCACTTCTAAGCAATTGCAGCGCCAAGATCGCCAGAATTGCAGAGAAGTCAAGCCCGCCGAGGGGGGGGATGAACGATCGAAAAATGTTGAGGTAAGGATCGGTCAGTTGGCTCAAAATCGAGAAGGGAGGATTAAGCCAGTCAATATTGGGAAACCAACTGAGCAAGATCCGAATAAACAAAAGCACCAGATAGATGCCGACAAAGCCGCTAATAGTGCTGATGAGCAGTTGCAAAGGATTCATAGATTTGCAGATTCCTTGGTGAGGTCTAGGGGTTTTTATGTTTTGCAGATGATTTAAGCGATCTTCGCCCGATCGCGATCACTCTCACGAAGCATTCTAGCGCTATGGCTCTTCGGTGAATGATCGTTCTCGAGCGATCTCGGTTGCCCGCCCGTTAACGCTGCCTAGCTGTTGGCGCACATCGTCGATCGAGTCGTTAAGTTGAGCGATCTTATCTTCTAGGCTCCGCCGAGCTATTTCGATATCTTGCTCAGTCGAGCCATGAATCGATCGCTTTTTGGTTTTGTTATTTTTGCCGTCTTCGGACTTTAACAAAGGGTCTTCGGTCGTGCCTTCTAGTCGTTGAGCCGTCAGCAGAGAGCCTAGCACGCCCCCAATGACACCGCCCACGATCGCGCCTAAAACAAAGCCACCCGAAAAGTTATCTTGTTGACTCATCACTCATATTGCTCATTTCAATCAACTGAGTCTCACCTATAGTTTAACGCCGTTCGACCTAAACGATAACTCTAGTTTTAGGTTCCAAACGTACGATCGCCTGCATCTCCTAACCCTGGCACGATGAAGCCTTTTTCATTGAGGCCTTCATCGATCGCGGCCGTGTAAATATTTAAACCGGGATAAGCCGTACTCAACTTTTGCAGCGCTGGAGGAGCCGCCACCACTGACACAATTCTCACGAGGGCTGGGTTAACGCCTCGCTGCGTCAATTCTTTCATGGCGGCGATCGTCGTTCCTCCAGTCGCCAGCATCGGGTCGGTGATCAGCACATGGGTTTGCGAGTCGATCTGGTCAGGAAGCCGATTGAGATAACAACTTGCCTCTAAAGTTTCCTCGTTTCTCACTAGCCCTAGATGATAGATAGACGCTAAGGGAAGAATGCCTTGGGCGCCGTCTAGAAGCCCAAGCCCAGCGCGGAGAATGGGCACCACGACGATCGGCACCTCTGGGTTAATAAACGTCGCCGGACAAGGTGACAGCGGAGTCTCTACCGTAGTCTCGACAGTAGGGAGCCACTCACGAATGGCTTCATAGGTGAGCCAGCGCCCCAACTCGGTCATAGCACTGCGAAATAGGGCGGAAGGCGTGGCGGCATCGCGGGCTACGCCCAGCCAGTGCTTGATCAGGGGATGGGGTGGAACGTAAACACGCAGTTGAAGAGTCATAAGCGATCGAGGGAAGCCGTCCGGTCAAAAGGTTGACTCATCATACTCTGTTCCTGTTTTTGTTTGAGATGATTTCGTTGTTTTGTAGGTAAAAAAATACCGTTGAATCTGACGAGAACGATCGTCCTGAAAATTTGTTGAGATTATTTGCAATAGTGTTGACAATAATTCTCAATAAATTTATAGTGTTTTACAGTGTTCTCCTCTCTAGAGGAATCGGTTTTAGCCCAACTTAAGAGATGATTCTTGAGCTGGGCTATTCTTTTCTTCTACTTGCTGACCCGCGATCGGAATAGTGCCACCTTTTTGATAGCCCAGTCGCACCAAACTAGCTTGACTTTGACTACTAACAGGTGCAAGAGCAGTTGTAGAACCGGATGGAGCACCTGCGGTTTTAGTTTGCGAACAGCTAACTAGGGCAGAACTGAGAAACCATCCGATCGCTAGAATGAAACCTGTCTGTTTAGTCGATCGCCCCGTTGTTCTAGTTGTGATTCATGTAGAACTGGCTCAATTGAGCGCTCTTTGTTTTCAAGATTTGCGAGTGCCGATTGCGGTTGCAACTGTGGCTCCTACGATAATTAATGCTGCGAGTTGAAACGTGCCTTGAAAGCCTGCCACGAGCGCGGCTTTGGGTGCGGCGTTAACGATATCGGTTCTGGGGGCAACGCTGGCGCTGATTGCTGCAACCACGGCTCCCATCAGGGGCACTCCGACCGTCACGCCAGAAGTTCGGGATAGTGAACAGGAGAAAACAGCTTAATGATTAGTTTAGAAACGCGCTCTAAAGTTATGCATCTACACAAGTGATATGGCTCCCTGCGATCGTCGCATGCCAATCTGCATAGGGCGTATTTTTGACGAGCTTACGATTAAAGTCAGGTGCGCCATCAGTCCACCAAACGGCACCTCGTTCACCGAGCGCAACTTTGGCGGTGTTGACCTGTTCACGGGCGGTTTTTAGAGCAAGTTCATCTTCACTGTTTAGGGCGTGTCGGACGGCTCGGCGGGCGTTCATCAGATCTTTGACGAGGCTCGATCGTTCTTCCGGGTCTAACCCAGGATTAGAACATCGCCACAGCCGCCCCTTGACCACAAAATATCGCTCATCAGGAGTTGTGGGATAGTGCATGAGTCTAAATTCTAAGGTGAGGAAAGATTTTCGCAGGTTTCTCCGGATTGCATCTCTCCTTTGAGGAATAGAGGAATGGTAGATGCACCCTGATTATTCACCCCCGCTTCACGGCTGGGGTTTTTTGTTTTTAAAGCGAATTGGACGACTTCGTTACCAGTCCATCGCGCTCCCTCAATGGGTAGGGACGATTCATGGTCGATAGAGAAAATCTAGAAGTATTGAACTTCCGTTGAACGGCTGATCAGCCGTGAACGAGTTAATCAGGCTTACAGCTTTTCTCTCATGACCTTGAATTGACCCTACCCAGAATGGGGGATTTAGGGGGCAGAAGCCGCTGACAACGAAGCGAAAAAACTCGTCGAACTGACGTTAGGAAAAAGTTGCCCATCGCCCGATCGGTTGGCATAAAAGACAAAAAAGGGCAAACTCGAAAGCTTGCCCTCAACACATCACAAGGAATTTTGCAGAAACTGACGTTAGACCTTCGCGTCTTTGACCAATTTGCCCCAACCGAGATCTTTAAGTGAGTTGTTGCGACGCAACGGACGAGTCACCAACTCTAAAACGTCACGAGCATTGGTAAAGCCGTGAATTTGAGCAAAAGTAAACTCGACCGACCATTTGGTATTGATGCCACGCGCTTCTAGCGGGTTAGCGTGAGCCATGCCCGTGATCACGAGATCAATATCCTGGGCATAAATGCGCTGAATCTGGTTGTAGTTGTCGGGCTTCTCGACGATCGTCGGAGTCGGAACGCCCATCTCTCGACAAGTCTTCTCTAGCAGTGCCAGTTCGGCGGCTTGATAGCGCTTGTCCATATAGGGAATGCCGATTTCGGGGCAGGTCATGCCGCAGCGAATCAGGAATCGCGCCAGCGAGATTTCGAGCAGGTTGTCGCCCATAAAAAAGACCGACTTGCCGCGAATCAGTTTCACATACTCTTCGAGGCTTTCCCAGATTTGCGCTTCTCGTTCGGCGAGTCCTTTTGGCTCAACGCCGAGAGCAGAGCAGATTTTCTCGATCCAAGCGCGAGTGCCATCGGGCCCGATCGGAAACGGTGCCCCAATCAGCTTGGTTTTACGACGACGCATCAAAGTCGTGGCGGTTCTCGATAGAAAGGGATTCACACCCGACACAAAATAGCCTTCTTCGATCACAGGCAATTCGGTATAGCGTTTTGAAGGCAGCCACCCAGACACTTTAATGCCCTGCTTTTTCAATTCCAGCGTCAGTTGAGTCACCACTGGGTCAGGCAGCGAACCAAACATTACCAACGGTGTGTGCTTGGCGTATTCGGATTCCGTGACGGCAACGTCTTCTTTTTTGCGTCCAAAGTTCAGCAGTTTAGAGATTGAGTTGCGCTCTTCTTTCTCAACTTCGCCCACGGGCTTATCGGGGCAGCGTTGCACCATTGCCGCCAAAACGGTGTCTTCGCCTTGCGTAAATGCGTAATCTAAACCATTGGCGCGAGCGGTGACGATCGGAATTCCCAACTCAGCTTCTAGCTTGGGTGCCAGCCCTTCCAAGTCCATTTTGATGATCTCGGTGGTGCAGGTGCCAATCCAGACAATCACGCTGGGGTTACGATCGCGTTTAATTTGCGTACACAGCCGCTTCAGTTCTTCATAGTCGTTGAGTTGAGCAGAGATATCGCCTTCTTCGAGTTCTGCCATTGCATAGCGGGGTTCGGCGAAGATCATCACACCCATTGCGTTTTGCAGAAAATAGCCACAGGTTTTGGTGCCAATGACGAGAAAGAAGCTATCTTCAATTTTTTGGTAGAGCCACGCGACGCAGCTAATTGGGCAAAACGTATGATAGTTGCCCGTTTCGCACTCAAAATTTAGCGCTTGAGGTTGAGTATCGGCAATCATGGATGAATAATCCTCTCAAAAATCGATGATTAGAAGAAACGCGATCGAGACGCATTATGTCAGACAAAAAATCATTTTCGACCTGACCCGCCGCAGTCTTCGTCTCGCTTGGCGTAGACGCGGCTGACAGGTTCAGAGCCAGGAATCACTTTAGCCCTAGCAGGCAATAGTTTGGCTTCGTTGATGATGGCATTGCCTTTATCCATCGAGTCGAGGGCGCGATCGGGGTTAAAGTTTAGCCCTAGCGCCATCACAATGCGATCGGGATTGCTGTTGAGATCCACCACCAAAGGCAGAAAGGCAGTCAGTTCTGGCTCTAAAACAGAAAGCGTTGCCAAAATAAAGCTGGAAGAGGGTCGTCTTTGCCCATTGCAGTTGACCCAGACAGCCAGACGAGCTAACCAAGGGCGGTTGTCTCGATAATAGACAAGCCATTTGTCTTTAAGAGATTGGCGGAGTTGCTCGATATTCACAAATCACCTGAGAGAGTTTTGAGGGTTGAATTTTGAGTTCTCAGCTATTCTCTAACAACTCAGAACTCAAACCTCGAAACTCAATGCTCTCTTTAGACCATCATCAGATCAACTTTTTCGCCTTCGGCTTTGGGAGGGGTTGGGTTGAGATAGAAATCAGACAACAGCGAGAACAACTCACGATCGGGCGAGTCGTTAGGCACCACCCCTTCGGGATTGGCCAGAATCTGATCCGCGATGTTGAGATAGTAATCGCAAACGTAGTTCAGCGACGGGTCAGACTCTGCCATCTCAAACAGAGTTTTGCCTTTGACACGAGAGACACGAATGTCTTCAATTAAAGGCAGCACTTCAAGCACAGGCATCGGCACTGTATCAATATATTTATCGATCAGGTCACGTTTAGAGGTGCGGTTGCCGATCAAACCTGCCAGACGTAACGGATGAGTCCGAGCTTTTTCGCGCACGGAGGCAGCGATGCGGTTGGCGGCAAACAGTGCGTCAAAGCCGTTGTCAGTGACGATTAGGCAATAGTCGGCATAGTTAAGCGGGGCAGCAAAGCCACCGCACACCACGTCGCCCAACACGTCAAATAAAATCACGTCATATTCGTCGAAAGCGTTTAACTCTTTAAGCAGTTTGACGGTTTCGCCCACAACATAGCCGCCACAGCCTGCCCCAGCCGGAGGCCCGCCTGCTTCTACGCAGTCAACGCCGCCATAGCCTTTGTAGATTACATCTTCGGGCCAGACATCTTCGTAGTGATAGTCTTTTTCTTGCAGCGTATCGATGATCGTCGGAATCAGGAAGCCCGTGAGGGTAAAAGTGCTGTCGTGCTTGGGATCGCAGCCAATTTGCAGAACTTTTTTGCCGCGCCGTGCTAAGGCAACCGAAATATTGCAACTGGTGGTCGATTTGCCGATGCCACCTTTTCCGTAAACTGCGAGTTTCACTAGTTGTTTCTCCTAATCTCTGCTCAAAAGGGGTGAGTGGGAGCTTAAAACAGGCGATCAGCCTTGATTTTTATGACTGCTAAGGGGTGTCAGCCTTTCTTCTCTCGTCTCTGAATGCATTATTGACGATGTTGCGGACGATTGGAAGAGGCATTTTAAGTAAAGAGGGCACTAAAAAAGAGCTAGAGAGTCCTAAAATTAGCCTAAACTCCTTCAAGCTCTCAGAATCGTTATCAGTTCCAAATCTAAACATATTTAGAGTTTTATGTGCCGATTTATATAAAAATAAGAACAATAGACAAAAAAGTGGGGAGCCTAAGTTTGAGCAAACCATCTTGCTTCGCGCCTCACGCAGCTTACCGATCGGACTCAATTTGCTCAAATTCTCGATCGAACTGGTTTAAAAGCGGTGGATTCTCGCGATTAACCACCGTTGACTCTGCATTTACTCGCCTTTTGGGATCAGAGGGATGAGAGGCGATCGAGCTACCCAACATTTTTATTAAGAATGGTGAAACTTTTGGGCTGCTACCCATTTCAAAAACAATTGCGATGGGTTGAACGATCGCGGTAGAGATCCGACAGGTCGGGTCTCTAGAAAAAAGAAAAGGCACCTCGAAAGGTGCCTGATAGCGATCGTGAAAACTGTTGTCTATTGAGCAGGTTTCACGCGGCGTTGGCTTTTATATTGCTGCATTTGGCTGCGTTGCTCAGGAGTCAACACACTCTCCATCTGACTGCGAGAGCTTTCTCTGATTTGCTTGATTCTGGCTTTTTGATCATCGCTCAAATTGAGAGACTTCCAGCCCTGACCTCGCTTCATGCCTTGACCGCGATCGGCTTGCAGTTTTGCTCGTTGTTCAGAGGTGAGCACCCCTTCAATCTGCTGACGCACGCTGTCACGAATCGTCTTGAGTCTAGCTTTTTGGTCGGCGGTCAAATTCAGCCGATTTTGCATTCTCTGACCCGCTCTCGGTGCGGTCGGTGCAGAAGACTGAGCGTGAGCGGTTAAAACAGGAGCAGCCGAGATGAATAGCGCGATCGCACCGGGTAGGAGCAGAAAAAGTTTGTTCTTCATAGAGATTGAGTGTCCTAAAACGTCAACAAGCCAATCGAGTGATTGCTTCATGACATTAGACGCTGGCTCGATCGAGAAGGTTCAAACCATACTTTTATTTTCCACAGATAGCGCCATTACTGCCGCCTGAAAAGCCCGTGGGCAACCTCCGAGAGGTCGATTTACTTTTTATCGGGCTGACAAGGGCACAAAATGGCGCAACCTGGGCAGCGATTTTCCGGCTTGGCAGACGGTCTATGGCTACTTTCGCCTGTGGGTCAGGTTAGGCGTTTGGGAGCAGAGGAATGCAGCTTTAGTGCCACAAGTGCGGGTTCGGGAAGGGCGAGAGTCCCAACCGCGCTTAGGGATCATCGATAGTCAGTCCGTCAAACTCGGACCAAAAGGGGGAAGAACACGGGGTTGATGGACCCAAAAAGGTGAAAGGGTGCAAGCACCATCTTGTTGTAGAGGGATTGGGACTCGTGTTGGGCGGTTATGTCACTGCTGCGAATACCGCCGATGTCAAGGCGGCTCCTGCGGTTTTGGTCTGGGTGTGGGAGCAGTTTGAACGGATTGCTAAAGTGCTGGCAGACCAAGGAGATCGGGAAGTCTTAAGCGCATTAATCACCCGCTACTTTGCCGAGCCAGAGCGACAAGTGAGCGTTGAGATGAGTCAGCGTCCAACTGAGACCAAAGGTTGCCAGGTCGAACCCAAACGATGGATTGTTGAGCGGACTTGGACTTGGTTGGAGAATGCCCGAATCCTGACTCGCGACTATGAGCGGTTGCCGGAAAATCACGAAGGGATGATTTATATCGTCATGATTCGACTAATGCTGCGACGATTAGCCAAAAATCGACGAGCTTGCGAGCCTAAAACTGCTTAACCAACCTTTACAAACACTTTCTTAATGGTCAGCACTTCCGAAACACTTCAAATGCGCTTGGCTAATCAGCGCGTGTTGATTCGTAGCAGCGATTGGCAGATTTTACAGGAATTTCAGATGCACTAGGAGACTGCTCATCACCTCGTATTGCCTACGACAGCATCATTCTAGAAATTATGTCTTCCCGTCAAGAACACAAGAACGCCACTTGCTTGATTTGAGTATTTGTTGAAATTCTGATAGAAGAGTTGGAACTCAACCTTAAATCAATGCAATTCACGACGCTTGACCGTGAAGACTTGAGGCACAGAACTAGACAAATACTACTACATTTTTAACGAACCAATGCACTCTAAACCGAAATCGGAGTGAGCGAATTTTGGCGCTATAACGGCAAAAGCCTGACCATTTATCAACTTCAAAACAGCACCTATCAATAGGTTTCAGCCAATCTACTCTTTCCTCGGGTGAGCAAAGAATGACTTTATCAATTTCTAAAAGACTGTGCCAAGGCGAAACCCAAGCAAAACGGAAATTCCGCGCTTGGGTTCGTGTGGAGAGATAAAAAAGTTAGACAATTTTGTAGTCTGAAAGTGCTGATTCTTCGTTCAGATTTAGAAGCACTAAAAAATAAAGTTAAACAATTTCTCGCTTTTTCTTGGGTTTCGACATAAGAAAATATGAATTTTTTCAATAAAGAAGTTAAACAATTCCTGAAATCCCCTTGGGTAGCTAGTTTGAGTATCTCTTAAAAAGAGATTTAATCACTTTTTTCAGTCCCACCAGTAGACCACGATGGACGGCGGTGCGGGATGTCTTCCTAGTAGTTGTCTAGTGCGGGTTCGATCTATGACTTCTGTACGATCGCATTGCCAAACCTCGCCTAAATTAGCCTTGTAATGCTAATTTGTCCTGAGGAATGTCATCATCCTTTGCTATTACTACTGTCGGGAACTTAGGTGCAGGTCATTTTCAGAGTGATGTTCTCATTCTAGTTGACTTGTAGGAGTAGAGGTTTCTTCATGTTCCTATGCTAATAATCCTCCTCCAATGCCTGCATTCTCTGTCATTGTCGGGTTAATAGTTCAGTCTCGTCCAGGATGTTAATTTGCTTGATCAGGTCTCGCGACTCATCGCACAGAAATTGCCACTGCGCCCCCAAACCTGCCCGAAATGCAGCTTGAACCAAAGGCGGATCAACACAGATCGTCACTAATTTGCCATAATTAACCATTAATTCGTTCTGAAAGTGAACCAGTTGGGTGAACTGCTGTCGATCTCGCGGGCAAAAAAAGCCTCGGTAAAAAACGACAATCAGGGGATAGCCATCTAGAAACCCTAAATACTGATCCATCAAGCTCGCTTGGGTGAGGCTAGAGAGTTTAATCTGTTCGTTCTCGTGGTTCGCTAACTCAACGTCAGAAAAGTGATTTCCTACTTGCAAATTCGTTGTCATGGTTGAATCTTCCTTACATATTGGGGCAACCTGGCATATCGTCTCCAACCAACAACCGCGCTAAGCTGGGTAATGCTTCACCGTAAGTCGGATGAATGTGTACCGATCGTTCTAGTAGTTGCCAAGTTGCTCCCGCTTCCATTAGAGATAGAAATACGTGGACTAACTCAGCCGTTTCGTAACCGACTAAGGTTGCTCCTAAAATTTTGTCGGTGTCGCGATCGATCACCATGCGGTAGAATCCCAGGTCGTGACCCCACTCGATCGCTCGTGCAATATGGCTCATGGGTAGCGTTACACAGCGAGCATTGATGCCTTTTTTCTGAGCTTGTTCTAGCGTCATGCCGACACGCCCGACTTGAGGTTCGGTGTACATGGCATAACCGAGAACCCGATCGTGGCGCGTCCGATTTTCACCACACAAAATTGCTTTGAGACGACGATAATCCTCCCAAGACACATGGGTAAAAGCAGGCTGTTTGGCTGCATCTCCGATCGCATAAACCCCAGAACCAGTTGTATGGAACTGGTCGTTGATTTTGACGAACCCCTGGTTATCTAGCTCGATTCCGCTTGCTGCCACGTTGAGAGCATCGGTGTTTGGTTTCCGTCCAATCACAACCAGTAAGGCTTCTCCCTGAAGTTGTTCACCATTGCTGAGGGTCAGCGTAAATACATCATTCTCGTGAGCCACCTGCTCAACATTGACCTCAAAGTGAACCTGAATGCCATCTTGTTTTAACGCCTCAGCTAAGACCTCGCTGACCTCTGGTTCTTCTTGACCTAGAACGCGATCGCCTCGCACAATCAAGTGAGTTTGACTGCCCAAACGAGCCAATCCCTGACCTAACTCCAAGCCGATGTAGCCAGCCCCAATTACTAACAAACGTGGGGGTAGTGTCTTTAAATCAAAGAAGTTGCGGTTGGTTAGGTAAGGAGTTCCTGCAAGACCGGGAATGTCAGGAATCAATGATGAGGTGCCCGTGTTGATCACCACTAAGGGAGCTTGAACCGTCACATCTCCGCCTATAACAGTGCGTTCACCTGTAAAAGAAGCTTCTGCACAGACGACGTTGACACCTGCGCCTTCTAGTCGCTTGTGAGCTCCTTGGCTGAAGCGATCGCGAATTGCTCTCACCCGCTCCATCACCGCAGGAAAGTTTACTTCGACTTGAGTATGAATGCCTAACTTCTCAGCCTGCCGCGATCGCCCTGCTGCATGAGCCGCTGCCAAAAAAGCCTTAGAGGGAGTACAGCCATAGTTGATACAACTACCACCCAAAGCATCCCGTTCAAACAGCATCACTTTGCGTCCTTCTTTGGCAAAATCAGCCGCCAGTGGAATACCACCCTGACCACTGCCAATCACAATCACATCTGCGGTTTCCATCGATTAGTTGCCTCACTGGGGAATGCTTCTCTCATAACAGTCTCATGCTCTTAAAGAACACTGAAAAGAAACTGAGTAGGAGATTAATTTTCTTGAGATATCTCTAACACTAGACCTTTTGCGTCGTAAGCTAAAAAATGGCTAAAAGCTTTACGGGTCAGGCATTTCAGCTATTAGTGCCAGAAAACGGCTACAAGTCTTTTGACATATAAGTTTCAGGGCAATTTCTTCGCTATCACGCAAAAGGTCTACTAACTGATGCTCTAAAAAGCTCTATGGCGCGTCTGATTTACTGTGCGCTTCGTCAATCTCGCCAAATTGCTGGATCAGTTGAGCAACCAAACCCGTCCACCCTGTTTGATGACTGGCACCAATGCCTGCGCCGTTATCGCCGTGGAAGTATTCGTAGAACAGCAGCAAATCTTGCCAGTGTGGGTCTGTTTGAAATTTACCATTGCTGCCGTAAACGGGTCGTTGTCCTGACGAATCTTTGAGGAAAGTTTGGATCAGTCGATGCGAGAGATTAGCTGCCACGTCCCAGAGCGTTAGCATTTGACCTGACCCAGTTGGATACTCTACTTTGAAATCGTCTCCTAAATAATCGTGAAACTTTTGCAGTGATTCAATTAGGAGAAAGTTGACTGGAAACCAGACAGGACCTCGCCAATTAGAATTGCCGCCAAACAAACCGCTAGTAGACTCTGCGGGTTCATAATCGACGCGAAACTGCATTCCATCGGCATCAAAAATATAGGGACGATCGGCATGACAGCGAGAAATTGCCCGAATGCCATAGTCTCCTAAGAACTCGTGTTGATCGAGCATCTTTTGCAAAATCCGTCTTAGTTTGTCGCGGGAGACGATCGCCAGCAATCGCCGTGCCTGCATTCCTTCCGTTTCCATACAAGCTACATTCTGGCGCAGGTCTGGACGGTGTTGGATGAACCAGTCCAGCCGTTTTTTGAACGCAGGCAGTTGTTTGAGCGTTTCTGGTTCTAGCGTTTCTACGGCAAACAAAGGAATCAACCCGACCATCGATCGCACCTTTAGCTCAATCTGGCGATCGTCAGGCAGATGCAGTACATCGTAGTAGAATCCTTCTGTTTCATTCCAAAGCGTGTCTTCCATCTCACCAATGTGATTCATGGCATCGGCAATGTAGAGAAAGTGTTCAAAAAACTTAGTAGCAATGTCTTCGTAAACGGGATTTGTTTTGGCAAGTTCGAGCGCGATCGTCAACATATTTAAGCAATACATTCCCATCCAACTGGTGCCATCGGATTGATCAATGTATCCACCTGTCGGAAGTTGAGTACTGCGATCGAACACACCAATGTTATCTAATCCTAGAAAGCCACCTTGAAAGACGTTTCTGCCTTCTACATCTTTGCGATTTACCCACCACGTAAAATTGAGCATCAACTTCTGAAACACACGCTCTAAAAACTGACGATCTGCACGTCCATACATCTTTTGCTCAATCTGATAGACGCGCCAGGTTGCCCACGCATGAACCGGAGGATTGACATCTCCTAAAGCCCATTCATAGGCTGGAATTTGCCCATTGGGGTGCATATACCATTCTCGCGTCAGCACATCTAACTGGTATTTGGCAAAATCTGGATCAATCATAGCGATCGGAAGACAGTGAAATGCCAGATCCCAAGCAGCAAACCAGGGATATTCCCACTTGTCGGGCATCGAGAGAATGTCATCGGTGTAGAGATGGAACCACTCTTGATTTCTGCCCCGTTTGCGTTCGGGTGGGGGCTGAGGTGCAGAGCGATCGCCCTTCAGCCAATCTTCTACAACGTAGTGATAAAACTGCTTGCTCCACAGCATTCCCGCAAATGCCTGTCGCTGCACGTTTCGCATATCTTCGCTAATAGATGCGGAAACAATACCTCGGTAAAATTCATCAGCTTCTTGTTTGCGGGTTGCAAAGGTTGCATTAAACTCACCGCCGAAGGGTTCACTTAAACTGGGCGCATCACTCAAGCGCAACTGGATTGTTTTAGTTTCACCAGGCGCGATCGACCCTTCGTAATGCACGGCTGCTTTTGTGCCAACTTGATCACGATTAACTGCCGTTGTATTACCTTGAACCACGTAATCATTAATGCCATCTTTTACATGAGGTGAAGCATTAGACGTACCAAACAACCGTTCATAATTTGTTTCATTCTCGGTAAACAAAAGTTCTGCATTTCCAGATGCGTAGAGCCATCGTTTCCCCAGCGTTGAATGAATTGCACTAATCACATTCGCGTTCGCGTTTGATTTTGTCTCTTGCAAGGTTGGCTTACTTTCGTCAGTGTCCCATGACCAGGTATTACGAAACCAGAGCATTGGCAAAATATGGAGCGGTTTTGCCTCAGCACCCCGATTAACCACAGTAATTTGAATCAAAATATCTTCAGCCGATTGCTTGGCATATTCGATAAACACATCAAAATAGCGATCGTCCTCAAATACTCCAGTATCCAACAACTCAAACTCTGGCTGATGGCGATCGCGGCGGCGATTCTCCTCAACTAACTGAGCATAAGGAAACGCCTGATGCGGATATTTGTAGAGCGCTTTCATATATGAATGCGTCGGCGTATTGTCTAGATAAAAGTAATATTCTTTGACATCTTCGCCATGATTGCCTTCATTGCCAGTCAGCCCAAATAGCCGCTCTTTGAGAATGGGATCTTCACCGTTCCACAGCGCGATCGCAAAACATAATCGCTGATGGTTGTCTGAGATTCCAGCAATGCCATCTTCGCCCCAACGGTAAGCCCGCGATCGTGCCTGGTCATGTGTGAAGTAATCCCAAGCGGTTCCATGCGGACTGTAATCTTCGCGCACGGTTCCCCATTGGCGATCGCTCAAATACGATCCCCATCTGCGCCAGTGTGCCTGATGAGTCAGCGATTCTTGTAGTCGTTGAGCTTCTGCGGTTGTGGTTGCCATTGTTGGAAGACTCCATGTGAGAAAATCTGGTGTTAAATCTCTTAATTGGAGTATCTACCTAAAAACCAATAGAAAGTTGAGGATGAGATGAGAAATGTCTGAGAGATGAGTGGGTGCGATCAGTTAGGTTAGAACCGATCGCTTGAGCAGAAAGATGACGGATCGACCTTTGGCGGCTTCAAAGTTCAAGCGCACGTGCGATCAGTTAGGTTAGAACCGATCACTTGAGCAGAGTGATAAACAAATTGAGTCCTAACCAAAACTTAACGATGAATCTCAAATGACTATTACAATCTAAAGTGTAGACAGAATAACGTTCCCAATCACCCGCCGCAGGTAGCCTTGAACAATCAGCAGCTAACCTCTCGGCGGTCGGGTGCATTGGGGTTGTTATGCGGCAACTTAACGACAAGATCATCAGCTATCTTCTGTCATATCTTCGGTGACGAGAGCTTCGCTCAATTGCTTCAGATCGAAGTACATCGTTCGATAGGGATTCACAGGTGGTAAAGGATCGGTGGGAATGGCAAACTCAAACCCTAACTTTGCATAGAAACCGGATGCATCATAAGCGGGTTCAACATCAGCATCATAGAGCGCATCGACGGTAATGAATCTCACGCCAATTATCGGCGTAACCTCGGTAATCACGTAGTCGATTGCCCAATCCATCAACCGAATACCAAGACCTTTTGTCCGTCGATCAACTGCCAGTAGACCGATCTTCACCGCAGGAAAAGTCCTATACTTCACGCCTTCTTTCGCCAACAGGGGATCTTCAACCTGCAACTTATCCGCTAACAGCGTAATATAGCCAGCTAAAGTATCCTCAACCCGGACAATCCAGCACTGACAAAGGGATGCATCAATTTCCCGATGAATGCGCCCCTGTTTCCAATAGGTCACGAATTCACCCCTGATACAGCGAAACCCCTGACCAAGTTTCCGAAGTTCAGGGGTTAGAAGCTCAATATCGATTTGGGAGAAGTCTAAGCCATCAAACTTACCGGAGCTAGGCATGTTTCTGGGCTTTGCGACGACGAGCAGCAATCCGCTTTGCAAGGGCAAGAACCCGATCATTAACCACTGCACTACCGGAATCGATCGCTTCCAGCAGTTTCTTGGCTGCTTCGCCCGAAACAGGTTGGGATTGGGTATGGAGTGGATACTTCATAAGAGGACTCGTTTGCTTCTCTGTCATCATAACAAACGAAAAAGCCAGATGGACAACCTCCTAAATCTTCTGTGTCCAAGCAACCCCGCCCATTACAGACCCAACGATCGCAGAAATCCCCAGAAAGGCTCTGGCGGGACTGCCTTCTTCGATCGTTGGAAAGATGACGATACT
Source organism: Phormidesmis priestleyi ULC007 (assembly GCF_001895925.1). GTDB lineage: Bacteria > Cyanobacteriota > Cyanobacteriia > Leptolyngbyales > Leptolyngbyaceae > Phormidesmis_A > Phormidesmis_A priestleyi_A. Next base: position 1,457 of record NZ_MPPI01000042.1, on the reverse strand, counting down.
GAGGACGGCAACGACGATTGCGCCAATCCTCACACCTTGCCAAAACTGACGTTTCATTGCTGGGGCGTTTTCTGGATTTCCTGGGATGATCGCAGCGTGAATGATGGCGACGATCCAAAGCATAAACCCATAGCAGTACCAATTGAGTGGCTTTCCGCCTTTTTCACTCGCAAGCATCGCTGGCGCTAAAGCCAAGAGCGCTAGAAAAATTGGGGTTGCAGGGCTAAAAGCGAGCATCATCAGACCGACGATGACACAGCCCGTAATGAGAAGTGCCGGATTTGCCGCATCGATATTGGTGCTGGAATTTGATTGAGGAGTTCGGGTCATAATTTCCGGTGCATGAACTGTATAAAATTGGGCTGTAGCGATCGAATTTAAATATCTGCAAGTTTGTGTTGGACATGCTGCTGGAAAGCCAAAAGCCCGCCCTGAGTATCCCAAGCCTTTTTGAATGTGGGCAATTCTTCTAGCTTCATGACATCACCACCCATGTAGGCGAGAACTTCTGGGTAGCCAAAAATCAACTCTGCCTTCACTGAAGGGGGTGGCTTTGTGCCACCGATCGCCCAAACCACTTCAACAATTCGATAAAGATTCCAATCACTTGACGAATCTTCACGTTCAGCCTGACGATTAAGCACTTTAACAAGATGAGTGACGTACCCATGCTGACGAAGCAGAATTAAGTCATCTCTTTTAAGTCTATTGGCATTGGCTTCATCGTCTTTCCAAGCCAATTTGAACAATTCGCCCTTTTTAAATTCACAGTAAGCCCACCCATCGGAAGGTCTTACATTCTTTGTCCACTAGAGATGCTCTGAATTCATCAATTCTTTCACCGGGTAGTCGAAGCCGCATACCTAGTTGAGCCGCAACCGCAAGCGGTTCTGCTCACTGACGAAGAATGCAAATTCGGTTGTCGGTTCCAACGCTAGTTAGATCGTAGCGTCACGAAGATTTTAGCATACAGTACAAGTGAACTAAATAGCGCTGTCGGTCTAACGGTTCGCTTGAGCGGCTGTAAGTAACCTTGAACTCAACACCAAGATCTTTCGTAGTCCGCTCCAAGCGAATTGTTAGGTGACAATTTTAGACAATTATTGGCATCAAAAATTGTTTAATTACTACATTTGTGAGTGTTCTACAGAGATGATTTCTACAAAATCACTTATATTTTCATCTATGAAATCCATTAGAGGACATCAGGAACTCCACGTCGAGAAAGGAGATCTTTAGTGAGTTCTGTTCGTAGAGCACTACACTTCTTTTGAATAGATTCATAATCAGAATCTGCTTCTATACTGCATCAGGGCACAGATTGCGTGTTACGAAAGGACTGAAAGCGAAGCGTTAATAGGGAGTCTATACTCGCCACGATTGAGAAATGGACTTTTGGATTGTTCTCCCGCATCAACGATAAGATGAGGTTTGTTCTAGAGCAGGAGAAAAGAGGT
>NZ_MPPI01000031.1 GCF_001895925.1 Phormidesmis priestleyi ULC007 | reverse complement strand
CCACACCTAGTCCAACACCCACACCTAGTCCAACACCCACACCTAGTCCGACACCCACACCTAGTCCAACACCCACACCTAGTCCAACACCCACACCTAGTCCAACACCCACACCTAGTCCAACACCCACACCTAGTCCAACACCCACACCTAGTCCGACACCCACACCTAGTCCGACACCTACCCCTAGTCCAACACCGACCCCTAGTCCAACACCAATACCTAGTCCCACACCAATACCTAGTCCCACACCAATACCTAGTCCAACACCCACACCAACGCCTAGCCCGACTCCAGCACCCAGTCCGATACCCGCACCAACGCCTAGTCCTAGTCCTGGACTGCTCTCGATCGCTGCGTTTGGAATCTCGCCCACTTCTAAAGCATCCACCACCTTTTCAATGTCCCCGCCAGGAGTCATGAACTCTCAGCCTGTTGTCCCTTTTTCCACTCCCTCTATAAAAGAGATTAGTCAGACAAACTCAACTATCAGTCAGGCAGAAGTGCGGTCTCCATTAGAGCGATTGAGGGAAGCGATCAATCGCCTTGATGCAGAATCTTCTGAGCCATCAGGAACTTCCGAGGCAAGTCCGCCCCCTCGATCTTCACCACCTAATTTTTCTCAATCATCTATTGCTGGATTCCCTAAAATTGGCGACTCTGCATCAGATCACCCACCGCTCTTTAAAGCAGTAGGTCAAGCTCCACTCTCATCAGAAAGGAAGCAGGATTCACCCACGAGGTCACAGCCTGACCCACCATCTGGACTTTCCAAAATTTTGAGAAATATATTTGGACTTGACAAGTTCAAGGGGCAAAGATGATTCAGTTCTAAGGGTGTTGCTGAAAGAGTAAGGATGTTAAGTATTTTGCAGGACAAACTTAAGTTAAAGGTTTAGTAGCGATGAATTTACCATTCGTTCTGGATATCGCGATCGGGTTGGCGTTTGTTTACCTAATTCTCAGCCTGTTAGTATCTGAAATTCAGGAGTTGCTATCGACTCTGCTGCAATGGCGGGCGGCTCATTTAAAGAAGTCAATTGAGACTCTTTTAACGGGCGGAGAAGGAACCGCTAACGATAAGAGTGTCAAGACAATCGTTGAGTCGCTTTACAGTAACCCGCTGATTAAAAATATTAGTCATGAATCTAAGGAGGGCATTGAGTCATGGCTACGGCAGATTACTCGCTTTGTAATCACGCTCGGCAGAAAAGATAAGCTAACGCTGAAGGGCGATGAGCCTTCTTATATGCCTTCGGAAACCTTTGCAACGACGCTGCTAGAAAAGCTTAGCCTCTCGCAGTTGACAAAGAAGATGACGGCGCTCAATTTGAAGCTGATGGTTAAAGAGGAGATTCTGGACAAACTGGATAGCTACCTTAACCAACAGGATCTTCAAATTAAAGATGAAACTCGCCAAAATTTGACGGCTGATTTGATTGGTTTGCGGCTAAAGTTAGAGGCTATTTGCACAGACTTTAGCACTGAAAAAGCGACCCTGCTAACTTGTGTCAATCGACTTAGAGACGAACTTAATTCATTTATTGAAACGACTAAACTGCTTGCGCCTACAAACGCTCTAAAGGCTCAGGATGATACTTCAACTGAACAGCAAGGTGATCCTGAGATTGTCAAGTTTGTTAGTCAGATAAAATCTCTGAAAAACGGGATTTTTTATCAGGGGAACCCCGATTCCAATAACACCAGCTACAGCAACACTGACGAACTTATTCGCCGTTTACAGCCCAGTCTCGCCCAAACTTTGGATTTAGGAATTGGAGAAGTCAGGAATGAGCAGCAACAAGTCATTAGAGTGAGCGATACTTATCAACTGCTTCAGAATCGGTTTGGCAATCTTGACCCAAATGACAAGATTTACAAAGCCTATGACGAGATTAGAAAAGACGTTGAGGCGATCGGGCAAACGTTACCCCCTTCGGTGCGAGAAAGCCTTGCGGCTCTGTCACGACGCGCGCAGATTAACGTGAAACGGGCGCAGGTACAGTATGTAGAAGATGAACTTTACCAGTTTAAAGGTGAAATTCAAATCTGGTTCGATCGCTCTATGGATCGAGCCTCTGGCGTTTACAAACGCAATGCCAAAGGGGTGACGTTTCTGATTGGCTTTTTAATTGCTCTGGTCGTCAATGCAGACACCTTTCATATGGTGAGTCGGCTCACGACAGACCCTACCCTACGGGATGCCCTAGCTAAAAAGGCTGAGGTAGCGACAAACATCGAATGCCTGCCGCCTAGTCCAAGCGATACAACTACTGGCAAGCAACTGAAGTGTCTTCGGGATCAGGTCAATCGATCTATTCCCCTACCGATCGGACGAGACTCAGCTAACCTGGAGCAACAGACAGAAGAAAGCAGTCAATGGTTTTTTCCTCCACTCAGGATGATTTTGGGCTGGCTTCTCAGCGGGTTGGCGATCTCGATGGGTGCCCCGTTCTGGTTTGAATTACTGGGTAAATTTATTAATGTCCGCAATTCAGGCAGTAAACCGACCTCGACAGCTAATCAAACCACCGCAAATCGAAGCACGGCTGACCAAGCCACGGTAAACCAGGAAACCTCTAAATAAGCATTGGTATAGCCTTGATCAATGATGTGTCGTTCCGGCCGCAGTCCTTGCCTCGAAAAAGTTGCAAGCAAGATGTTCCTACTATAGAAAGCATCCTTCAAGACTGTTGGTAACGATCGCTCAAAAGAAGGCTATAAACAAACGGCGATCGGGCTAATCCCTGAAGATTGGGAAAGCCTTCGTGGAGGGGTTCTCACTTTATAGAGGGTTTGACCTTCCAAGTAGGTTGCGAAAACTGGGTAACATTTCTATAGTTTCATCACCTGGCGTAATTGATAAACATGATCAGGCATCAGTTCTTAGACCTAGTGTTGTAACAGGAAGGGACAGCACTATAGGAGAAGGATTTTTCATTTTTAAGGGAAACTGAGGTGGAACCCAAAAACTGGACAGGAGAATAAGCTCTAAAACCCCGATCCATGATAGGAATGGTTATGAGCAAAAACAAGCGCAAACAGTATAGTTCTCAATTCAAAGCAAAAATTGCGATTTATTTTAAGACGCTGCAAATACCATGAACCTTGAATCGAATTTTTATCATTAGCGGCATAGGACATACAGCTTATATGAATCAGTGCTTTGCAACGGTTGCGCGGGGATTAGAAGCGCTGGCAACTCAAGAGCTGGAGCAACTGGGTGCAAGTTCCGTTAAGTCAGGTTTTTGTGGCGTTGCTTTTGAGGGCGATCGCGCCCTACTCTACCGCGCTAACCTTTGGGCAAGACTGCCGTTCCACATCCTGGTGAAACTGCACGAATTTCCTTGCCGTGATGCAGAAGATCTCTATCGCGGCATTCAAACGATCGATTGGTCGCAATATCTCACGCCTGACCAAACGCTGGCGGTGAATGCCACTGGCAAACATGAGCAGCTCAACCACAGCCACTTCACAGCACTTCAGGTCAAGAATGCGATCGTTGACCAGCAGCAAGCAGCATTTGGAGATCGCTCAAACGTAGAAACGCAAGCGCCAGATGTGCGAATTAACGTTTATGTCGATCGCGATCATTGCACGGTTAGCCTCGACAGTTCTGGAGACAGCCTTCACCGCCGCGGCTACCGCCCTGCTGTGGGAGCCGCGCCCTTAAAAGAATCTCTGGCGGCAGCGCTGATTCAGCTATCGGGCTGGCAGCCAGAGCAGATGTTTTACGACCCGCTCTGTGGTTCTGGCACGCTGCCTCTAGAAGCCAGTCTCAAGGCGCTTAACATTGCGCCCGGTTTGTTCCGACGCTTTGGGTTTGAAACCTGGCTCGACTTTGACCCAGATCTTCTAGAGCAGTTGATTCAAGAAGCAGAATCTAGCCAGCGAGATCTCTTGCCCGCACCGATTTGGGGCAGCGATCGCAGCGAGGAAGTAATTCAGCAGGCGATCGCCAATGCCCAGCGTTGTGGTGTATTAGACCACATCTGGTTTTCCCCGATCGAGCTGTCTGACGTAGTGGCACCCGCAGACAGCGGCGTGCTGTTTTGCAATCCGCCCTACGGCGAACGGCTAGAGCGAGACAGCGATCTAGGCGCGTTTTACAAACTGCTGGGCGACGTTCTGAAGCAGCGCTTCAAAGGCTGGACAGCTTTTGTGCTAAGTGGCAATAAGGAACTCTCACAGTCGATCGGACTCAAATCATCCCAGCGAGTTGCGGTCTATAATGGAACGCTGCCCTGTCAGTTGATGAAATATGAGCTGTACTAGAAAAGGGGTTGCCGATTTCATCACTTTGTTTAACGCGATGTAGTTAAGGCGTTTGTTTGGGGCGCGAGCGCAGTTCCATAATCGGCAATTGGGCAAACTTCGTTAAGCCAAAGGTGTTTAGCAAGGTTGTCCAGTCCTGTTGACGCTGACGATTGGCGCAACCCGATCCAATTTGCCGCCGACCGCTCGGAAGTTCAGCATTGCCTGATAGCTAGCGAGTTGGTCATCACGATCGCGGTAGCCGCTGCCATCGCCTGTCAGTTGACGAATCGGAGTTTGACCCAACTGCAACGATCGGCTGATTTCTCCCTGATCGTCTATCGGTGACGTAAACGGTTTTCCGTAAGTTTCATCGGGAGCCTACATCAGCAGATGACGGCGGAGAAATTTATCGCCATCGTCTTGAGTATTGGCAAACCCAATCTGGCTTATTTTCACTTCCGGCGGCGGTTTCACTTCCGCTGCAATTTTGGCAATGTCGGGAGCGATCGCAGGGGGAATGGGCAACTGCTCGATCGAAAACCAGGTATCAAACAGTGCAGTGTGAGTTTTGGCAACATTAGGATCGATCGCTTTCACAGTATTCATGGCGTTCACAATTGTGGTTGACTTATCACAAAAATTCGGCACCAGGCTGGACATTTCAGCGCCTGGGAGAGCGAGGTTTTGGTGCTCGTCCTGAGGTGGTGGGTGGGCACGGGTTTGCCGCAGGATAGCACCCATACAGGTTGGTGGTTTGTGGCTTCGTCGGTGCCGAGGTGTTTATTGCAATCACATACACACTTGCGGATGATCCCAAGTTTAGCCTGCAAGACGTTTGGGATGGGTCACAGGACTGCGGTGTCCAGGCAGACCCATCCTTGACATAAAGGGTATATTGCAGGGTTTGGTTGGGTCCAACCACAGCCGCGGGCCAGCTCACCTGCACAATCTGACCATTCTGCTGTTGAAAGGTAATTGCAGCGTTAGGTGTCCAACTCACCAAGGTGGGGTCTATCGGGGTTGGCGGCGCAGCGGGCAAGTTGACATTCACCCGTGGCATATCTTTCGGATCAAGCCCCATATAAACGATATCGCGTGACATCGCATCGGCAGACCACACGGCGGATAGGGTGATGTTGTTGCAAAAGCCAGCGATCCTCTGGTTTGAAGAGTTGTTCTGGCAATTTTTCAGATCACTTGCCGTCAGATTGCTGACGGTTAGAGGCGAACCGCTGAACGTTCCGCCGATCGGGAGACTCATCACCGACACCTGGGTACCCGTGTAAGTGTCGGTGACCTGCTTGGATGCTGGAGTCAGGCTAAAGGTCATGGTTTCGTTATACGTGTCTGTCAGAGTGATCTCGCAAGGCTGATTGAGCTTGACGGGGAGCCTCTGCGATCCCGGTTGATTAATCGTAATGGGTTTTGGGAAGCCGCATACGGATGCCTTTACCCAGTTGCCTTTGGCAGGCACATCGGCGTTCTGCTGGATGATGTAGCCATACAGGATTGCCTGACCCTCAGACCAGTTTGAAGCAGCATCGAAGTCCAGCAGGTCGATAGCCGGGGGGGGGTTCTGGCTGTTTCCATCCCAGGCAGCAGTGGGGAAAATACTCTGAACTGGCGGATTCGCTGTTGAATTGCCAAACAGATAATCGATCAGAGTCTGGTAGTACTTAGTATTCCCGCGTGCCTCTTCCTGCTGTGCCTGATACTGCAACTGCGCCAGGGTCACGAGGGGGGTTGTGAGCGTCCAGTTGGTGCTGGTAGCATGACCCAACACGGATATAGTCTGGTTTTGCTTGATCAGGAACGGGCGGTTATCGTTTTGCGCGGCGATCGCCTGCAGTTGTGCCTGAACATTCGCCAGATTCACCCCAGATGCGATCGCAATCAAACTAAATTGGTCTCGGTTATACCCCCAGTTCATCTGGTATTGCTGGTAGGGGTCGTAGGGCTGTTGATTATCCAGGGCACTGGTTCCCCCCGCATCCACAAGGATGCCCAGGGAAGCATCGCGGAAGTTGCCGTACTTGTCATCAATCGAAAACGAGTAGGCAACCGCACCGACTCCGTCCTTTGTGCTGTGAATCAGGCGAGTATAGGGGTCGAGGTTGAATTGGCTGTTATAGGGGGCGGCAAAAGTCAAAAATGGATCGTATTGATACTGCTGGTTATTGGGGTCAATACCATCCGCAGCGTTATAAGCTACGCCCCGCAACAAAGCCTGGACTTGCCCAGGCAACTCGCCCCCCAGCACGGTTGAGTTATACCCAATGATATGCTGGATAATGCAGGCATTGGTTTGATTTTGGTCGGGCTTTGCATCGGACAACCCGCAATCTTTATAAAATTGCGCCTGGTTTGACTGAAATCCATCTGTCTGGTCAGTTAAGAAATGATTCCAGACGGTCTGAGCAGTGGTCTGAAATTGAGCACAGAAATTCTGTTTGTTGAACGTGGAAGTGATGCCATCGGGCCAGATCAATTGGTCAAAATTTGCCCCCGTGCAAGGATCTCCGTTCTTCGGCTGCATCCACCCCATCCATCGATCGAGATAGGGCTGCACTTGGGCGTTCTGGTTGAGAACTCCACTGATCAAATAGTTCGATGTGCTGTCCTTTATTTCGTAAACCGAAGAGGTCGCTTTAGAAAGCGTATTCTGGATACTGTTGTAGCCCGCTGGCAGATGCGGTGCGGGAGTATTGGTTCCTCCACCCAGATCCGGCGGCAATTGTTTCGTGTCGATCGCGTTTCTAATAACGTTGGGAACCGGCTGATTTTGGCTCAGGTATGCCGAGTAATTGGGCCAGGGAACCTGGGTGAAAAAACTGCTGATCCGCTGCTGGAATGTGGGGAAATCCATCGCCCCACCCATGTAGCCAGTTGCACCATTGTTGACGACCGAGGCAGCGATCGGCAGATATAGATCATCCACATGGGATACATCGATATCTGCCATGGCAATGCCCGAATCGGGATCGCCGTTGGTGGATGCATTATCGGAGTCAAAGGTGTATTCTGCCAACTGAGCGGGTACATCGGCAGCAAAGGAATTATCGGCAACGCCGGTTGTGCAGTTACCGCTCGCTCCCGGCTTGTTTCTGGGGCCTTCATAGCAGGGCACAGCAACACTGGGATGCGTGGGGTCTTTATAGTTGGTTGTCTGGGAAGAATTGTTTGAATCTACCTCAACCATGTTTCCTTCAAAGGTGGTGAGATTAACGGGGAAAATGTAAATCCGCCCGGATCGATACCAGCATCGAATCATTGGATCGGCAGGACTGCTGGGATTGTTCGATTCTTGTGGAATCAAAACCGTCAGGGTTTCGTTCGGCTGCAAGCCATCGTGACCCGCTCCATTGACGACAATCCTTCGCACACGGGTAACCCCTGCGCCATCACAGATATCTGCGGGCACCTGAATCACTGGAAAGATCGGGAAGTCGAAGTCGTTGTGAAAGGTGATGTAGCGCTGATAGTCTGGGGCTGCTGGGCGTGCCGCGATCGCAGTTGGCTTCACTAATAAGATAAGAACAATAACTGATAACGCCAGACTCAAAAAAGTGACTAGTTTTTTCATCTCTGTAATCCTGAATAAACCTCTTGAAAATTAATGAAAACAATGAATAGAATCTCTGGTATTGAACAACACGGAACCATATTCTCCGTATTTCTGACAGCGAGATCATGGGTCATGATTGGCTGCATCCAGATAGGAAGGTGTTACGGGGTGAGGGCAAGTCATCATTTGTTCCCAAGTGTAGAACCCAGGGTCGAATTCACTGTTAGGTTGTCCATTGGGGCAGATAGTTTGTGAATTGATGGCAGTTTGAATTGCTAGAGTAGATCCGAAGGCAATATCAGATGGATAGGTCGGGAAGTTTTTCAACCACAACAGAGTTGTTCCATAGACATGCAAACAGCCATCTGCTTCGGAGACGATCGCAATCCTTTCGTAAATGACGGGTTGGGGCACGGGTGCATCAGGACTATTGCTAATATTCCAGGCAGTAATGGGGGCAATCACAGCCTGGGCACTGAGGGAACAATTGTTTGATTTGAACCAGTTGATTAAGAGATCGTTAGGATTGGGATTATTCAGGAAGGGCTTGTATTTGGTAGAGAGGAAAAATAAAGGCTTAGTAGGATTCAGGAAATCATAGACATTCAGGTTGACATCAATGAAAAAGGTTTTGATGGACGGGGTTGTATCCATGGAATTATCAATTAACCAACCGGACAACGGGCTTAGGCTCGCCTGTTTGCCTAAAGGATACCCCTGGCTGGTAAAAGGGGTGATGGCAGCGAGATCGCCGTTGTTCAAATCACTGGTATAGCTGCTATCCATCACAAATAGGGGCACACCAAACGGCAAGGAGATCGCGGCTTGATATAAATTGCCATTGATCAGGGTGGCATCGGTAAAATCGGCTCCCTGAAGTTGGGCGTTGGTGAAGCCAGGGTTCGTGAGTTGTACGCCCCTGAACCGGGTTTGAATCAGCACGGCACTGGAGAAAATTGTGCCCGCCACGATCGCTTGGGTAAAGTCGGCTTCCAGGAAAAAACTGCCTGCGAGGTTTGTGGATTCTAAATCCGTATGATTGGCAATAGCATTATGCCACAGACTATTGGACAGATCCACCGAAGAGAAATTAGCCCCTGAACTGGTACTGCTGTTTAAGGAAGCTCCGGCAAAGCTGGCCGCCACTGCTCCACCATAACGGTAGACGAGGAGTTGAGAGCTATCTGCACTCAGCAGCAGATTGTAGGCGATCGTTCCGGTAGTGATGAGCCAGCTTTGCCCTGAAACCAGCACCGTAACAATACTGTTTAAGACATCAATTCCATTGCGATTAAAGGCATTAATAATATCCTGGGGAACGGCTTTACCATCACTTTGATTGAGTTCGGTAATGTAATTCGACAGGTTTGTAGTAAGGACAAACAGCAAGGCTTTTGCGCCAAATTGACTATTGCTGAGATTGGCCTGATTCAGAATTGCACCACAAAAGTTGGACCCATGAGCCTTGACTTGTTGCAGGGATGACCCGGTAAAATTGGCTCTGGCTGCGATCGCCCCAGTCAGGTCAGCAGCATCCAGCATCAGGTAACTGAGCGTTGCCCCGCTGAAATTGGCATTGTTGGTGAAATTGGCTGAATTGCAGGGGATCAAATTTCCCGATGTTCCCACCAGTTTTGTCCCCCGCCCATCACACCCACTGAAATTGATAGTCTGGGCACTTTTAGGTTGTCCCCATTGAACAGTCGTCAATACCGTATTGGAACCCGAAAAGTTTGCCTGATCTAAGGTCGCCCCATCAAAGCTGGTTTGATCCAGGTTGGCTCCAACGAAAACGGCTTGGGTCAGAATGGCACCCTCAAAAATAGTCCCCGTCAGATTCGCCTCGGTAAAATTGGCTCCAGTAAAATCCACTCCTGAGACATCCTGACCACTCAGGTCTACATAGCTAAAATCCATCCCCTTGCCATTTTTAGACTGAGTAATCGTTGTCAGGGGAGGGATAAACTGGGTAGGAGCAAAGGTGCTGCAAGTATCCGCCGTGAGCAGATAAGCCGGAACCGTCTGCCCCACGGGTGCATAGCCAACCGGATAAAGCTGTGGAGGAGATTGACCGCCATCCCATCAGCATGTCTAAACTCAAAGCCGTCGCTGTATGCTCGTCCAGCCCATAGTATTTCAGTATTGCAGGAAAGTAACTAGACCGTTTCAGTAACACCTTCTGAAAGTGCTGAAGCTGATAACCCTCCGGAATATAGATGCTCATCTGAATCAAATCGGGAACAGGGATTGTCGGATCTTTCTGAGGGCGAAGTATCCGTATCCAACTGATCCGATCCGACGGAAACAGGTCTTCCGGGACATGGACAAAATGGGTGAAGCAGCGAGTGCAAGTTTCCAGGGGTAAGGCAGCCAGGGCAGAATTTTGCTGTCTCGCCGCCGCCATTGTGGTAGCATCATGCGCCTGCATCTCCAACTTGTGCGATCGAAACTTAACCAAAATCCCACAGGTCTCTTCAACGTGACTTAAATCAATATGAAATGCTTTCATGGTGTTTTCTCGCAGTAAGAAGTCCGTGACAATATCTGAACCAGGAAAAGTGCTTGGCTTCCAGACCCTAAATGGTTTGATCCGGTGAATCCTCAGTCGCATCTGCGATCGCCTGAGTCTGAATTTGAGAGAGGGCTAATTCCAGGGCATTGATTAATTCCTCCGAACTGGTGAAACCAATTCGTTGACCCGTGGCAGGAACATCCAGCGTGAAACGGTAGACGTTCATGTTTGCATGAAAACTTTGCTCTTCCCAACAGCGAATCACGTAGATCCGGTAGGGGGCTATATTTTTTGCCATAGGTCAACCCTCCTGCTGATTGGAAGTATTCGATGCAACTTAATCGGTTATAGAAGGCGATCGCCAAGAGATCGCGAATGAGATAGTAGGTTTAGAGAACGTCATAATCTGTTGCAGAGTTGTCAGCCCAGATCTCACTCCTCAGCGATCGCCCGTTGGAAGTCTTCTGTTTCCTGAGTACTGACAATTCTTCCATACGACCTTTAAAGTGCTACACGCCTTTTGTGATGTGATGTGCCCAAAGCTGATTGTCACTGGAAACCGTCTGATACATCAGATCCCAGGAATAGTGTAGATTTTCTCCACCTTTGCTTTCGTCATAGCCATTTGGAGTCCAAACCCCGTTCGGATCGTTTACCCAAACGCCCGTTTCGTCATACCCGCGCAATAAAATAACATGTCCTGATTGAGTTAACTGGGTATGCACCACTACGGGCAATCCACTTGCAATCCAGGTTTTAATCAGATCCCAATTGCTGGTGTAACTAAAGTCATCTTTACAGCCATAGGCTTCAACCACTTTGGCTAAATCGAGTGGAGAATGACGGTCTAAACCATGCTCGTCGCAATACGCATCGAGTTCATCGGGGTAGCGCATTTGGGTATGCTGTTGAGGAACGCCTAGATACGCTAAATCCATCGCGATCGCCGTAACATTGCACGATCCCCCCGGTGCTTCCTGATTGTCATTTTGGTCGTAGTAATCATAGTGAGGCACGGGCAAGTCAACAGATGTTGGGACTAGGCTCAAAGGCTTCCCATCTTGTAGGATTTCAACATGGGGTCTAAACACATACCAGGTGTTATGTCCCTGATAGGCGAGTTGTTTTCCTTGAGCGTCATCACCGAGGGAAACTTTGATGTAGTTGCCCATGATTTCATAACTGGAGATGGGTAATATTGTCCCAGTCGAAACGGCTTGCTTTTGGTCATCTGGTAATGTTGTACTTTGAGCTGTACTCAGTTTGAGCCAAGTGTCGCGATCGACTTTGAGAGTGTATGACATGATAAAAACCTGCAATAAAGAACCACTGAGCGTATATCACTCAATAAAATCTGAGCTACTCAGTGAAAGATATTTCTACAAGCTAGGAATAATGTGAGTGATGCAAGTTACCCTGACTCAACTGATGCAACCTTAAATTTAGTTATAGAGAGTTACCGCCAAGAAATCGCCAGAAGATCGCCAGAATCACAGTACCTCTAGTTTTCCTCCAGCACGATCGCGTATTCGTAGTTGTAGCCCATTGTGCCATCGGTGGGTGAGGACGATTCTCCCTTTAACTGATTAGTCGCAACGCGCAGGGTAAAGTTGCCAGACGTGGCGCAGAAGGTCAATGTGGCTGGTGAATCTTTATGAGATGCCCAATAACTTGGACAATCGTCTTGAGTATTAAAGCTGCCATACAGCTTATTTTCCCCGGTATTGGGAATGTTGACAACCACGTTAAAGCCAGGGCATGTTTCATTTGGGGCAGCTTTCAAGACAAAGCCGAGATCTGCCGTCAGATCGGTGTTGAAGTAGGCTAGATCGATGTAGTGGATAGGAGTCGAGCCAATCATCCAGGCGGGAACCCAAGCGGGTGAAATGCCCGGAATTGTCTTAACATCATTCGGAATCAGAGGACCGATCGCGGAGGTACAGCTTTTTTCGATAAAACACAGGCTGAAATCGATCTCCTGTGAGGTCGCGTTGAAAAAGCGCACGTAAGACATCATCCGTTTCTCCAATAGGAGCATGATTAGCCCATACGCGAAGGTGCCTAACGTGAATACCACACCAGCGACTCCAAGAACGAACTCGATGTTCGCTGAAATGGTGAGCGTTTCGGAGATCACGATCTCTTCGCCGTCAGTTCCTGCTGATTCACCGGCTTTCTGTGCTTCTGAAGCGAGTTTTGCGTCGAGGGCAACCGCATCTAGCTCTCCTACCTCGATCAGAGACTCAACCATCAGAGAAACAAACTCCTTAGTCTTGCCCACCAGTGTCTCGATCACGTTCTCTTTGGCTTGTTCCAGCTCAATTTCTGCAATACCTACACCTGCGTACTCGATCGTATTAGCCATCACTTGAATAGTTCTTTCCTGGTCAGTGCCTGTGCCCGTTGTCAGCGTGACATAGGTAGCCCCAACGTCCTCAAACGTTTCGAGATCGGCGGTGCCCTTTTGCAGAATACTGATGCCATCTTCGGAGAAATATGCGCCAACCATCAGATAAGTATTGCCGATCTCCACATACAAGACAGGCAGATTAGATGGATCAGTTCCGTTTAACCAAACGCTCTCGCCACCCGTTGCGATCGCGGCATACAAATTTTGCAGCGCCGACAGATCTGATGCAAATAGTTGATGTACACTGTCTCCTCCCTGAGTTGTGATTGTGTCTAAGAGGTTCTTAAATGAGTTGTTGTCATTCTTAACCGCTTGATCATGCACGTCGAAGCCAAAATTAAACTGGTGTTCTGTGTCAGACATCAGGATGCTCCTTTTTCAATAACAATGAGATATTCGTAGAAGTAACCCGTTTCACCGGTAATCGGAGAGGGTGATTCGCCCCGTAGCTGATTGGTGGCGATCGATAATTGGTATCCGCTGTTCGATACACCCATGGTGAGTTGATCGTACTGACCGTGATCAATGTTTTCATACAGTTGATCCCAGTCTTCAGTATTCTTGAGGTCAACATATAAGGAGTTGTTGCCAACTGCCGGAATATCAATTACAGCCGTCATGCCAGGGAAATCTCCTGATCCATCGCCGTGAATAACGACTCCTAAACCGTTAACACTGGAATCATTCTGAAACTGGTAGTCTGCGCGGTAGATCACCGAGTCCAACGGCTTCACCCCAGGGGGCGCAGGTGCAATTCCGATTGGGGGCATACTCCCCGATTGGGGAACTTCTTTCGCCACCAAGTCATACTCATAGCACAGCGCTAGATTTAAGGTTTGATCGGTGTAGTTGAAGATTTTGACCAGGCAGATCATCGTCTTCGCCAGGAAGAACAAGATGATCGCGATGATGGCGGCGATCGCGGCGACTGCAATTCCCACGATCGCTAATGGGCTGAAGGTGAGTGAAAGGGCGACTTCATCCGCGACCACTTCCCCATCAATTGCGGCATCTTCTGCGGCTTCAGTTGCAGCTTCCTCACTGACCGTTGCCGAGTCGGTCGCACCTTCGGCAATAGCACTATAAGCGCGGGTCAGGTAGGATTGCAGAAAAGTCTTGAACGCTCCCAAGATTGCCAGGAGAGCTGGTGCGATCGCGACACTGGCGATCGCCGGACCCAGCTTTTCCACCCAGTTGACGATGACACTGATGGGTCCTTGGTCGGTAACGAGATAGGTGGTCGCAATGCCCGCTTGTTTGTAGTCCGGTGTATCTTGCCCCAGGATGCTATTGTCCGCTAGAACCTGCACTACCAGGGTGCCTTTGCTGCCTTTCACATAGTGAACAGGGGCGTTGGGATCGAGAAAGTCGTACCCTAGACTACTCGGCTGGGAAGCTTGTTGCCATGCACTATCACCGTTGTTCGCGATCTGTTGAGCGATGTCGTGCAGAGCAGCCATATCTCCTGAAAAGAAATCGTAAGTCGGATTTCCCCCCTTTAAGGCAGCGTGTAAATTCTGCACTAAGGTTGGACGGTCAGGTGCGCCGTTCAGCGTATGGGAAGCTCGAAATTGTACCTGCGGTAAAGGATTAGCCATAACTCTCTGGGATAAAGTTGGGGTCATGGGTAGAAGCCGATCGCAAGCTGCCACTCAAGCTGTTCTAGCGTCTATACGTAAGACCTGAAACGCTTGCTACAGCAGCTTGCTCAATCGCGTAAGGGGGCGTAGGGGAATGCCTACAGTACGGGCAAACCCCTTGTAACCCTGCCCTAGCCTGAGGGCGATTGATCGAAACTCGGCATTACACCGAAATACTGCCATCCGTCAGGACAATCAAATGCTGGTAGTTATACCCTTCAGTTGCGTCAAGCGGAGACGGAGATTTACCACTGACTTGATTCGTTGCAATGCGTAAGGTGTATTTGCCGGATGTCGCAGTCATGGTTAGATTTGTGGTTCCCTTTCCTGGAGAAGGAGGATCTTGATTGGGATCGGGTGAAAGCTCTTGCCACAGAGTATTGCAGTCTTCAGTCGTAAATCCGAGATACAACAAGTTATCCTCCAGTAAAGGAACCGCGACCGCGACTCGGAATCCAGGGAAGTCGCCACTAGGCGTAGCTTCCAGCACGTAGCCCAGCGACTCCAGAGGATTGGTGTTAATGAAACTAAGATTCGAGTAGTAGATCGCCGTATCGGAGGGCATGATTCCTGGAGGAGCCTTCGCTGGACTCACTTTCGTGATGGTCGCTGTCTTACCCACGTCTGCGGGACCTTGTTTTGAGCCACCCTCCGGTACGATACACATGCCAAACTGGATGTCTTCGGCGGTCACATTGTAAAACTTGACGAAATTGGTCATCTCCTTCGATATCAATTGGAGAATTCCCATGACTACGATTAGGACTGCACCGACTCCAAAGGCAGCGCCTGCACCGAGAGAGACACTGAAATCGGCAACGATACCTTCAGCAAGTTCAGCTCCTTCCTCCCCTGCGTCTGATGCCGCATCTTCTGCGTCTTGTTCAGCCGTTTCTTCTGCCTCATCGTCACCTTCGTACCCATCTTCAGCGCTCTTGAAAGTTCTGCTTGCCAGACTTTTCACGAAATTCTTCATGGTTTTCACAGCGAAAACAAGAACGTTTTTGATGACGGGTGTTATCAAAAGACCCCCCACTCCGTCACCCGAATATTCAATCGCGTGGACGACCAGTTGGCCCGTACCGGCATCGGTTGTCAGCGTGACCACCGCAGCACCCACCTGCTTATAATCAGTCCCTGTGCCATTCTGTATCGGGTCTGTGTCGGTCACAGAGGCAGACACCATGAGATAATTGTTGCCCTGTGCGACATATTTTACTGGATTACCGCTTTTATCAAGGCCATCAAGCCAAGCTGTATCATCAGTGGTAGAAATGGTTTCATAAAGATTTTGCAGGGCTTGAGAATCACCCGAAAAGAAATCATAGACCGCAGTTCCTCCAGTCAGGGCTGCTGTTAACTCGTGCAGCAGATTGGGTTCATTGGGATCGGCAGTTGTTAAGGTGGGTGACTGTGTGAGTCGGATTTGGTGTGGTGCAGTAGTCATGGGTTATTTCTCCTTGTGTTTCTAGGTTTAACGACGATTCAAACAATTAACTTTGGAACGATCGAGTGAAGCACAAATCCGAAAATTTGAATTCGGGGGCATCCTCTTTCTCCTGGGTTAAATCTGACAAGCGCCACTTCCGTCGCTATTAGTCCAGAGGGCGGCGATCGCCTGTCCATTTTTAAGCTGCGAAAGTTGGCTTTGATTGAGTTGGCAAGCTCTCAGCCACTGGCTTGGCGGCATTGCATTGGGTTTGTTATAAACAACCATAAACGCATAGGCATCGCTGGGTAATTGAATGGGGATAGAACCACCGATTGGAATCGGTTGAGTCAGAAGATTTTGCCAAGTAGAGCCGCTACTTGCTTGATAACTGGGCATGATTTGTGCTCCATCTACATTGTTTTGAACGGTCAAATTGATGACGTGGACATTCCAAGGACCATCATCGTTGTTGGGGTCGTAGGGGGGTGCTGTCCAATCGAGAGAGTTATAAGAGCCTCCTAATTGAAAGGGGTTGTAGTCGTAGTGCAAATAAACTGTCCAACTAGTAGATGTGGTCGATGGAATGGGGTTGGCATACCAGCCGAAAGGAATGTTATAACGTTTGCTGGCATACAGGAAGGCTAATTGCCCAGGGGGTGGATTGACATAATTGAAAGCCTTGCTGTCTAAGCCGTCAGGGAAACTAGCCGCAACATAATGATCAGTCCGCAGATTCAGGATGTGAGTCATCATGGTGTCATGATCGGACTGCAAACTGTTGAGCTTGGTCGTATCGCTCTGGTAGTACACCATCAGGCAACGCACGGCATTAATTGCGCCTGCTGTCCACTCAGCCGACATGATGGCGTTGTGATCTTGATTGGAGTAGCCGACCCCCCAAAACTGTCCATTTTGCGAGAAGCCGCTCCACTGTTTGACGTTTTGCCAAACATTAAAGGCTGCTGATTCACCAAACCAGCGATCGAGGGTTTGCGGCCCGAGAACCGTCAGTCCCCAAGTATTCACATCAACAGCTTGCGGCTCTGCTGTGGCTGCCCAGGTATTTTGAGTGTAGGTCCCGCCCTGATAAAAATTACCATTTGATCGGTTCCACGCTTTTGTTTGAAAGAATGCTAGCAATCCATCTGTATGACCACAGGGCGCTTTCCCCCCCCAAATCATGATGCAGATTAGATTGATAGCTGCCCTGATTTTTCCTTGATCGCTTTCAGCTAGCGACCCGTCTTGACTGAGCGTATTTTCTAGCACTTGCTTGAAGATCATCAGTCCCGCCAAAGATGAGGCGCAATTTTCAACTGAGATTGCTCCTTGAGGAATAGATCCTGTATTCCCCTCAGAACCACCCGGTGCGTAATAAAAGGCACCGATCGGTGATTGCATTATTCCAAATGCGTACAAAACATAGAGCGCGTTTTGAATCGAGTCAGCTTTAAACGGGATATAGCCCTGCGATCGATATTGGAAATAATCGACTGGTAAGGCACCTAGAAAAAAAGCCCATGCATTCTCGCCAGTGATGGGTTTCCAATCAGGCCATGTGATAGACCCTCTGTACTTCCTGATACAAGCAGGATAGAAGGTAATATACTGCTGATATTGGGTTTTCCAAAGGGGATCTTGTGCCCAATAATCTTTGCCTACTAATCGCAAAGCGTATGCTTCGCTAGCGTTTGAGATTGAATCTTGATAGCCGTATTGAAAGTTGGCTGTATTCGCACGGATTGCTGTAACATCAGCACCGAGACGCTGAGTCGTGTTGGCGGCTAGAGCAAATAGTGTAGCTGCTTGAAAGCCCTGCAAACCTCGATCGGACGCTAAAGCTAAAGCAATTTGCCAGCAAGCCGCATCATAGATATCAGTCCCTAATGTGGCATTGACTCGCTCAATCTGTAACTGTGCGCCTGGGCTTCCTTCACCATTGCGGTAATAGGGCTGATCGCCCCCGCCAAAATCTTGAACAACGACCGTACAATCTTGACCGTTTTTACTAGCCCAAGTGTTGCAGATATAATCTCCCCAATAGCCAGGGGTGGCATAGTAACTTAAGGGTAATGAACCCGGAACAGTGAAATACTGACCATCTGCATTAAAGACAACCGATTGGGTTAAGAACGAAACTAACGCTTGAATTTCGGCATCAGTTTGCGTCTTTTTGAACGTGATTGAACTCATTATCTTGTCACCGACCTTGACACACTATGTGCAATATTGAATGACTTAGCCCTAGGATTGAATTGGCAAAATTCACTCCATCGGGTACGACCTTTGTTTTAGCTATAGAAGACTACCGCCAAGAGATCGCCAAGAGATCGCCAAGAGATCGCCAATCGATTAATCATTTCAACTTAAAGTTACTTTTGGTCATCTCTCGCACTTCTTTTTATTAATATAAAGAGTTCTTTAACAAGCCTGGAAGGTGTTGACAATCAGTGAATAACCAAGATAGGAATAACACATGGAGTGGCTAAGTCAGAATTGACTGTTGAGCGATCTCAATCTAAAAAGATCGCCTCGCAGGTCAACTAAAAATCAATGACGTAAAACCATTTGAAATGACGCTCGAATTTTACAGAGTAAAGGTTTGAGCATTTACGCTGGGTGCACTATCAATTCAGAAATCAGTAAATAATGAGCCACAGCTACCATTGTTGAGAATTGAGAACCATGATGGTTGGGTTTATGGCAATTTGAAGTTTCAACACTATTGGCATTCCCTCAGCATCGTGCCTAATGTGGCGGTGCGGGGTTATCAAATGACTCAATCGGATGGCGGTACTGTGCAGGAGGTTGGCATTGATAAAAATCTGACTCAAGCAGATGCTGACCAAGCACAGGTGCAGTGGTTGCTTCAGCCGACTTGAACCTAAATTGATTACGCCAAAACTCTCTTCCTCACATTCCAAAGGATAAATACGATGATTTCAACGACTCTTAGCTTAGAGTGTCGATCGCTGTGCGCCAGCGTCGCTGCCTATAGCATTGATCCAACAGGCAAGTTTATTCCTCAAGAACCCTACTACAGTGCCGTTGGGTTTCTCACGCCACCGATTGCATTCGCGGCTGGCGAGGATGATATCGATGCCTGTTTAGTAGGCACCACCGATCAAGGTGTAGTACTGGCGTTTCGGGGCACCATTCCACCCGACATTCACGATCAGCAAAGTATGCTGGACTGGATTAGTGATTTAACCGATAACCCGATCGCGGCACCTGGTATTCCAGGCAAAGTGCATGAAGGGTTTTGGCAAGGATTATCGTCATTGTGGGAACCCATGGTGAAGGAGATTAAACAGCAGATGAATGCGGGTGGAAAATCCTTGCCGCTCTATATCACCGGGCATAGCAAAGGGGGCGCTATGTCGAGTTTGGCGGCATTGCGACTGAAGATTGAGGAAGATATCAATCCTGCGGCTGTCTATACTTACGCTGCGGCTCATCCTGGGGATACAACCTTTGCTAACCAATATCAATTAGAGATTCCAAATCACATCCGCTATGAATATGGCAATGATATCGTTCCCCATATTGTTCCTGACGCGGCATTCATTGATGCGATCGCCCACATTCCTGAACTTGGCAAATTCTTTAAAGGCTTGGAAACCTGGGACTACACGCACGTTGGCACACTTCGGTTTATTGACTGGAATAAGAAAGCGATTGTGGGTGAGTCATCAAAACTCCAGATGGAACGCTTGGCGAGACTCGTTGGCGCGATCGTGGAATGGCAATTTGAGGCGATCGTCACTGCTCACTCAGCGAGTTGTGGCGGCGGTTACATGGGTGGAATGTGTTCATCAGGAGTTTGTGTATAACGTTCCTTGCTATTCCTAATTTTGTATAGGTGAAACCAGATGATGGGTCATTTTCCGCTGTTGGATATCGCCATTGGGTTGACGCTGATTTACACCTTCTTAAGTTTGCTTACTTCAGAGTTGACCGAATTCATGACCACTGTTTTGCGGTGGCGAGCGCATCACTTACAGCAAGGCATCATGACGTTGTTGGGTGAATCAATCGCGCTTAGACGCAATCCAGAAGAGTTTAAGAACACCATTACTGGCAGGCTGTACTACAGTTCCTTAATTGCTTCTATCACTCAGCGATCGCGGCGATACAGACAGTCGGTTGGTCCTTCCTACATTCCTTCAAAAGTGTTTGCGGATGCGCTACTCGAAGTCTTGCAGGCTCTACCAGAGGTTGAACGCACAGAACCTCAACTGCTACAGAGCGCAGATCAAACGATTGGCGAACTTGATTGGTTGATGTCTAAAGTCGAGAATGCAGATCAGCTACCTTCGCGCTTAAAAGACAACTTAAAGCGGTTGGCGAATCAAACCCAGACCCAAACTGAGACGACTGAGCAGCAAATGGAGCGGTTTAGGCATGAAGTTGCGCTCTGGTATGAACATTCAATGGATCGGCTATCTGGGACGTATCGACGTAATGTTAAAGCGTTCACAATTTTGATTGGCTCAATACTTGCAGTTCTAATTAATGCCGATTCTCTATATATGCTCAGAAGAATTAGCGAAAACACGGCAACCCGATCGGTGATTATTCAGAATGCAATTCAAATTCAGGGGTGTCAGGAAGATCTCAGTTCATCGCAATGTATGGATAAGATGGCAGATTTGTTAGACAGCACCACAATTCCCATCGGCTGGCATCCTGTGAATTTTCAACAGCAGTTTCCGCAGTTCAATCTGGTGTATCTGTTGAAGGCTGCGATCGGGTGGTTGCTGACTGGCATTGCAATTTCGATGGGATCTCGCTTCTGGTTTCAAATTCTCGATCAACTCGTTCACGTTCGAGAAACCGGAGAAAAACCTGCTGCAACTGAAGAACAACAAAAAACAACGTAGGTTTGATTGCCGCAGATAAATTCAACATCTACACAGGTTACGTTTCCGCTAACGCATCTTACAAAACATTAGGGTTATCTACTCACAAACGAACCAAATAGCAGTTACATCAGGGGCATCATAGCAGTTCTGATCCAACGAAAGTTTCAACTTCGGAGCGATACGTGGAGAAATTTCCTCTCCTGGACATTGTTATTGGATTGTCCTTGATTTATACCTTTTTGAGTCTACTTGCCTCGGAACTAACAGAGTTTGTTGTGAGGGCTTTGCAATGGAAAACCCAATACTTCAAGCGAGCAATCATCACTTTGCTGGGTGAATCATCAGAACAGAGTGATGATCCCGACCAGTTCAAAGATACGATCGCAGGCAGACTATTGAATAGCCCAAGTATTATTTCTGCAACTCACTCTTTGAGTCGGCGTAATCGATCAGTCATTTTATCTGAAGTTTCTCCCCAAGTGTTTGCAGAAGCACTGCTGGATGTGTTGCAGAGCTTACCTCAACCCAATGATTTAGGGACACGCAACGACAATACTGCTGGAGATGCGATCGCCCATTTTATGGCGATTATTAACGCCTCTCCAGATCTATCGCCACGGTTACGAGCAAATTTGCAGCGAATCATCGATCGCGTTCAAAGCATCGATACTAATGCTGAGCGACAAATGGTGTGGTTGAAGTATGAGATCGGTTTCTGGTTTCGTCATGCAATGGCAAATGCATCGAATGCTTATAAACATCGTTACAAACTTGTTTCGTTTCTCGTTAGTTTGGTGCTTGTGATTGCAGTAAACATTGATTCGCTTTATATTATCCGCAGAATCAGCGAAAACACAGCTACACGAGCAGTAATTCTGCAAAATGTAACCCAAGTTCAGGGGTGCCGAGACAATCTCAATTCACCGAAATGTGTAGAACGCTTATCTTTGTTGATGGAAAGTACAACAATTCCCATTGGGTGGCAGCCCTCAAATCGACGGAGACAGTTTGCTCAATTCAATGGCATCATTCTCTTAAGAACGATCGGGGGCTGGTTACTTACCAGTCTTGCTGTTGCAATGGGATCTCGCTTCTGGTTGCAACTCTTCAATCGGTTCGTTACGTTGTTGGGCAAATAAAGCAAACCCAACGGTCTACTCAGTCCGGTTCACTTTACAGCGATCGTAGATACAACAGTTCTCAGTCGATTGAGATAGAGAACAATAATGAGTAAACCAAATTAACCCTTCTCAACCGCGCCCAGCGATTGCAATGTTGCTTTTTGCGCCTTGCTCAAACCCGTAGCACCAGCAATATTCATACCTTCATAAGGGCGGTCAATCCTGAGAATTTTCAAACACTTAGCGGTGTCAACCTCCCAAATTCGGATCGTGTCATCCTCTCCAGAACTGGCAAGAAGCCGTCCTGCGGGTTGCCAAGCCACTGACCACAGTGCGTTGGTATGACCCTCAAGCCGTTTCAAACACTGACCTGTATTGATATCCCATATCTGTACGGTAGAGTCACTGCCAGCACAGGCAATCCTCTGACCATCTGGACTCCAAACGACTGAGAAGATTCGCATTTGACTGGCTTGAAGCACATTCAAACATTCGCCTGTTTGAGCATCCCACAGTCGAATTGTCCCGTCCTCACTTCCTGTAGCCAACAGTTGCCCATCGGGACTCCATGCCACTGACCAAATCCAGCCATCATGCCCCTGCAATTTTTTAAGAGACTCTCCAGTATCCAGGTTGACTAGCCAAACTGCGCGATCCACACCTCCACTGGCAAGGGTTTTGCCATCGGGACTAGGCGCGATCGCCATGACCCATGCATCACTCTGCAAACTCTGCAAACATTGCCCGGTTTTGCCATCCCACACTCGGATGGATTGGTCGTTACTGCCACTGATAATCTTATGCCCATCAGGACTCCACGCCACTGACCAAATCCAGTTTGTGTGACCCCTTAAGGTTTGCAAGCATTGACCCGTGCGTGAATTCCACAGTTGTATGGTTTGGTTATCGCTGCCGCTCGCGATCGTCTGACCGTCTGGACTCCAGGCCACCGACCAGATGCAGTTGCAATGCCCCCGTAACTTTTTCAGACATTCGCCAGTGTTGATATTCCATAACCGGATTGTGCGATCATCGGAGCCAGTGGCAAGGGTCTGATTATCAGCATTCCACGCAAGTGCTCTGACGCAAGCACTGTATCCCTGAAGGGTTTTTAACCAATCCCCTGTTTGAGCATCCCAAAACCGTGTCGTGAGGTCAGCACTAGTGCTGGCAAGAAGCGGTTCTACAGGACTCCAGTCCATTGACCACACTGAATTCTGATGCCCCTGTAATATTCGCAAGCAATGTCCGGTCTGCCCATCCCAAAGCCGAATGGTGTTGTCGTCGCTGCTGCTGGCAAGCGTGTGACCGTCTCGACTCCATGCCACCTTCAAAACAGTATTCATATGCCCCTGCAAGGTATGCAGGCACTCTCCTGTATTTGGGTTCCAGAGCCGAATAGTATGGTCAGCACTGCTGCTGGCAAGGATCGGGCGACTGTATGACTGTATGCGATCGCCTTTTTCACTCCACGCTAAGCACAAAACAGTACTGGTGTGACCTGACAACGTTTGAACACATTGTCCAGTCTGGGGGTGCCAAAATTGAATGGTGCCGTCATCACTGCCACTCACAACAAATTGTCCATCAGGACTCTATACAACCGCTTTTCCCAAATGTTTCTGAGTGTCTAAAGCCTTCACGCATTGACCCGTATCAACATCCCATAGTTGCAGGGTGTCTTCAGTACCCACGCTCGCCAGAATTTTGCCATCAGCACTCCATGCCACTGTCCAGACTATACTAGCTCCTTGAATAGCTTGCAAACATCCGCCAGTATGAGGGTTCCAGATGCGAACCGTACCATCGCTGCTACCTGTTGCAAATTTTTCTCCATTGGGACTCCATGTTAATGCCCATATCGTGTTGCAGTGCCCCTGCCACGACAAGAGTAACTGACCATCGCTTATCCGTCGAACAAAAATATTGCCACTACCGTCTCCATGCGCCAGCAGCTTCCCATCTGGGCTGAAGGCAAGCGAGAAAGAAACTTTGGCAATTTGGGTAAACAAGGATGTTTCAAACTGACTGTCCTGAAAATTGACAGGCTGTAGCCAATGCCCCTGAAGGTCGGCGTATCGCATGGTAAGTCGCGAGAAGTCATAGCCAGTCAAATCAATTTGCAGATAGCAGCAAAGATTAATCAAATTACCCGCCGCATAGGCTGGTGAAGCAGATCGACTTTGCAGAAGCTTGAGGATTTTCTGCAATCGCGCTTCAATTCGCGCTGAGGTTTTATCTACGGTTTGTACCCTATTGGCAACTTCTGCCAAAATCAATCGCTGCTGAGTTTCTCTAATGTATTCCTTGACATTGGTTTTGAGCAACGCATAGTTACTAAATAAATCAATATCTTGGTTAACTAGCTCATTTCCCACCCGCTCTACCAACCTATCAGTGACATATTCCATCACCACGGGCTGCTGCGTATAGCTACCCTGTCGTCGTTCAATCAAATTTCGCCAGCTCAATGACTCCAGCGCTTCCAGCAATCTAGTTTGGGGTACGATCGGCACAATATCAGCGGCTAACTCTGCGATTGTTGTCCATTCCCGATTGATTGCCAGCCAATACATGATGCTTTGTTCTAAGGGTGAGAGCCGCCTTAACTGTTGCTCTAGCAGTCGTCGAATCCCATTGAATAAAACAACATCTTGCTTGAGAAATGCCACAATGTCGCCATCTAGTAGATCCTGAATTGAACTAGCAGCAATTTTCAAAGCGAATGGGTTACAGCCATATTGCTCTGCTAGCTGTTGTTTCTGCGCTTGAGAACCTAACAGCCCCCTCGTCTCAAGCAATGCTTGTGCGATTGTTGATGAGCCAGTTACCAAGAGTGTCTGCACTGCTGAGTAGCCTTCTAGTGCCGCCACTTCAGTTGGTTTTTCTCGACTGGTGAGCAAGACGCAGCTTTGGTGGTGTACTTCTCCGACGACCTTAAATAGTTCGCCGTAGCCCTCATAGCCTAAACGGTACTGCCCAACACGGCTGCCTTCCTGAAAGATCGTTTCGACGTTATCGAGAATGACCAAACATCGATGCAATCGCAGCCAGTGAATGAACCGTCCGATTTGGGCTTTGCTATCCTGTTGGTCAGACAGAAACGGCACCAGATCGGCGACTAGTGATTCGAGAGTAGGTGCATTCCGCAGCGATCGCCAAATCACATACTCAAACTCAGCCTGAACGGTTTGTGCCAGTTTGACCGACAGTGCAGTCTTGCCGATACCCCCCATACCCAGCAGCAAAATCAGTCGATGGTGGTCTTGAATGACCCATTGCTGTAAGGTGGCTAGTTCCTCTTCCCGACCATAGAAGATGGAGATATCGATGGCTTCACCCCAGTCGCCGTGGAAATTAGGGGGATGGGGCAGTCCTGGGTCGAAAGGCGGGGAGTGGGAAGCAATCAATGGGGAGTTTTCATGGGTCGCCTCTAACCTGCCGACATCACCAACGCGAATTCGCTCATATAATTCGATGGTGCCTGACATTGGCTCGGCATTAAATTCATCTGCCAAAATTTGATGGCAGGTCTCATATTGAGCCAGCGCTGCACGACGCTGCCCCATGCAGGCCAAAAAAAACATCTGTTGATAATGGGCTGTCTCGCGCCAGGGATCGAGCGTTAGTAATTTGTGGGTCATCGTCAATCCGGCTGCGTAATTTCGCTGCTCAAGATACCGCTCGGCTAGGGTGTGTAAAGTTTCGATCGCCAATTCCCGTAATCGTTCCCGCTCCATCAATGCCCAATTTTCAAATTCTGGCGCATCCGGCACATGAAACCCTTCCAAAAAGTCTCCCTGGTATTGAGTCACCGCTTCAGATAAGGGCTGGAGGTTATCAGTGTTGAGGTGGTTTGAGATCGCTTGAATGGCTTCAACATCTAAGCGGTAGAGGCATTCCCGGTTAAACGCAATAGTCTGTCGGGTAATAATCAAATGCGACCCTACCAATTGCCGCAAGTTGGGCAGCACTGTCCGTAGGTTCTTCAACGCCTGACTGGACGGCATATTCTGCCAGAACAACTCTGCGAGCATTTCGCGGCTGTGCAATTTGCCAGTAACGGCAATATAAATTAATAGTGCTTGCGCCTTGCGGCTAATAAAACGTGTGAGCAGTTGTTCATCCAAGCTGATTTGAGGGGAACCCAGTAGCTTCAAGGTTAATTTTTTATACACGAACAGTACTGCCTTTTGTTAAGGGGGTCTGATAGATGCAGTCCGGAAATTATCCGTGAGTACAGGGGTGAAAGACTCTAACTGATACAGGGATAACTCCCTACACCGAGTTACGACCTAACGGGATCATCGCAGAATGCAATCTTACGAACAGTGCTCACTTAAATTAGTCTCTATCCAGATAGAGAGATTTGGGTAAAATGAAACAAAAAATTTATTTTTTAGCCGGACTTCGGCATTTATATTGATGGCAACGATCTCAGAGGACGTTTGAGAAGTAGCGGATGATACTGTGCGCTAGAATAGCAGCATGAGCCGAAAATACTATCCTACTGATATCACCAATAGACCTGTTGTGAAGTAAGGAGACTTCTGTTAAAGAAGATACCCAGAAGCTAGAATATTCCTAGTTCTATGTAGGAGTCCTGTACTTAGGCTAGTGCAACCGAGACGGAACCACTGTTCAGTCCGGCACTTTTTCCTTTCTGAATATCACTGTTCTTGATGCGAACCTTGAAGACGGTATATCCCGTTCCTTGAACTTGATCGCCAATAATCTCGCCAGCTTTGAGTTGTTCGATGAGCGGCTGAATATCTAATTTAATTTTGCGGTATCGCTTGGCAAGAGTGCTGTTGCTGAAAATCATCTGTTAGTCGAACTTGGATAATAGGCTGATCATTCGACATCAATGCCTTCCCATAGCTCAGAGACAGGACGAGTTCTACCCGCTTTTGCATCCCGCAAAGACTGACGTAGGTTCTCTAAAATCTGCTTTTTTGGCTGGTCGTCTTCGTCACTCGATTCTAGGGTAGAGTAAGCTCTACGCGACTTTGCAAACAGCAGAAAATCTAGGACTTCTTCAACGAGTTCGTCAGAAACTTGAGCGAGTTCTTGAATTAGGTGTTCCCTAGCTGTCATAGCTTTAACTCTTTTAGATAGCTTTCTATTTCAGCTGATGTCAGGGTGGTCATTCTAAACGATCGCGGAATCAAATTAGAGAGTGATCGCTCCTCTCAAAATTACCTCTAAGATTTCTCTTGCAATCGTTTGGCTAATAAGCAATCTTCAAAACTGAAGGCTTCTTCATCTAGGAAACTCGCGTTGCCTTTGGCACAGCAAAGCTGCCCGCCATCTCTATAGTGGCTTCGATCGGGCAATCTAGTTCAGGTTCAGTTGGCTCCTCTCTAGTGATTTACTGTCTTCCAAGTGATCAGTCGGATGTGCCAGATTTTAGGCAAGAAATGGAAGACAGCAAAGATGTAGAGGGTTCTGAACTGAGCTATCGCATTCTTCATGGTGAAGCTTTAGATCTAATTACGACCTCGCAAATTCTTGACCACGCATTCGTCTTTGGGCACACGGATGGTGGAGAGTCACTAATTTGGGACTTACAAAGCTATAGCTCTACAGATGACAGTTATGACATTTATATGACAAGAGTCGAAGATTTTCCTGGAGTTTTTAAGGTGGGCAGAAACTTTTTTGAGTTTGTGCAGCTATATGGATTGGGAATCGGTGACTCTAGTCACCTACCAGATTGGACTCAACACAATCCCGATGGAGTTGGAAAAACATTTAAGCCCTTAAAAAAGCCTTACTGAGTATTAATCCTCAGAGATGGAATGATGACTTTACCCCAAGGAGAAGCCGCAATGATGAGCAATGAGCCAGAAACACTCGTTGAAAAACAAGTCACTTACACCCTTCAACTCAATGGACAATTGTTCGTGATTGAGAATGTACCTGCTCGTGTGAATGAAGAGACAGGAGAACAGTTTTTTTCTCCATCAATTGTAGAACATTTGCAGCAAATCATTCTGACTGGACAAGAACCCGATCGCTTTGCTGAAGTTCCTGTGTATCACTATGTGGCATGACACTATGAGTTATTCGTAACGTCGTGGCGTGTAAACCCAAACGTCCCCGTGTGGACGAGAAATCGATCGAGTCTGACTCGACCCAACTAGCACCACAGTTCGCATATCTACATCTTCTGGCGAGAACTGCTCAAGCGTGCAGACGCGCACAGATTCGCCAGGTCTGCCCAAATTGCGCGCCAACACGATCGGAGTGTTGGGCGATCGCCACTGCAATAAAATCTCACGGGCTTTTCCGAGTTGCCAAGTGCGCTGCTTTGAGATCGGGTTATAGAACGCCATCACCAAATCGGCTTGAGCGGCGGCGGCGATGCGTTGTTCAATCACTGACCAGGGTTTGAGAATATCCGACAAAGAAAGAGCGCAGAAGTCATGCCCCAAAGGTGCCCCAATCTGAGCGGCAGCCGCTTGCATCGCAGAAATGCCCGGAGCCACTCGAATATCTAGTCGTAGCCATTCAGGTTTGGCATCGTGTTCTAGCACTTCAAACACCGCAGCCGCCATCGCAAAAATGCCAGGATCACCCGATGAAACTACGGCAACCGATTTGCCAGTTGCGGCGAGATCTAAAGCAAATCGTGCCCGATCGAGTTCTTCGCGATTGTCGGAGTCGTGGCGCTGTTGTCCCTCGCGCAGAGAACCTGCTAAATCGAGATAGAATTTGTAGCCGACCCAATCAGTTGCCGATCGCAGCACGTCTTTGACTTCGGGAGACATCCATTTTTCCCCGCCCGGCCCAGTGCCGACGATCGTCAACTGCCCGCGAGGCTTTCCGATCAGGTTCACATCAATCGGTTGAGCAGCCCGCGCGATCGCGCAACTCAGTCCTGATGTATGCTGAGACACGATCAGTTGACCCAATTCTCCAGCCGCATTGAGGGCAATTTCTTCAGCACTGGACAAATCGAGAAACCGGATCGGCACCTGCAACGCTTGAGAGAGCGCTTCGAGAGTCGGATGTCCCATCTCAGAGTTTGAAGCAAAAATTCCTGCTATTGACGCGATCGTCAAGTCTGATTCGTCAAGAATTTGCTGCACGAATTCGATCGCTAACTCACTATCAGACAGATGACTAACGGCGATCGCCAAGGTTGCAGGATGGTAGACCAAACGATCGGACGCTGGGCATCCTTTAGACTCTGTGACTTGCAAAGTGAGAGGTGCGTCAGGTGCGATCGGTAGTTTGCTTTCACTCAGCCAAGGTGCATTGCCTTCAAGCCGAACTGTTGACCCTGCCAGCAAATCTGAGATGAATGTTTTCGCATCGTCTGGATTCGCCAAATGATAGCCTGGTGGCGGATTGAGCAACGTTGTGCGAAACCGGATATCGCCCGTCGTCGTGATCGCAGGCTGAACATTGAGGACGGCTGCGATTTGCCGCGCTAAATCATTCACGCCCTGCAATCCTCCTAAAAGTGGAACCACGGCGCTACCATCTTCGGCAACGGCTAAGACGGGCGGCTCATAGCGTTTGTTGGAGAGGAGAGGCGCGATCGTGCGAATCAAAATTCCCGCCGCACACACTCCAATGATCGGCGTTCCGGTGGCAAACAATTCTCGCAGGGTCGCCCCAAAATCAGTGAATGAGACATCCACCTCAGTTGTGCGCCCCGCTAATCCATAAAGTGTTGCATCGGGCAAAACACTCATTAACTGTCGAGCAACTGCAACACTCGCTTGACCCAACACCACCACAGCAGGAGCATTCATGTAACGGAAGTTTGAAGACTAGGAATCATAATCAACGCCCAGTAAGGAACGTCAGCCGCATCGATATCAGCGATCGGAACAATGCGCTGATTAGGCATCGTGGCGCGTTCGATATAGAGCGATCGTGATAGCAGTCCCAACTCAGATAAAACGTCTCGCACTTTGCTGAAATGTCTACCCAACTTAATAATTACCGCCGCATCTGCAACAGCAAGGCGATCACGTAAGATATCAGCTTCGAGAGTGGCTGGCATAATGGATAACACATCATTGCGGTAAGTGAGCGGCACTCCCAATGCAGCCGCACTTGCCATCGTCGAAGAGATTCCTGGCACCACTTCGGTTTGAAACTTTGATGATAAGCGATTGAAGAGATACATAAACGAGCCATACAAAAAGGGTTCGCCCTCACACAACACTGCGACATCTCGTCCAGCACTCAAATGCTCTGCCAATTTTTCGGCAGCGATATCATAGTAGGGTTGAGACGATCGCACCGGACTAAACGGCAACGGCATCGGCACTTCAATTTGCTCAGGACGCAAAAAGTCCGCCACGATCGCCCGTGCCAAAACCTTGCCGTTCTCCATTGTGGGATAGGCGATCACAGGCACCGATCGCAGAATTCGATAGGCTTTCAGCGTCAACAATTCTGGGTCGCCTGGCCCAATTCCCAACCCATATAACCGACCCGTTTCGTGTGTCATAATTCATCCTCTTTTGCTAACGCATTCACTGCCGCAGATGCCATCGCACTGCCGCCTCGTCGCCCCTGCAAGGCGATAAACGGCACCCCTCGACTGTTGGCGGCTAACGCTGCTTTTGACTCTGCTGCCCCGATAAACCCGACTGGAAATCCCAAAATTAGTGCGGGTTTCGGCACACCTTCATCCAACAGTTCTAACAGGCGAAACAGAGCCGTTGGCGCATTGCCGATCGCCACGATCGCACCTTCTAAATGGTCACGCCACAGTTCTAACGCGGCTGCCGATCGCGTGGTTGACATCTGTTCTGCTAGCTTTGGCGTATCGGGGTGTTGAAGCGTACAAATCACCGCATTTTCAGCCGGGAGCCGTTTACGAGTTACACCTTCTGCTACCATCCGAGCGTCACAGAGAATTGAAGCTCCCGCAATCAAAGCCTTTCGTCCAGCAGTTGCGGCTCCGGGTGAGGCAGATAAATCTGACACAATATCGGTCATGCCGCAGCTATGAATTAGACGCACAGCGACCCGTTCTAAATCAGGGGGCAAACTTGATAAATTTGCCTCTGAGCGAATCGTGGCGAATGATTGACGATAGATTTCTGTTCCGTCTTGGATGTAGTCAATCATGATCGTCAACCTGTGATCGAATGCGATGTGAGATATTGATTATTTTTTGAGCTGAACCATTGCTGTAACTGATCCATAGAGTGTCGATCTACAAACATCTTAAACGATTCGTCTAGCATTCGCTGCTGTTGATAGATTTGTAACATCTGCTTGATTAAAGATGTCACCTCTAATGCACTCACCGATCGTATCCGCCGACCAAACGACGAATCTCTAGTGCCTACATAAACGTCATAACCCTCGATCGTCGAATTCCCCGCTTTCATCTCAATTCCAACCAGCGCAATATCACTAGGCGTTTGTTGAGCGCAAGACTTTTCACACCCACTGAAGTGAATATTAAGCGGCTGATCTAAATGGGCTGTTAATTCCACCAATCCCAGCGCCTGAGTTTGAGTATCAGTCAGCCCTGACGCGCATCCTTTTCGACCCGAACAAGCGACTAATGCACTCTCAAAATGAGTCGCTGATGTGTGAAATCCTAAATCGGCGATCGCCCCTTCTAAATTACCCAGGCGATCGTCAGCAACATCAGGAAACAAAATCGTTTGCCAAGGAGTAAGACGCAACGTGCCACTGTTCTGGCGTGTTAACTTGGCTAAATTTCTCAACTGCCAAGATTCTAGACGACCTAACGGCACAGCGATTCCTAAGTACGACAAGCCTGTTTGACGTTGGGGATGAATGCCAAGATGATTGTAAGACTGAGGTGACGATCGCAGCAAACTTGCTTCTCGCCGCAGCGAAAATCCTAACAAATGTTCCACTCGTTCTAAACAACTTTCGACATCCCAACTTGCTAGGAGATGACGAAATCGAGGTTTACGACCTTTGCCAGAATAATAGCCTTGAGTGTAGTCAAGATATACCTGAGTTAACGCAGCGATGAATGCCAAGCATTGATTTTCTGAAACGAAAACACCAACATCTCCAGAATTGTGTGCCTCTACATTCAAACACACCCGAAAACCAATCTCTGAAGACGGCAATCTGTGAGCGACTAACCCAATATCATTACGGCGATCGCGCACCGAAACCCATTCTCCTCCGTCAAAGCAAACGCTAAATTTGGGTGACAAAGCCGCCAACTTAGGATGAGTTTGAAGATAATCATCTAACGCTTTCACCAACGGGCGAGTATCGATTAACATCTGCGAATCAATGCCAGCCGTTGGACTCGCCATAATATTCCGAATCGGGTCAAGGCTGATGGTTTGTGCCGCTAACTCTAATGTTTGCAACCGATGAAAAACATCAGGCGTGATCGGCGTGTGAATCTCCCGAATCTGCACATTGGCCCGATTCGTCACCTGCACATAGCCTGCCCCAGACTGATCCGCGAGATCGGCGATCGCGTCACACTGTCGATCGGTGAGAATTCCGCCCGGAATCCGCATTCGAGCCAGCATTCCATCTTGGGCAGACGAACCATAAAACAAACCCGGACAAGTCGGCAACTCAGACAGCAATGGATCAGTCTCCTCCCCGTGCGACGCAGGGAATCCAGGGTAATTTGGTCTTGAAGTGACCTTTCTAGAATCGGCATTCTGACTTTTACAGTTGCGGCACAGCGTCGGAATCACACCGAACTTTCCCAACTCTAGATCTAAGCACACTACCATACACCACTGACCCGATTTTTTGAAGACTCACCTTTCTTAATAGAAGCCTGAAACCTTGTACGATCGTTCAATCACAGTAGGACGAGTTTAGAAATGCAGATGTGGCTCTCAGTGATTGGCATCGGTGAAGACGGAATCGCGGGACTGAGCCAGATCGCTCGTTCTCTACTCGATCGGGCTGAAGTGATCATTGGCGGCGATCGTCACCTCGCGATGCTGCCCAAAGACGATTGGCGAGAAAAACTTGCCTGGAGTTCTCCGCTAGAAGCAACCATTGATGAAATCCTGCGTCGTCGGGGACAGACCGTTTGTGTTTTGGCCAGTGGCGACCCGATGTGTCATGGAGTGGGCGTAACGCTGACTCGTCGCATTCCCATCTCAGAGATGATGATTATCCCTGCGCCTTCTGCGTTTAGTCTTGCCTGTGCCCGCTTGGGATGGTCACTGGCGGAGATTGAAACGTTTAGCCTCACCAATCGTTCGGTTTCTACGATCGCCACTGCCCTCGCTCCTAATGCCCGATTATTAATCCTCAGTGCGAACAAAACTACTCCTAATCACGTTGCAGAACTGCTGAACCAACGCGGGTTTGGTCGTAGCAAAATCACCGTCCTAGAACACCTGGGAGGCACTCAGGAACGCCATATTGACGGGACTGCTAACACTTGGGGCATTCAAGACTTGTCAGATTTAAACACGTTAGCGATCGTGTGCCGCTCCGATCCAGGTACGGTTCCACTTTCTCGCACCGTTGGCTTACCTGATGACGCTTATCACCACGATGGGCAACTGACTAAGCGCGAAGTGCGATCGATTACCTTATCCACTCTCGCGCCTTTGCCCGGAGAATTGCTTTGGGATGTCGGCGCGGGCTGTGGCTCGATCGCCATTGAGTGGTTACGGAGCCATCCTCGCTGTCGTGCGATCGCCATTGAGCGCCATCCAACACGTTTGCAATACATCGCAGATAACGCCTCAGATCTGGGCGTTCCCCATCTTAAAATTGTTGCCGGAGAAGCCCCCGCAGCCCTTCAAGCTTTACCGCAACCCGATGCCATTTTTATCGGCGGAGGCGTGACTGCCGATCGTCTCCTTGACCTTTGCTGGAGTGCGCTATGTCCGGGTGGTCGATTGGTGGTCAATGCAGTAACGATCGAGAGTGAACAGATCGTTTTGCACTATCACCGTTTATATGGGGGTGATTTGATTCGCGTTGGCATTCAGCGGGCAGAAGCGATCGGAGCGTTCTTGGGCTGGAAGCCTCTGATCCCGGTAACTCAATGGAAGGCAGTTAAACCTTTGACGGACTGAAAAGTAACCCCGATTGTTGAAAGGGCTGCTGATTCGGCAGCGATCCTAGCGCGTGGGTGCGCTTGATCGCCCTGATGCTGGACGGGGTGGTTTCGATTTTGACGTTTTTATTTTTGCGGGAATCATCCTTTAGCTAGAGGAAGTGTTATTTCTCTAGGTACAGTGATTGGCTCCTTTCTAGGGAGTAATTTGTATTCAAGAACACCGACAAAGCTTGGTAATTCTGGGGGCATCAATCAGTCGCCATATCTTCGAGGAAGCAGTTTAACGAAGGCTTTCAAATACTCGCTCTATAACCCTTCATTTTTAATATGGCTAATCTAAACGATCGCGAAAACAACCCCAACAACGTTCCTAACCCAGACATCCCTCCTGTTGTGGAACCTACTCCCGTTGAGTATCAGGAGGGCTACACTCAAGGGCGTGCGGTTGAGCAAAATCGCTACGAAGCCAATCAGCAAATCCGTGATAATGACAATGCGGGTCGGGGTTTGCTTATAGGACTCATTCTCGCTGGCACGGCGGCGATCGTCGGCGGCGGTCTCTATCTGCTCAATCAGAGCAACCAAACCCCCGTCCCTGTCAACAGCACGATTGTGGTGCCCAGTGCGGCTCCTTCGCCCAGCGTTAGCCCCTCTCCTCAAGTGCGAGAACGAATCATTGAGCGCGATCGTGTGGTGCCCGTGCCCCAAGCACCTGCTCAAGCCCCTAGAGTCAATATCACGATTCCTCAGCCCCAGCAGTCTGCCCCTGCTCAACAAGCTGCCCCCGCTCAATCTAGTCCTCAGCCGACTAGCCCAGCTAATTCTGTTCAACCAAATTCGTCAACAAATAGCCCGGCGAATAGCGGTAGCAGCCCTAGTCCTGGTTCAACAACCAATCCTACGGGAACGGGTTCTGGTCAATAACGACTGTTTTGTTTGCTCAACCATTGTTCGATTGAAACCATAAAGGAGTTAAGTCAATGAATATTCTTGCTTGGATTGTGTTGGGAATTATTGCAGGTGCGATCGCGAAGGCGATTTACCCTGGTCATCAAGGTGGCAGCATTTTAGGCACCATGGTCTTAGGCATTGTCGGTGCTTTTATCGGCGGCACAGTGTTCATGTTGATCAACACAGGAACATTAGCGATTACGACTGCATCGTTAAGCATTCCTGGGATCATTGTCGCTGTTATTGGTGCGATCATTGCGCTTTTCTTGTATTACCAGTTTAGTCGTCGCGCTTACTAAAGTATTCTGACCCTGCTTTAAGCCTCCAATCCTCAATGAGGATTGGAGGCTTTTTTGGGCTTCTTGCCAGTTCCGTGCCACAATTTTCTCTGAGTGCTCTACGATCGACTTGGCGCTTTTATATCTTCTCTAGCTGGTGTGACTATGATGAAAATTCAAAATTTGGTCAGTCTTAAAGGGCTGCGCCTTCCCGTGGCGCAGATTGTGACTGCAAGTTTAATCGCGATCGCGCTACCAATGGCTCCTGCACAAGCTCTTTTTGGAGGATCGCGCAACCCTTATGAATCCTGTGCGGCTGATTTGACTCGTGCTCAAGTTTCCGCAGCAGACGCTGCTAGTGCTTGCGGACAGGCCCTCAGACCTGACGACTTGGGCACCTGCGTTAATCGCATCGCCGATCAAAAGGTTTCGGGAGCCGATGCGCTGTCAGTATGCCGTCAAGTGCGACGACCCGTCGAGGCAGCAAGCTGTGTCGTGAGCATTCGTCGAGGCGTGTCAGACACGGCGATCGTTGATGTGTTAGATAGCTGTCGTCGCAGCCTGCTGCCCCGAACATTTTCAGATTGTGTGGTGGGTTTAAATAGTCAGACTAAGGTTGGGGGTAAACAAGCGATCGCGTCCTGTCTAGATACGAACGATCGTCCTCGTGATCTGCTGCCTACCTTTATTCCGCTCGGCAACGAAATTCCCATTCCCACGGCTCCTTCAGGGATTCCGACTCCGGTTGTGCCTTCGACCACTCAGCCTCCGACTCAACCCTCAACGCCCAACACAACGCAGCCGTCTGGCTCTCAACCTGTCCCGGCTCTCTATTAATTTGTTCACTCGATCGACTGCACTTCACCTTTGCCCATGTTAAACATCTCTCAACTTCTGGCAGAAGAATTGTCTCTGCATCCTGCTCAAGTTAAAAGCGCGCTGGAATTGTTTGCAGAGGGAGCGACAGTTCCGTTTATTGCGCGATATCGCAAAGAGCGAACTGGGGAAATGGATGAGGTGCAGTTGCGAGAGTTGTCCGATCGCTTCACCTACTTAACTGAGTTAGAAGAGCGTAAAAAAAGCATTCTAGAGTCGATTTTGTCTCAAGATAAACTTACTGACGCTCTCCGAGTTAAGATTGAATCTTGTTTGCAGAAAAACGAGTTAGAAGATCTCTATTTGCCGTTTCGCCCCAAGCGACGAACACGAGCGACGATCGCTAAAGAAAAAGGTTTGGGTGAGTTAGCAGATTTGATTAAATCGTTGAATCAACCTAATACTCCTACAACCTCCTTAGAAGACGAGGCGACGAAGTTTTTATCTGAAGAAAAAGGCGTTAAAACAGTTGAAGATGCGCTGAAAGGTGCGGCAGATATTCTTGCAGAGGAAGTCTCGGAAAAAGCAGAACTACGGGCTTATCTGCGAGAGTTTTTATTAGAGACGGGCATGTTTCGATCGAGCATCAAAGCCGACCACGCTGAAGGCTCGACGAAGTATGAAATGTATCGCAAATTTCAGGCGAAAGTTAGCGCGATCGCACCTCACAATCTACTCGCACTCTATCGAGGTGAGACAGAAGGTGTTCTGAATTTTGGTCTAGATTTTGACGAAGATGCCGTTCTAAGCTATTTAGAAGCAGAAATTCGCAGCAAGGCAAAACCTGTGCGAGAGTTTTATCGATCGATGCTTAAAGATGCGTTTAATCGATTGATGAAAACGTCGCTGATTACAGAAGTTCGGGCTGAGAAAAAGACCGAAGCGGATATCGAATCGATCAAAACATTCGAGTCGAATATGCGAGAGTTGTTGCTCTCTGCGCCTGCCGGAATGAAGCCAACGCTGGCACTTGATCCAGGGTTTCGGACAGGATGCAAAGTGGCGGTTCTCGATCAAACGGGACAGTTTTTGCAATACCAGGCGATTTTTCCACACACGGGGCAACAACAGCGAGTTCAGGCGATTGCAACGCTAAA
Source organism: Phormidesmis priestleyi ULC007 (assembly GCF_001895925.1). Taxonomy (GTDB): domain Bacteria; phylum Cyanobacteriota; class Cyanobacteriia; order Leptolyngbyales; family Leptolyngbyaceae; genus Phormidesmis_A; species Phormidesmis_A priestleyi_A. Next base: position 17,454 of record NZ_MPPI01000031.1, on the reverse strand, counting down.
GCAACTCCTTGAAAAACACAAGATTGAATTAATCGCGATCGGAAACGGCACTGCCGGACGAGAGACGGACGAATTTGTAACTGAAGTATTGGCAACGCTAGATCAAAAGCCAATCAAAGTCATGGTGAATGAGTCAGGAGCCTCGATTTATTCCGCGAGCGATGTGGCGATATCAGAGTTTCCCGATTTAGATATCACCGTCCGAGGCGCGATTAGTATTGGTCGGCGATTACAAGACCCGCTAGCAGAATTAGTCAAAATCGATCCGAAGTCGATCGGAGTCGGACAATATCAGCACGATGTTGATCAAAAACTGCTCAAAAAGAAGCTAGATGAGACAGTTGAGAGTTGCGTTAACTATGTCGGAGTCGATCTCAACATGGCTTCTAAAGAATTGCTGACGTTTGTGTCTGGCATTTCGCCTGCCATTGCCAATAACATTGTCGCTTATCGCAATCAAAATGGAGTATTTCGAGATCGTAAAGCCTTACTCAAAGTTGCCAAACTAGGCCCTAAAACCTTTGAGCAAGCTGCCGGATTTTTGCGAATTCGCGGCGGCAACAATCCTTTAGATAACACTGCCGTTCATCCTGAAAGTTATGGCGTGGTGAACGCGATCGCCAAAGACTTCTCAGTGCCGTTGACGCAAACGAGCCAGATCGCAGATCACCTTAAAGCCAATCTCAAAAAGTATGTGACCGACACGATCGGAGAACCCACCCTCCGCGACATCATCGCAGAATTGGAGAAGCCCGGACGTGACCCTCGCGCTGAGTTCAAATACGCCACATTTAAGGAAGGCGTGAAAGAGATGTCTGACCTAAAAGTGGGAATGGAATTAGAAGGAGTGATTACCAACGTCGCAAACTTTGGCGCGTTTGTCGATGTTGGGGTACATCAAGATGGCTTAGTGCATGTGTCACAACTTGCCGATCGCTTCGTCAGCGACCCTCAACAAATCGTCAAAGTCGGGCAGGTCGTAAAAGTTCGAGTATTGGAAGTGAATCAGGAATTGAAGCGAATTAGTTTGTCGATGAAGTCAGGTGATCAATCGGATAGTCAACCAATTCGTAAACCAGAAACTCAACCGATTCGCAAACCGGAATCTAAGTCGATTCCCAAACAGAATATTCAACCCAAACAAACCCCTTCTGAATCAAAATCGCCAACGCTAGACGATCTAAAATCAAAATTCGGCAAGAAACGCTAGAGCAGTTTGGTGAATCCGGCTTGTTCAAAGTGACAATCGGAGGTGAACGATCGAGTGATTCCCTCGCGAGACATCACGACAAAGCTAATATAATCAGTTAACCCCCAACCCTTATCTGAGCGTTTGCTGTAGAGCGCCCAGCCTTCATTCAATAGTGCCGAACTAACAGGAACGATTTCTAGCCTTTCAAGAGTACGAATTCGATTGAAATATTCAACCATCAATCGTCGTAGTGGAGGCTCACAAAAAGCATCCGCAACTTCTAGCCATACGAACTCCGTTGTTAACAAATATTGGTTCTGCTGCTTCAACTGAGCCATGATTTGCTTGGCTTGCTGATGCATCCCATCAGTCTTACTTAAACAGGGCAATCCAAGCAGCAGTATCTACAAAAACTTTGCTCAAGGATAAGGCTCTCGCTTAGGGGTGCCGTGAATATAGTGATCGTGCTGATGAGCTAAATCGGAAATGCCTGTCTCGATCGCATTTTGATCGATAAACTCCATAAAAGCACTCCAGGATTCATCGCTTGCTGAATTAGAATTATCAGGCTGTATTTCCTCAAAGATGATCACAACCTCCTGTCCCTCCTGGGCTGGAACAGGTTGTTCGAGATGAATGACCCCATTTCGATAAGTGCCCTTTACTGATGGCATCGCAACCTCCTCCTTTTGTATCGTGGCTGATTATTATAGAATACGCTCTCTAGCCGATCGCCGACTTAGCGATCGTGACCTCTACGCGTAGTTCTGATAGTCTTGGAATTCTTCGGGATCTTCGTCAGTCCATTGCGTGAGTTCGCTTCCGATTTGGTAGAAGGAACGCATCCGTTCAGCCGCTTGAACGAGACTGAGGTTTTTCGGTAGAGCGATGTTCTGACGCAGAAGATGAGAAGCAACCTCGATCACTTCTAGTGTTTCCTCTGGAGTGAGGTATTGAAGGGCTTCGAGAACCTCGTTTTTACTCATGACTCAGATGGATTTTCTCAGAGTGAAGTGGATGGGTCTATTATCATTGATTTTTAGGTGATCGATTTTGAGGGCGATCGCACACTTAATCTACACTTCTTTGTGGTTGCGATCGTCAGAATGTTGGGTTTTTCCTCAGTGAGAATTTGCCCAGTATAGAATTGGAAACAGATAGTTTCTCCACGCTGAGAGTCACCATGCCTGACGAACCCCAGAAGTTGCCCGAAGCGAAGTCGAGTGACTCGGCTTCACCTGTTTGGAACCAACAGATCGCGGAAATGATGTTCAAGGCGATCGGGGGCGGAGGATTTGCGACTCTGATCGCGCTGTTCATGAGCAGTGAGTTACCCAAAATTGCGATGGCTGGGGCGCTGGGTTCTGGTGCAGGTCTGGTTTATGCCTTTGTCGATCCGATTGCTCGCCGCGCTAAAAAAGGGGCAGAAAAAGCTGGAGAAGGCACCGCAGACTTTGCCGAAAGTGCCGTTAAGGGGATAGTCGATAAGGTAACGCGCCTAGACGATCGCTACTTGGAGTTGCAAAAGGAAGATTGCCAAACGTCGGTTTGTGATGGCATCAATCAGGTTTTCTCACCATTGCTAGAGGAGATTTTCGTACCGTTGTCGATTTCTTACAACGCGCTGATTCCGGGCTGGAGAACGATCGCGAATGATCATGCAGGAGATGACGACGTAGGGCTGGCAGCAATGCGATCGCCAGAGGCAGACGAGTCACAGATTTGGCAATTGCTCAAGGCGGCAGAGAGTCAGTCTGCTTATCGGCGAATGGCGGTTTTGGCGTGGGGTGGCTATGGCAAGACGACGCTGCTACGACACATTGCTTACATTTACAGCAGCAAGCAACACAAACGCTACAAAGTAGGGGCAAAAGTGCCTGTGTTTTTGTCGCTCAAGACTTATGGCAAATGGGTAGCTGAGAAACCGGAGATGACATTGCCCGATGTGATTATGCAAAAGCACATTCCGCGTTTGTCGTTGGATTTGCACTTGGCGGCAGACTGGGCTAAAGAGAAGCTGAAGTCGGGAGAAATGGTGCTGCTGCTGGATGGTTTAGATGAGGTGTCGGAGTCAATCCGTCCAGTCGTGACAAAATGGCTCAAGCGAGAACTGGCGCTCTATCCCAAGGCGATCGTCATTCTCACGTCTCGCCCTAAAGCCTACACTGAGCAATCTCCAGCATCGCGGTTGGATCTGCGGATGACCATTTGGATCGAGCCATTTACAAAATTGCAGCAGAAAGCCTTTATTGATCGCTGGTATGGCTATCAGGAGGTCTACGCAAATAATGGACGAACTACCTCAGATGTGACGCGACGAGCGGCAGAAAAGGCAGCAGGACTGTTGGCGCAGATTCGGGCACGTCCAGAGATTGAGGATTTGGCGAAGATTCCGCTATTGCTGAATATGATTGCGACGTTTCATCGCTTGAGTCCCAATGTGCAGTTGCCTAAGCGCAAAGTAGATTTGTATCAGGCGATTTGTAAGCTGCAACTGTGCGATCGTCCTGGTGCTAAAGAGCTAGAAACCTTGCTTACAGAAACCGATGCCCAAACAATCTTGCAAAAACTAGCGCTAGAAATGCTGCTCAACAATCGCGAAAAAACCATTGAGCGAGATGCATTGTTAATGCGACTCACAACCTATCTGGAAACTGAGAATGAATCAGTCAAAGCACTTCCATTTTTGGATGAAGTGGTGCGGGTGAGTGAGTTGTTAGTCGAGCGAGACGAGCAAGAATATGAGTTTGCCCATTGGAGTTTTCAGGAGTATCTGGCAGCAAAGGAACTGTTTGATCACAAACGAGAACAGGAAATCATCGATCGCCTAGCGATACCAGAATGGAAACCGATGATTTTGATGTATGTAGGGTTGTTGAAAAATCCGAGTGGCTTGATTCGATCGATGGTCGATCGTGGCTTAACCGATCTCGCTGCCGCCTGTCTGCACGAGACGACCAAGCAGATTGACGCAGATATAGCTGAGGAACTAGAGCGCTTAACGACAGTCGTGCTCGTCTCAACCTATGCAAAGCTAGAAGCTCTGCTGAAAGCCGGAGAATGGCGAGAGGCAGATCGAGAAACCTATCGAGTCATGATTAAAGCAGCTGGAAAGGAATATGGACAGGGGCTTAGTCGGGAAGATTTAGAAAACTTTCCTTGTGAAGATTTGCTGACCATCGATCGCCTCTGGATCGAAGCCAGCAACGGGCACTTTGGCTTCTCGGTGCAAAAGAAGATTTGGCAAGAATGCGGTAGCCCCATGACAGCGGGCGAAAATTGGGATCGCTTTTGCGTTAAGGTAGGGTGGCAAAACTTAGCCACAACGGCGTACATGGAGTACACCCAACTCAAGTTTTCACCAACTATTTCCCCTGAAGGAGAATTACCTAGATTTGGCGTTGTACCTGGTGTGGCGGGGCATTGGGTGTGGTGTGGCGTTTTCTTCTCTCGTGCAATGATTTGTAAACTGTTTCTGCATTCGACTTGAATGTCCGTAACTGTAACAGGCAAGGAGTTAAGTTCTCAAATAAGAAATATGGCTACCAATTTAAGCTGGGACAGTAGATCGCTCAAAGCTTAAAGCTTCGTTCAATCTGTCCCGCTTTATGTCGGTAGCCGAAATATTTATACCTTCAGTTTCTACGACATATCGACCTCCTAGCGATCTGTTACCTGGCACCAGCCTCTTTTTTCTACTCCTGCCTAAAATAGTTGTGGACATCGATTCTATTCGGGGCGAGGTGGAAACTCGTTGGCTTTCACAAACTTTGCTGCCACTGCCCCAATTTGCTCATTGGGCAAATCCTAGTCATCCCAGAGAGACTTTACACCCAGACAAAACGATCGCACGTTTCGCATAGTTGTTTTTACAATACGATCGTAGCGTTCAAAAACTTCAACACCAATCACAACAAAAGACCTCCTGCACAAATCCGGGAACGCCCCCTAAATCCCCCATTCTGGGGGATTTAGGGGGCAAAAGCCGACCTAAACGGAGCGAGACCTGAGAGCAGTTTATATCTGAAATCCTATTCACGCAGGAGGTCTAAAGATTCGAGTTTAAGCGCTAGCGATCGTCACTAAAAACTGATTCAACTCAAATAGAATCTGACAACTGACTCTGCTTCAAATACTTAAGCGAAAGGTTCCGACCGCTTTGAGCGTTAGGAAAATCAGGAGTCAGCGCTAGAGCATTGTCATAGCTGACGATCGCCGCCTCGTGCTGCTCTAATCGACTTAGCGCCACCCCCCGACTATACCAGGCTTTATCGAAGGGGTTTAGACTCAACGCTTTGTCATAACTCGCCACGGCTGCCTGACTCTGCCCAATATGATCGAGCGCTCGACCCCTGCGATACCAGCATTCGTCACAATTGGGATTGATGGCTAACGCCCGATCGAAGCTCTCGATCGCGTCTTCATAGCGCCCCAATTTACGCAAGGCCATGCCGCGACCACTCCAAGCCTCATAAAAATCGGGTTTGCAAGCCACGGCACGATCGTAATATTCGACCGCCTGAGCAGAATCTCCTAGCCTCTGAAGGGCGCATCCCTGATTATAGAGAGCCTCCGGGAAATCGGGCTTTAATTGCAGGGCGCGATGATAACTCTCGATCGCGTCTTCATATCGCCAAAGAGCCTCTAGCGTGTTGCCCCGGTTATACCAAGCTTCGTGAGCAGCCGGATTTAACTGCAAGGCAGTATCATAGCTTTGCAGCGCTTGTTCATGAAAACCTAACTTATGCAACACGTGGGCTTGACTAACCCACACACCAGGCACATTTGATTTAATCTGCAAGACCCGATCGTAGCTGTTGAGCGCATCTTGAAAGTGTCCCAATCGGCTGAAGAGATTCCCTTGATTGTAGTGAGCATCAGAAAAGTGAGGACGCACCTCTAGCGCTTTGTCATAACTGACGATCGCAGTATCATACTGCCGCAGATAGGTTAAGACAATGCCCCGGTTATACCAAGCTCGTGCATAATCGGGCTTGAGTTTGAGCGTCTCTTCATAGCTGTGAAGGGCTTCTTGACTAGAGTTGAGCTTCATCATCGCGTTGCCCCGGTTATACCAGGCTTTATAGTTTCTGGGATCTAGCTCAATGGCGCGATCGTAACTAGCAACCGCTTCGTTATGGCGGTCTAGCTTTGCCAGTGCCATGCCTTGATTGTTCCAGGCAGGGGCATAGTCAGATCTGAGCAGAATGACTTCTTTAAAGCTGACGATCGCCGCTTGATAATCTCCCAAATCGTAAAGGGCTTTGCCACGCTCATACCACCCGGCATACCAATCGGGCTGGTTTTCTAGCGCTTTATCAAACTGAGCGATCGCGGCTGCATAAGCTTTGGCTTTGCTCAACTGCTGCCCCTGCCGAAAAAAATAGGTGGCTTCTGAATTAAGAGGCTGACTCATAACCCCAATAATGAAGTAAGAACAAGCATTTCTTCACTAGTATCAACCCTATTGGCTGGGTAGCAAAGTGATTATCTCTGGAGGGGGAGCGATCGCATCGAAAATCGAGCGCAGTAATCAGAAAACAGGCAATGCTGGGGCGCTCTCTGCCAACCGGACTCAATCTAAAAATATACGAAATCTTTCCGTATATCCATTCACACGAGCGTATTATATATACGGAAAGATCCAACCTATCCACCTGATGTGGGGTGATATGCGGGAACTTTCTCTCTAGTAATCGTTGTATGCACCAAACAAAAATGGCGGTGATTGTTTAGCTTCGGTTCAGCCATCCCACTGCGTTGCTGACCAGGATTGTGATCGAAATCGTGATTGTTCAGCACAAATGAACAATATATTAATTAGAGTAATTTAGGAAGAGAATGAGCATCCCATCTGTCATACAAACTCTGATTGGACTATTAGTGGTATACATAGGTCTTAGCTTGATAGTGACTCAAATCAAGGATCTGATCATTCGGAATTTAGATAGAAGCAAACATTTAACAAGTGTAATTAAAAGAAGCATATCTAACTCTCTGGAGGAAGCGCAGGTTGAACACCTTCTAAGTGGAATTTGCGCTCATCCTCTTATCTATTCTCCTAAGAGAGACTACCAGGAGACTATTAAAGTAGTTCGTTCTATGCCTGAGCGAATTACTTTCTTACTGGCAGGCAGAAAATATCGTAATTACAGTAGAGATCGTGCTAAGTTACCTCAGTCTCTGTCTTCGGATCTTTTTTCGATCGCTTTTATACAAACAGTCGGACTAGATTTTTTAACTCATGAATTAACGCGAATAAGATTAGAAAGCTTAATTAATAGAATGAATAAAGCTATAGAAGATTTAGCTTCAAAGATAAAACTCAATTTATTAAAGCATGAATACTTTGATGTCTTTAAGCAAGATTGCTCAATCATTCTTAATCTTTATTTATTAGAGGGAAACATCGATCTATCTTTAGCAGTCGATCAAATTTCAGAAAGCTTTGATAGTTTAATTTTATCCTACTCTGAAGATGAATTAATTAAAGATGAATTAACAAGAAAATTCATTCACAGAGTTACTTTACTGAAACGAAACATCTTAGGTCAGGAAAATGGGAGAGCTTTTCTTTTAGGCAGGTTATCGCCTAAGCCATTTGAGATTGCTAAACTTTTAGATCAAAAGAGCGATATTTACAAAGAAGTTCAAAAGTATTTTGATTCACTTCAAGGGACTCTTTCTCAAATCAACTCAAAATTGGATCGCTACTTTGAGGAACAACTAGTAGAGCATAACTATATTGACGATACTAACTTTAAACAATCAGATCTTTCTTATGAGCAGAGACACATTTTATATGATATAGCTTTACAATGTTTGACGGACGAAGAGAGAATAATCTTTGTAAATACCAATCCTATCGAGAATTTGAAAAGATAATAGGAAGGCTTCCCCGTTCTTTAATAGACAGCATAAGTATTATTATACGAAGAGCCGAGCAAAAAATAGAGAAGAGTCAAATCAGTTTTCAAGGAGAACTAGATGGTTTGAATGAATTTCGTGAACAAGTCGGTACTTGGTTCAGTCGTATTTTGAAACGTGAAGAGTTGCTTTTTGAAAACAAAACTTCAATAATTTCATTCCTAACTGGGATTTCGATCGTTTTAGTTTTGAACATCGATACTTTTAGTATTGTCAACTGGTTGTCTACAACATCAACTCAGACACAAAATGGAAAACAGATAGAAATGGCTTTTCCTATAGCTTGGCAACCTAGAACTGTCAGTCGTCAGTTTAATTGTCCTTTGCTATCTAATCAAAAGTCTGTTACGCTGCCGGACTTACAACATTGTTTTTCTACTTCTCCAAACTCTTCTGTAAGTGTGATTCTAGGTTGGTTAGTAAGTAGTATGGCTATTTCTTTGGGTGCACCATTTTGGCTCAGTTTAATTTCTCAGTTAAAAAACATTGCTAAGTGAAAAACTAGAGTGTGAGCACTTTCCCTCAAGTAGGAGGAGTTAGCTTCTATGTGCTGCATGCTACTTGAGGGACGATCACGCTGTTTCTGGACTACAAAAGCGTCACATAATTTTGCTCATGCAGACGACCACCAAGAGGCTATGGGCAACGTTAGATCATCAGACCCAATTGCCAAAGTTAAGTTTTAGATGCTGTCGCCATGCTCTAGAGGGGAGAGCCTTTTACTTTCGCTTAGGTTTTATTGCGATTGCAGTCTTGCTTCTAGTGCCTTGCCGATGCGATCGTGCGCCTCTTCTAAATGCGCCTTGGTGTAGAGATCTTTATCATCGACTTTTCGCATAGCGCGATCGAGCCTGCCGTGAAGCTGCTTGAGTTCATAACGGGCGATCGTGCGAGCATCTTCAGGGGCATCGCTTTGCCGCAGCACCATTGCAATCAGCGTGTTCATATATTCACGTTGCAGAGCGCGACGCAGACCCGATAATTTAATGCGATCGCCTGCTGGTTGCATCACATCGCCCCAGATGCTAGTTTGCAGCGTGTCAAACAATTCGGGAATCATCATGGCTTGTCCCGGCTCGGTTTTGAGTTCGGCATCTCTGAGACGGGCGAGGCGATCGTAACTCAGCAAGTCAGCCAAAACCATCGATTGCAAAAACAAAATATTGTCGTGAATGGGATAGTCTAAATTGCTCGATGGCTCGGTGCCCCAATGACTCCAGCGAGAAGGCGCGAGTTTGTTGAGAAACTCTGGTGAAAATCGGAAGGTTTCTTCGTTAAAAACATTTTTTTGCAGCACGGCTAATGCTTGACGCTGTTGGGCTAAAGGCACTGACTCAAATGGCAAACGTCCTTTTGCGTCACCATAGCGATAGCGATTAAAGAATTGTCCGCCAATATAATCGGTTAAGAACAGTGAGTATTGAAAGTAGTAATCAAACACCGCATCAAAAGCAACGCGAACCTCATTAAAGCTTTCACCTTGACTGGGATAGCGGCGATCGACTTTCTTCCACATTTCGCGCGCATTGTCCATTTGCCATTGCGTGTAGGTGAGCAAATCGCCGCTTAAATCAAATACATTCACCTTGGGGTCAAGAAAAGAGGAGACATCTTCATCGGTGGCATAGGCGAGGGCTGGCTCTGGTGCCCGTTGCGCGATTTTGTCGAGAATGCGCGTTTCGGCTTGGGGCACGATCGCGTCAATCGGCGTGTAGCCATACTCGATCGCCCATTCGTCATAAGGCCCGATCACTGAGGTGAAGAAGTCACCTTGCTTGGTGCCTTGCGGAGCCAAATTGACCGGATTGTAGTCCATCACGGAGGCAACAAGTCCGTTCTTTTGAGTAATCGCGGTGTTGTTTAATTCTTCTGGCTTTAGCATTGCGCTGCCGTGAAAATTATGTCGCAGTCCCAAGGTGTGTCCGATTTCATGGGCGATTAATTCGCGCACAAATTCATGCACATAGTTTTTCATTTCAGGACTGCTCGGCAAGACGTTTTGAAACATCGATAACGCCATATTGCCGACTGCAAATTGTTTGGCTGCGTCTAGCCCATAGCAAAGGTCTTGATAGTTTCCTAAGTGAGAACCAAACCTCAGTTTTGGCACGGCAGGTTGCTGAGTTTTTGCTGAGTGGCGCTTGAGCGATCGCGCCGCCATGCCATAGTTGCAGAGGTTAGAGTTTCCGGTCAGATGGGCGGCAAAGGGCGCGGTTGACATCTGATTTTGCTCAACGAGGCTGCGATAGTCTTGTTTGAGCGATCGCACAAAGTCTGCTGACACCATCACGTCTGCATCTAAAATCTCGCCCGTGAGTGGGTTAACCCGCGACGGCCCCATCGCAAAAATTGCATCCGTTGAGTTAAACCAGCGAATCGTGTTGTAGCGCACGTCTGCGGGGTCCCAATCCGCCTTGTCGGGCATTTGCCGCACTTCGATCGCGTCTTTAAACCCAATCTTTTCAAAGGCCCGATTCCAGAGCAAAACGCCTTCTCTCACGGCATCACGATGTTCGACAGGAATGGTATTTTCGAGCCAAAACACGATCGGCTTTTTGGGTGCAGAGATCGCGGCGGTGGGGTCTTTTTTCTCTAGATTCCAGCGATTGATGTAGCGAACAAATGCTTGTCGCGGTGTATCGTCGTCTAAATCCTTAAAAGCGCTGATGAAGTAGCCGATACGATCGTCGGCTAACCGGGGATGATAACCATTATTTTCGGGCAGTTTAGAGAAACTATAGCGAACGCGCAAATTAAACGATCGGCTGTCGGGCAGTGCGGCAATGTAGCTGGGCATCGCACCCTCGCCTTCGCCACCCGAAAAACCAAAAATCGACTCAATCTCAACGTTAAGCGGAAAGGCTTTTGCTTGGCTCAGATAAGATTTGCTGGCATCGATCGTATAGCTGCTTTTGAGATAGCTGGCTAATACGGGGGTCAGTCCAGGTAGGTCACTCAATAATAGAGGGGTCAGATCGACCAGAATGCTTTTTCGCTGAGGGTGAATGCTGCGAATGGGCAAGACTTCTAGCACCGAGTCACTGAAGGAGCGATCGACCGATCGCGCCATCGGAGTCCCAGCTTGGGCTCGGAAAAACGTGTTAGGAATTACAAACTGAATGCCATTATTGACGCGGCAAAAGGTGAAGAGAAAGTCGCCGAGCGGCAATCCACTATAAATTCCTCGCTCTCCCAGACCCGATTCGAGCGTCATGGCGGCGAGATAATTGCGCTCTAACTGGTCGGGCTGAATTTCGGCAAACAGCTTTCCTGTCTTTTTGTTTTGGTAGAGAGCAAACAGCCCCGGCGATCGAGTCGCTCCATGCACCACTTCGTCAAAGGGTTTGAACTGAGGCTTTTCTGGTTCACTGTCTTCTTCCTCTGCTGGAGTCTTTTTAGGTGCCTCTGCTGGGGGAGTTTGAGCGCTTATTTGATCCGGCAACCATTGGCGGAAGCCCAGAGGCACCATCACCAGAAGCAGCCCAAGTAAAAATGCTAGAAAAATCGATCGTGGTTTCATTCTGATTGCCGTTTACCAAAGCAAGAGTTTTTTAGTCGCAGATCACCCACACTTCTTGATGATCAACGCTACCTCCCAATGGTAGAGGATGACATCGGAGTTTAGCTTTTCTTATGAATCGAGTTTTAGAGTACTCTTTTCGTAAAGTTGAGTGATATAGTCAGGACGCTTTCTATCTCAGTGCTAAAATGAGCGATCCCAAAGCTGCGCTAATTGTCGGAGCGGGTCAGGGAATTGGCTTAGAGTTTGTGCGGCAGTTTCTCAAGGGAGATCGGGTCGATCACGTCTACGCCACTTATCGCACACCATCTTCAGAATTGGTTGGCGTTGCCGATCGTCGGTTACACTGCCTGCAAATGGACATCACTGAAGAATTGCAAATTGCATCCGTGATTCAAAAGATTCAAACTGAGACGACAACGCTGGATGCAGTGATCAATTGTGTCGGTCTGCTGCACGATGAGACGATGCAGCCCGAAAAGAGTTTACGGCACCTCAATGCCGATCAGCTACTGCACTACTTTAAAGTCAATAGTGTCGGGGCAGCGATGTTAGCCAAGCATGTGCAGCCTTTGTTGAAACATCGAAACCGGGCCATTTTTGCAACGATTTCCGCTAAGGTTGGCAGCATTGGCGATAACGAGTTAGGCGGCTGGTATGGTTATCGCGCTTCTAAAGCCGCGTTGAATATGTTTATGCGAACTGTCGCGATCGAATATCGGCGCACTTGCCCCAGCACGATCGTAGTCACGCTCCATCCTGGCACGACTGATACTCAGTTATCTCGTCCGTTTCAGCGCAATGTTGCCCCTGAGAAGTTGTTTTCGGTCGATCGCACCGTGCAGCAGTTGTTAACTGTTCTCGATCAGCTAAAACAAGCCGATAGCGGTGAATTCTTTTCTTGGGATGGCAGCCGATTGCCTTGGTAGGCAGGGCTATTTCACGCGATGTGCGACTAAGAACCCTCACCCCAAACCCCTCTCCCGCAGGAGAGGGGCTTTCAAACGATCTCTGGTTCCCTCTCCTGTGGGAGAGGGCTAGGGTGAGGGCTGCTTTTGGGCGGTTTTAGGAAAGTCGCACATCGCGTTATTTCACATTGGCGCTCATTCCGATCTGAGCGGCGTAGGCGATCGCTAATCCATCCGCCGCGTCATCGGGTTTGGGAATCTCTGACAGACTAAAAATCATCATCACGGCTCGCTGAATCTCTGATTTATCGGCTCCATATTTTGATACGGCTGATTTAACTTGCGATTGGTGCAAAAAAATTGGCGACCCTAATCCACATTCTCCAAGCGCTAACTCAATCACTCCTAACGCCCGCAGCACCTTTCCCGCGTTTGTGTTTTCTCGCGTAAAAAATGGCATTTCTAGCGCTGCCACGTCTGGTTTAAGCGACTGACAAAGTTCACAAATATCGTCGTGAATCTGCTTCAGCCGCTCAAAAATTGGCCTATCTTTTGACGTTTTGATGACTCCATAATCAAGCACCACACTATCTCGAATCGCCCCATATCCGATCGTGGCGATCGCTGGATCAATTCCTAAGATTGTTTTCCCTGTGAAATCGAGCATGAAGCGAGTAAATCAAAGTCCTTATATAATACACCCGAACTACAGTTGATGTCAGAATAAATACGATAGAAACAAGCGAGACACCCCAAATAACTACTAACTTCAACCCTGAAAACACAAGGCTAAAGTCAAACTTAAAATTCAAATTACATGTCCGAAGAGCTACAACTATCGGTAGAGGTTAAGCCTGTTGTAGTCATTCAAGATAAAACCAGCTTTTTTGTTTGCGAGGATTACCTGCATTCACAAAGAGATTGCTTAAGTTTTTAACAGAGATTCACTGGAGGAGTTATGAAGAAGCTGCTTAAATTTTCGATTGGCACGATCGGACTAATGCTCTTATTAAGCGCTTGTGGAACGGGTAACACAGGGACGGGAGGAACAGGCACTACAGGTACAGACGGAACTACTACCAGCCCACTAGTCACTCCAACTGCTCCGACTACTACGATCTCTCCCACTGTTCGCCCGACGGTGACCCCAACCTCTCCAGCCACAGCCTATCCAACGAGCAGTCCAACCACATCTCCTTAAAATGCCCTGGAGGGCATAGCGCTGCTGTGCCCTCTAAATGAGACTAAAACTGGTTTAAGAACCGCAAATCGCTGCTATAAAGCCGCCGAATGTCGTCGATTTGGTGCATCACCATCGCCAATCGCTCCACTCCAAACCCTGCCGCAAATCCGGTATAGATTTCTGGGTCATAGCCAACGGCTTTTAGCACGTTAGGATCAACCATGCCGCAGCCTAAAATCTCTAGCCAGCGACCTTTCCACTTCACATCAACCTCCGCAGATGGCTCGGTGAATGGGAAGAAACTCGGACGAAAGCGAATCGGCAAATCGCCAAACATTTCTTGCAAAAACACTTTGATTGTGCCTTTAAGATCAGTGAAAGTCAGACCCTCATCGATCGCCAAAATTTCGATCTGATTAAACACTGCTGAGTGGGTTGCATCCACTGTGTCGCGACGATAAACCCGCCCTGGCACCGCAATCCGAATCGGCGGATCGTTGTTCTCCATATAGCGAATCTGCACGGTTGAGGTATGGGTTCTCAGCAGATTGCCATCGGGTAGATAAAGCGTGTCTTGCATATCTCGCGCTGGGTGATCAGGCAAGAAATTCAACGCCTCAAAGTTATAGTAATCAGTCTCCATTTCAGGGCCTTCGGCGACGGTGTAACCCATACCGACGAAGATATCGAGCACCTGATCGATCGTGCCATTGAGCGGATGCACTCGACCTTGAGGACGGAAGACTCCGGGCATGGTTACGTCGATCGCTTCTGACTCTAATCGCGCTTGAATCTGGGCAGATTGCAAGGCAGTGCGCTTACGATCGAGATCTCCCTGAATGGCTTCTTTGACCTCATTGGCACGGGCCCCAATGCGCGGACGATCGGCTGGGTCAAGTTTGCCCATGCCGCCCAGCACTTGCGGAATCGGCCCTTTCTTGCCGAGATATTTGACGCGCAGTTGCTCTAGTTGGTCAAGCGTCTCGGTGTCCGCGATCGCGGCTTGGGCTTCTTGCCGGATTGCATCTAATTGGGATTCAAGTTCGATTGTCTGAGCAGTCATACTAAGAATGGATAGAGGTGCTGGACGCAATAGCGCGTAAAGTCGATTTGTTTTACTAGTTTAGTTGATTCGATGAAACTCCTGATCAGCAACGACGATGGTGTTTATGCCTTGGGCATTCGGACTTTGGCAAACACCCTGGCAAAAGCGGGGCACGATGTGACGGTGGTCTGCCCCGATCGTGAGCGCTCTGCCACCGGGCACGGACTCACCCTTCATCAACCGATTCGAGCCGACATTATAGAGTCGATTTTCCACCCGTCCATCAAAGCCTGGGCCTGTTCGGGCACACCGTCAGACTGTGTAAAGCTGGCACTCTGGGCGTTATTGGATAGCCCACCTGATTTTGTGCTGTCTGGCATTAATCATGGCGCAAATCTGGGCACCGATGTGCTTTATTCGGGCACTGTTTCAGCCGCGATGGAAGGCGTGATCGAAGGATTTCCCAGTGTTGCGTTTAGTTTGACGAGTTCTAAATCTGACGAGTTTCAACCAGCGGCTGACTTTGCCTGTTCTTTAGTTCAACAGTTAAAAGAGAAGCCTTTGCCAGAGTTGACGTTGCTGAATGTGAATGTCCCGGCGATCGCACCCTCTGAAATTAAGGGCGCGATCGTCACTCGTCAAGGCGTTCGTCGCTATATCGATGTGTTTGAAAAGCGGGCTGATCCTAGAGGCAAAACCTATTATTGGCTGGCAGGAGAACTGCTTGAAGACGTGGAAGATCCGCATGTGCCAGATCGGGTTCCGACTGATGTGCAGGCAAATCGAGACCACTACATTACGATTACCCCGCTTCACTATAATCTCACGTCGCCGTCTGGGCTAGAGACAATGCAGAAATGGGCACAGGGGTTTTCTTAAATCGGTTGAGAGTTGCTTAAATAAAGCTAAATCAGAAGTCTTAACTGTCTGGGTTTAGGATGTACTTTGTTACTAGTTCTTACATCTTAATTAATTAAGCAGGACTTACGCATTCACCAAAACCTCGGAGGTTTAAGCCACTCTGTCGGTCACGATGCTTGATTCTTGGTTAAAACCTCGGAGGTTTGCGTAAGTCCTATTAACGTGAATTCGACGGCTTCGTTACAGTTTGTCGTGCCCCCTAAATCCCCCAAGTTTGGGGGACTTCAAGCCAAAATTTCCGGTTCAAAGTCCCCCAGAATGGGGGATTTAGGGGACAGAAGCCGCTGACAACGCAGCGAAAAAACTCGTCGAACTGACGGCCTATTAAGAAGTGACAAGTCCTTTAATCTGAGCATCATTGCTTCTTTCTCTTCGCCCTTTTATAACCCGCCATGTTTTCTAGAATTCGTCGTATTGTCAATCGGTTTTTTAATCGAGCAAGCACCCTTAATAATGAGCCGCTCAACAAAGTGAGCTTAATTGTGCTTATTTTGATTGATCTTTTTATCTTATTTAATGTCTTTTCAGGACTCAATGACATTAGTGGATGGCACATTTCGCCATCACAAGCTTATCCCTGTTATTCAGATTGGCAAACTCATCAAACTCAAACCAATCAAAATAAAAACTACGAGACAATTCGTAACACGTTTACGTCTTCATACCCTGGATCACCTAGTTTTCGGCAAACCTATCAGCAAGCTGCAACAGGACATCTAGGCGAAGTTTCTGAAACTTGCCTGAAGTTTGCAGACTATAAAGACAAGATTAAAACCCCCGAAAATCAAAAGATCGTAGGACTCATTGACCAGAAGCAAAATAGAGTTAGCACGATCGAGCAATCTAATCGCAAAATTCGCGAACAATATGACTCAACGCTGTTAGAAAAAATTGCAGGTCAGGGTCGTGAGCAATCGATTAACGCAGTCGGTGCTGAAAAAGCAAAGCAAGAGCTAGATCAAAACAATCGCACGATTTCTACGCTGAAAACAGAGATTTCTGATCTTAAAAATCAACTGATTGCCAAGCCAGAAAGTGCTAGTTTTATCGCATTTCTGAACGACAAAAACAGCTTTGAAAAAGTCGAAAAAGGCTATAAGCAAGCCTCTTTTTGGTATCCCAGTATTCAGCTTGCTTTTCAGGCTCTCTTTCTGTTGCCGCTGATTTTCGTTGCCTTATCAGTCTATAAATTTGCTCAACGCAAAGGCTATGGACTGATCTCGCTGATTAGCTGGCACTTGCTGGTGATCTTCTTTATTCCCCTGATTTTCAAAGTTTTTGAATTCCTGCAAGTTGGGGCACTGTTTGAATTTTTTGTCAGCATTATCAGCACCTTGTTTGGTGGGCTGCTGTTCCTGATCAATTACGTCTATATTCTGCTGATTCCACTCGTCGGTTTTGGGATCATCAAATTTTTTCAAAAGTTCGCATTTAATCCTAAGATTCAAGCAGCAAATAGAGTTCAAAAATCAGAATGCCTGCAATGCGCGAGAAAAATTCGCCACCATGATTCTCACTGTCCACACTGCGGTTATTTTCAATATGCCGAGTGTCCAAACTGTCATGAATCGACTTACAAAAATTTACCTTATTGCAAGCAGTGCGGGTATCCTCAACCGTCTAATCAGGGCTAGTTAGTGTTTAAGTAGGTGGGTGTGGAAAGAGTAAGCTACATAAAGGAAAGTTAAGCGTTTTAGCAGAATCAGGTTAAAAGCAATATGGGTGCACGTTTGAGAGTGTTTTTAACGGCAGAGGAAG
>NZ_MPPI01000029.1 GCF_001895925.1 Phormidesmis priestleyi ULC007 | reverse complement strand
AATTTCAACGGTGATAGAGACGGCTCCTATTGACAAACACGACAAGCTAAAAAGCCTGATGAGTTGGAAGTTTCAATCCTTCAAAAAAGTCCAGCTCTTAGCCGATTAGAGTATAAAAGAAGCGAAATTTTACAAGAACTAGAGCCTCGCAGACCTCAAAGTTATCGTGTTTTAGCGGGAATACAGGATTCTGTTCGCGATTTTTTGGCTAGTCAAGCTGAGAAGGACTACGAACAGCTTGAGAAAATTGTGACTAATCTAGTTCTCTTTGCGAGTAGCAGACAACCCTCGCAAGCTATTCTTTCAGAGGTAATTAGCAAATTAGCTGCCGAGATAGCACAAAGCTCCAATCAAATCAGTCCTTACCGTCTTCGTCTTGCTTACAAAATTGATGAGTTAATGAAGGTCATATCAGCACGACTAATCTTCTCTGCTGATTCTGAAATTAATAGCGACTATCAATCACTCGTCAATGAGCTACAGTCTCGAATCAAGCTTTTATCTGAGCAGTTCAATCGTCTACTTAGAGCCAGACAAGAGGGTGCAACCGAGATAAACAGGCGTGTACAGGAGATCTCTAGCCTTACCCGTGATATCTCTGATCTGCATCGAGCTATATCTAATCGTGATGCTGATATAGCTACCTTACGGAAGGATGCTCAAGAGTTAATAGAACTAGCTCAAGGAAAACAGAGTCAGATAGAAATATTACAAAATTCTATATCTGATCTGCAAGCAGATATTCAGAGTTCAAAAGAGATTGATCAAAGAAAAGAATCTAGAATTACAGATCTACTGAATGAGAAATCTCAATTAAACTTTCAAAAAGAAGATCTGCAACGACAGTACCAAAAACTGGAGCAGCAGTATCAACAGAAGCAAATTGAGATAGATAACTTAAAAAAACAACTAGAAGATTTATCCGAGGTTGATAGGGTCAAGTCCCAAAATTCTACCCGTACGACACCACACCCGCCTGTTAAACCAGTTGCGACTAAAGAGAATATTTCAGTAGAAGAATATCAAGGAATCTCCAACCAAGGTGAGTATGAATACGTCAGTGGTTATCCCAATGGTAGGAGCGGGAAATGGGTGAATGCATACTACAGAAGACCAAAACGAAAAAGGATAAGGCGAAAAAATCGGTGACATTTCAGCAACTCAACCAGTTGGGGCAGACTGGCCTACTTAGTCGATGCTATAGCAAAGTTTATAGCATCGCTCAACTGGAACGTTCTGAGGCACTTGCCGATACAATTGCAACCTCCTAATCATTAAATTGCTCTGCGGAGCGAATATTTGTATTGCCCATGAATAGTTATCGACATCGTTAGTCAAAATATGAATCAGACAATCCCGAAACACTCCACCTCGTAAAACCGAAAGAGCTAATTGTCCACGTAAAAGGTGTTAGAGAACACAAGTATCATTTCACCTGAACGGAAAACGAATATTTGTATCCCTTGTAGTTGGAATCGAGTTCTAGCGTGTAGTCACCTGTCATCGCGAGTTCTCCTGTCCAGGATTTTTGGCGATCGTCCAACCCTCTCAATTCTTTGCCATTAGGAGCCAAAATCATCGGCAGTGGGCCGCGATCGCTTCTCACACTCAACGTCTGACCTTTGCCCAAGTTAAAGCGATATCGGTGTGAGCCAGTGCCCACAAATCGCTCTGCGATCGTCACCGAATCGCCTCCCGCCCCAAAACTCACGCGCTCGGTTTTCTCGTTACAATCACTTTCGGTCTGATTTTGAGCAATCCATCCTTTAACTGGAGTTGCGATCGCAAACCAGCCATCTAACTCATTAGTAACCGTGACAAACGTGCCATTTTTGAGTTTTCCAACCACGTTGTCAGGGGCGATCGTAGGGTTCGATCGCACATTCAAAGGTGGATTAGCATCCGCCACTTTTGCCATCGTGATTTTACAGGTTTCTACCTTTCTAGAAGCCGCTTCTGGCGCTTGAGGCTTTGAAGGCAGCGGCTCAGTTGGCTCGATCGGAGCGGTAACAGGAGCTTGAGGTGCGGCTCCCTCCGCAGACTGCTTTGCCGCCGGAACCGCACCGGGTTTATCAGTCGGTTTGAGGGTCGGAGAAACGATCGTAGTTGGTGCCACTGTCGGAAGCGGTTGGGGATTTTGAGATTGCATCACGGCAGATGTCACGCCTGCCACAGCCGCAACACCCGTCAAACCTGCCGCGATCAAAATAGCTTTAGTGTCCATGAATTGAGAATATTAGCGATCGTAGTTAACTTCATCGAGAACTCAGTAAAAATCGGAATTCTAAACGACTATTTGGGGTGACTTTGAGGCGCAGCATTACCATAATGCTGATAATAAATCGCTTGCTTCACCAGTGGGGTAAATTTCTCTCTCCAATATCGGATATCTGGAATTTCCTCCACAAGCTTCAGCACATCTGCCGCTCTGTTTTCCTTTAAAGCAGTTTGAGCGGTGCCATACAAACTCTTAGCTCGTCTCCATTGATTGGGCATTGTTTTGAGAGAAACTTGAGCTTGAGCATAAACAGAACTGTCTTCTGGAATCGTTTTAATCAGCTTAATTGCCGAATTCAAATCGCCTGACTGATACTCTTCGATCGCTTCCGCTAACACCCGATTTCCCACATCTGTCTTCATGGCAGAAGATTTTGCAAGTTCGGCTTGCTCGGCTTGATCACAAATTGTTTTGGTTAACGCTTTATCTACCCAACCCGGCACAGGCGCACTAATTTGCAGCCATCCTCGCTGTTTGCCAATCACCGTTATTGAGTCTCCATCTTGAATACCACCCACAATGTTGTTAAAGCGATCGGTCGGAGCCGCCCGAACATTTAAGGGAGGCTGTGGATCGCTGACGATCGTCAAACATCCCTTAAACGCCTCCAGCGAATCGGAAGATAATTGCACCGTTTCAGACAGAGGTTGAGAAGCCATTGACGAGTTCGGCTGAGGCTTCAAAGAAACATACCCAGTTCCCACCACGATCATTATTGCCGTAACAAATGCCCCCAACCCTAGCGGAGACTTCAAAATCTGATTCACCCTGAAAGCCATTTCAATGCCTCAAGCTTTATGACTAAACAACTGCGCTCCCAGGTTTCCTAGATGCTGACCAGGGTAACTCTGGAACATTCTGCCTGTAGGTTGCCCAAAGCCGTTGATAAAAGCTCTCATGCCATCTGATAAACGCATCGAGTTTTTCATACTGATTTGATCTAAGCGACAGATCCGCAGTAGGGGTATGCCATGCCCTCTCGCGATCGTTCGATCAATCGCAATTGTTTTTGAAATGGGTATTACAAGCCAAATTCGTAAATGCAGCTTCTATGTCTTCTATAGTGAGGAGAGGCGATTAACAGGAGATTATATGTTTAATCTGGGCTGGCCAGAGGTGGTCATTGTTTGCGTCGTTGCAATTCTGATTTTTGGGCCTAAAAAGATCCCTGAACTCGGCAGCACTTTTGGTAAGACGTTGCGAAGCTTTAAAGAAGGCATCAGCAAAGAAGAAGAAACAGACAAGCCAGATCACGACTACGACGGCTAACTGATCAGCAATTAATACACCAAAGCAGGGGCATAGTCATGCCCCTGCTTCACAAATCAACCATCTGTTACAAGATTGACGACAGATTAGCCGCTCAACCCGCTAGAGACGATCGCTTTTTCTTCTGTTAATGACACATACCCGTTTGAATCAGGGGTTGGCTGGGCTGCTGTAGGCGTGACCACCTGCACGGGATTCCGCGCCTCAATTAGCTGAATTGCTCGGTTAACACTCTCAGGCAAAATCACCACCAGACTGCCGGGAGTTGCCGAATCGAGCGCTGCTTGAATTGCGGTTGTCTCGTCAAAAATCATCTCACAGTGAACGTCAGGTCGGGTTTGCTCAATGCTCTGATGAATCCACTTTGCCACCTCGCCGCGATCGCGCCCTCGCGTGTCATCGTCTTCTTTGACAATGATGCGATCGAAGATCTGAGCTGACAGGGTGCCGAGAGAAACAAAGTCTTCATCGCGACGATCGCCCGGCCCGCCAATTACGCCAATCCGCTCTCCGGTTGTCCAATTTTTCACAAAGCCGCCTAGTGCTTCGTAGCTGTGGGGGTTGTGAGCATAATCAATCAGAGCGTGGAACGTGCCCAAATTAAACAGGTTCATTCGTCCGGGAGTCTGCTCGGTTGATGCCTGAAAAGTCACCAATGCGGCACGAATATCTTCAATCCGAACGCCTTGAGCAAAGGCCGCCAAACTCGCCGCTAACGCATTGGCAATCATAAAGGGTGCCCGTCCGCCCAAGGTCAATGGCACGTTGACCGCTTGCTCAATTCTCAGCGTCCAGTCGCCTTTGAGAATCGACAGATAGCCATTCTCATAAACAGCAGCGAGTCCGCCGCGCTGAGTGTGCGATCGAATCAAGGGGTTATCGGGATTCATGGAAAAATAGGCAATTTGTGCCGATGCCCGATTTGCCATCGCCGAAACCAGAGAATCATCGGCATTAAGCACAGCATAGCCGTTGGGCATCGCTGCCTCTGCCACCACGCTTTTGACCCGCGCCATGTCATCGATCGTGTTAATGTCTCCTAGCCCTAAGTGATCGGCGGCGACGTTTAGCACTACGCCCACATCACAGGCACTAAAGGCTAACCCCGATCGCAAAATTCCACCGCGCGCACTCTCTAAAATCGCGACCTCCACGGTCGGATCTTGCAAAATCAGTTGGGCACTCTGCGGCCCTGTGTTGTCACCTGGCTCGACCAGATAATCACCAATATAGGTGCCGTCGGTGGTCGTGTAGCCAACGACTTGCTGAGTTTGTCTGAAGATGTGAGCAATCAGACGGGTCGTCGTGGTTTTGCCGTTAGTGCCAGTGACTGCCACGATCGGCACTCGACTAGGCGACCCTGGCGGAAACAGCATATTGACCACAGGCTCCGCGACGTTGCGAGGAATGCCCTCACTAGGGCAAATGTGCATCCTAAACCCAGGAGCAGCATTTACTTCAACGATCACTCCATCCATCTCTCGTAAAGTCTTTGAGATATCAGAGGTGACAATATCAATTCCGGCAATGTCTAGACCGATGATTTTGACGACTCGTTGCGCGAGCCAAACAGTTTCAGGGTGAATATCATCGGTGCGATCGACCGCGATTCCCCCGGTACTCAAATTTGCAGTGGCTCGCAGATAGCAAACTTCATGTTCAGCCAGAACGGTGTCGAGGTTATAGCCTTTTTGATCTAAGAGTTGCCAAGTCGTGCGATCGACCTCAATTTTGGTCAGAACGTTGTCGTGTCCGTCACCTCGCCGCGAGTCGCGATTGGTTTCTTCGATCAGGTCACTAATCGTCGATTTGCCATCCCCAATCACATGGGCCGGAATTCGCTCCGCGACCGCAACGACTTTGCCATTGATCACGAGAACGCGGTGATCGCTGCCCTCATAAAACCGCTCGACGATGACTGCTTTAGACACTTCCTTTGCCACGTCGTAAGCAGCTTCTGCCTGTTCCCATTCAGTGATGTTGATCGTGATCCCGCGTCCGTGATTGCCGTTCAAAGGTTTGATCACGATCGGGTAGCCGCCCAAATCGTCGATCGCGTCCTGCAACTCATTCAAATAGTTGATTACCGTCCCACGAGGCACCGGAATGCCTGCCGATCGCAGAATTTGCTTCGTGCCTTCTTTATCGCTAGCCAGTTCCACACCGAGAACGCTGGTACGATCGCTCAACGTTGCCTGAAGTTTCTTTTGATGCACCCCATACCCAAGCTGAATCATGGCACGAACACCCAACTCCATCCAAGGAATTCCACGAGCTTCAGCTTCTTTCACCAAAGTCTCAGTACTTGGGCCTAGAGCTGCATCTGCTGCAAATTCGCGCAAATCTTTCAAGTCTTGCTGCAACTCATCTGCCGGATACGTTCCGGTTGCGATTACACTCTCGCAGAGTCGAACGGCCGCACGAGCCGCATAGCGCCCTGCTTGCTCATTTTCATATTCAATCACGACTTGATAGGTGCCAGGGGTTGCGGTCTCGCGGGTGCGTCCAAACCCTACGGGCATCCCTGCCAATTCTTGAAGTTCCAGCGCTACGTGCTCAATGATGTGCCCCATCATGGTGCCTTCTAAAACTCGGCTCAGAAAGCCACCTCGGCAGCCAGGAGAGCAAAAATGCTCAACTAAGCTCGGAAGCGTCGAAATCAAACCCTCATAAAAGCCAGGAATTTCACTGGAGGGCGATTCTGCTAAGTCTTCCAAATCAAGGCGCATGATCACGAGTTTGTGTCGTCGAATGCTCCAATAATTAGGGCCGCGTAACGTCTGGATCTTGAGTATTTTCATAAGGCTAGGTTAAGAGATGAAAGGCTAACTGCGATCGTGCAGACAATGACAAAGCAGCTATCTAAACTGAACCGGGTGGAGAGTCGCCTCAGAGAAGCCACAACTCAGTTTCAAACGCCTGAAACGCCCGAACTGTTCACCGCAAACAGTTGACATTAAGAAGCATCTCTGAGTAGGTTAACTGGTAAGAGATGGTGCAAACACTTATTCAAATATTAGGGAAGGAAAAGCGAATAAGCTGTGATGAAACTTAATTAAAAATTGTAAATCTACTCTACAGGAAACTTACCACAACAGGTGCATGAATCTATAAGGTTAACTCGCAAATCTACCAGAATGTGCGTGAAACGCTAGGAATAAAAAACGAATAAATTGCACTACCTACAGTTCTTGGTCTTTAACCTCACAATCTCGTGGTTGTTATTGCGGACAACTTGCAGATAGCCTCTTATTTAAATCGTAACGGCATCCTTGACTCAAGATATGAACTCTTAAGTTGCAGATACACAACGGGTCAGCTAATCCTACTTCGGCGCGGTTGGTGTAGGTCATCTCACCGGGATCAATGATCGTGACCGTGCCTTTGCCTAAAACTTGTAGAGTGCCGTCTCCCTCAAATAGGGCGCAGGTGTCTTCGTCAATGCCAATTCCTAACAGATCGGGGTGGGCAGAGACAGCGCTCATCAGACGAGCCATCCGATTTCGATTGTGAAAGTGTTGGTCTACAATCACCTCTGGAATAATGCCCAGCCCTAACGTCATGTCTACCAGAGAAGAATTTGGAGATTCACCGCTGCCGCCTCCTGCGATCATATGATGACCCATGACAGCAGCCCCAGCACTGGTTCCAGCTAGAGTAACTGAGCCAGACTGAGCGCGGGTACGCACAATCTCCATAATGGGCGTGTCTGACAGCATCGCGCAGAGCCGTAGCTGGTCGCCGCCCGTCATAAAGATCCCCGTGCAATTGCGGACATATTCCTGCAAAATTGGATCATTGCACTGAGCGCGATCGCAGATATTGAGAACCTCGATCGCCTTCGCGCCCATCTCAGTAAAAATCGTGTGATAGCGCTCTCCGATCACCACTGGCTCACGAGACGCACAAGGAAAAATGGCGATGCGAGCATCTTCGCCGCCAGCCCTTACAAAAAAGCTTCGGAGGATGTCGCGTCCGTGTACTTTGTCTTCCGCTCCCCCAATGACCATAATGGCGGTATTTGTGGGCTGAGGCATCTTCAACATCAGGGATTGCAACGCTAACTCTATCATGGGTGTCTCTGCGACGTGAAACACATCAATGGAGGACAATTGAAAGGCTGGTTTTTAGAGGATCTTATAGACTAAATGAAGCGATCGCTGAAGACGAAATATTAAATTTTCCTTAATCCAGATCATGCCAGATTATTAACCATAAGTTAAGTAATTGAAAGATTTTTTTGTGTAAATTCCCTGTGACAGGTTGACCTGGCAATTTCCCTTATCCTATTGCCTTTATTTATGCGCTTTGACA
Organism: Phormidesmis priestleyi ULC007; assembly: GCF_001895925.1. GTDB lineage: Bacteria > Cyanobacteriota > Cyanobacteriia > Leptolyngbyales > Leptolyngbyaceae > Phormidesmis_A > Phormidesmis_A priestleyi_A. The sequence continues at coordinate 49,481 of NZ_MPPI01000029.1, read as the reverse complement.
TCGTAACCTTATTCCCTGACTTCTTCGCCTCCCCACTCAGTTCTGGATTGCTCGGAAAAGCCCTCGCTAAAGAAATCGCGATCGTCAATCTGATCAATCCGCGTGAGTTTGCCCTTGACAAGCACCGTCGCGTCGATGATGAGCCATATGGCGGCGGGGTTGGGATGTTGATTAAGCCAGAACCCGTTTTTGCTGCCATAGAATCATTGCCGATGTTGCCCCGGCGACAGGTGATTTTTATGACTCCTCAAGGCAAACCCATGAATCAATCGCTACTCAAAGAACTAGCAGTCAATTACGATCAGATTGTCATCCTTTGCGGACATTACGAGGGCGTTGATGAGCGGGTGCTTAATCTCGTCGATCGGGAAGTGTCTCTCGGCGATTTTGTGCTCACCTGTGGAGAAATTCCAGCGTTAGCATTGTTAAATGGGACGATTCGGCTGCTTCCGGGCACAATTGGCAAAGAAGAGTCTCTCAAAGCAGAAAGCTTCGAGGCAGGATTGCTCGATTACCCTCAATACACCCGTCCTTTTGTGTTTAGGGAATGGGAGGTGCCGAAGGTGTTGCGATCAGGGAACCATGCAGAAATCGATCGCTGGCGCAAAGAGCAGCAGATCGAAAGAACCCGAATTCGTCGCCCCGATCTCTATCAGCGTTGGCTGGAAGAAGAAAACCAGGGAGCAGATGCAAGTTAACTTAATAAATGGACATTATGCCAACCAGAACCTTTAAGCTTTTTTGTGCCACCGTAATGAGTTGTGGTCTCCTCAGTTCAGTCAGCTTGCCGATCGCCACTCTTCAAGGCAAAAAATTGGATTTAGGTAACGCTGCTTACGCTAAAAGCAGTGGCGGACGCAGCAGTGGCGGATCATTTCGGAGTTCGCCCTCTCGATCGAGCGGGTCGAGTCGCAACAACTCCTCTGGAGGCTATAACAGTGGGGGCGGTGCCGTGTTTATCCCTTATGGGGGTTCCTCCTACGGCTATGGCTCTAGTGCGATCGGCGGGTTTGGGCTGCTTTTGGTGATGTTGCTGGTTCTAGGCGGGGGTGGGCTGGTGGTTTGGCTGCTGCTCTCAGCGAGAAAAGGAATCGGCTCCACTTCAGAACTCGATAACGATAAGGTAACGGTTACTAAGCTACAGGTAGCACTTTTGGCAGAAGGTCGCGCCATTCAATCGCAGCTATCCGAAATTGTCCAGAATGCCGACACTGAAACTTCTCAAGGACTTCAGCAAGAATTACAGGAAGTCGTTCTAGCGCTGCTGAGAATGCCAGAAAACTGGAGTCACGTGTTAGCCAGTTCTCAAACGGTGAAAACTCGCGAAGAGGCAGAGACTTTGTTTAGTCAGAACTCGATCGCCGAGCGCAGCAATTTTAGCGTCGAAACCCTAACCAATGTCGGCGGCAGGGTCAACACCAAGACGTTTACGCCTGATCCTGAAGAAGACCCCGCTTCTTATATTGTGGTGACACTGATTGTCGGGACGGCTGACGACAAGCCTCTATTGAGTGAAGTGCGGACGACGGAGGCACTCAAAGCGGCGCTAGAGAAACTTGCCTCAATCAACCCAGACTACCTCATGGTTTTTGAACTGCTCTGGAGTCCGCAAGACAAGGGCGACAGTCTCACCTACGACGAGTTGCTGACTGAATATTCGGGAATGATGCAGATTTAAATTTATTTTGCGGGGGCAGAGTCTTCAGGCTTTACTTGAGGCAAGCCAAGACTGTAATTTAGGACACGGCTGTTGAGATTATAGGAAATCTCGCCTTTGTTGAGGAGCGATCGTACCAAGTGTTCTAGATCTGACCCGATGCGACGCAAGTTATAGTCAGTCAAGTCAGCCCCACTGTAAGCCTCGACCAGATCGTCAAATTTGCGGTAGATCTTCTGCAACGCATCGTCATTCCAGTTGAGTTCATTATCGGGGTCAACATCCAGCGTCAAAACGTTGTCACTGGGAACCAACTCGTTATGTTCAACTTCAGCAGTAAAAATACGAATATGGCGGGTGGTGGATTTCACTAAGGTCATAAAATTATTCTGCTGAACTGGGTGTACAAAGCCTGCTATTGCAATTGTAATCGGACTTTAGCACCAAACACGATCGACCATTGGCAACCGCTCTATAGAAAGTTCTCAATGCTATAAATTGAACGGTGTCAATGTCTGACGACTCATTCACTCTTCTAACACCATGTCCAAAGTTCTCAAACTCTTGTTCATCCGTCACGCTCAATCGACTGGCAACCAGCAAAAACGGATGCAAGGACACGGAGACTTTGAACTTTCTAGCACGGGCAGAATGCAGGCAGAAAAACTAGCGCAATATCTTTTGGCAGAATCCTGGCATCCGTCCCACGTTTACAGCAGTCCGCTGAAACGAGCCGCTCAAACGACCGAGATCTTATTATCCTCCTTTCAATTAGCCCCGCTTCCGGCAACGGTGAGCGATTTGATCGATCCGTCGGCTGAGTCTTCGTCAGCAGAAATCGAGGAGAAACGCCCCGCGATCGCTATCCGATACGCCAACGAACTCAAAGAATTTCAGAACGGAATTCTCAAAGGGCTAACCTGGTCTGAAGCTCGAACTCGCTACCCAGAACTTTGCCGCCGCCTAGAAGCCTCACCCGACTGGATTCAAATTCCAGAAGCCGAGTCGCTGCACGATGCCCGCACTCGCGCTCGTCAATTTATCACGCACCTCATTGAACGTCACACTGACGGCGATCGGTTATGGGTCGTCAGCCATAGTTGGATCTTGCAGCACTTGATCGCTGAATTGTTGGGCAGCGATCGCTCGTGGCGAGTCAGAGCGGGCAACACCGCATTATTTGAATTTTGGATTGACCGATCGCGCTGGCACCAAACCAGTCAAAATCGTTTTAACACGGATCTTTGGCAAATACGCCGCTTCAACGATTCTCGTCACCTAAGCTAAGTAAATGCTCGGTAAGGAATTCATCTTTCATCTACCCATCTACAGATCTCCTGTTATCATGATTTCTTAATAAAGTCGATCAGGGTTCATTCCGCACCAAACTGATGAGCATGACAGCAGATTCGGTTAACGATATCTTTCGACAGGCCCACCAGGGAAGCGTCGCAGCCATTATTCAAGTGCTGAACGACAAACTCGCTGACTCTGGGGTCAGAACGCGCGCCATCTTTGCCAACGGCATTTTGCAACTGCTCTGCGAAGCTTCAACCAAGGAGCAACTAGAGCAAACGATGCTCATCGATCGCGTGCAAAAAATTTTAGAAGCGATCGAGCCTCGCAGCGTTCGTCGCGTCAATATCAACAGCCGCATCGTTCGTGAACAACAGTTGCTGTGGCTCGAAGAAATTAATCGTGACCCCGATGGGCAAGTGCTCTGGTCAAAAGAAATTGTCCTGAAGCGCAAAAATCCTCTCAAGCGACTTCTAACCGATTGGCGAGACGATCGCATTGAGAGCTTCGATCGCCCTCAAACGAGATCGCCTCACCTGATTCGTGAACAAAACCAATTTAAAAAAGGCATCGTTGGCGGGTTAGCGGTGAGCGCAGGTTTGCTATTAGCAGGTTGGGGAGTTTACATGTGGCAAGAGGGGCGATCGTCCACTGCTCCTCCAAAAAATTCAACTTCCATTCAATCGGCAAGTGGAATCAATCTCGATCAAGACAATTTTGCGACGGCGGTTCGTTTAGCAGAAAGAGCCTCTGAAATTGGCAAAACAGCGCAAACTCCTGAACAGTGGCAAAACTTAGCCGATACGTGGGGCAAAGCCTCCAAGCTGATGGGGTCAGTGCCTGCCAGTGACAAACGGTATGCGATCGCGCTCGATCGCACAGCCCTCTACCGCAGATATCAAGAATCAGCTTTGCAAAAAATCAAGTAACGGCTGCAACCCTCTAATCGATGCTTCTGCCTCGCACCGTTTGCGCTCTTTTGGGAATTGCAAGGGGGGCTTGCTCGATCGTTCGCTCTTGCACTCGATGCGTCTGAAAGTGCTTTAACCACTCTTCGGGAGCATTCAGCGTTTCTCCACCATGTTTAGTGAGGCGTTGACGCACTTTGCACAGCACTGGAGTATTCACACACGCCCCAGATATAATCACTTGTCCTTTAGTCAGCGCAGGTAACTCTTTGAGAAGATCTCGACCTGCCGCTTCGACTCCGTGCTTAAGGCTTTCCTGATCGACCGGATTAACAATTCGCATGATGAATTGACTCATACATTGAGACAGCACATCTGAGTCAATCTTGCCCGGACGCTGGGTAATCAACCCGATGCCGACCCCAAACTTTCGTCCTTCACTCAGGATCGTTCTCAGCACTGCTTTGCAGCGAGATGGCTCATGGGCAGGGGCAAAACGATGCGCCTCCTCGATCAGAATAAACACAGGGTAAGGCAGATAATTTTCGTCGCTGCTTTCGGTGATTCCTCGATGAGTATTCATCCGCGCCTGGTTTGATTGCCGCAGCACCGCCGCGCAGATCACCTGCTGCTCGTCTTGACTAATTTCATTCATTTGCAGCACCGTAACTTGCCCCGGCTCAAATAAGTCTTTAGGGCTGACCGTGTGTTCAAAGGTGTGAAAGTAGTCCGATCGCTCCAGTCGCTCTAATTTCCACTCTAGCGCTGGAGCGGACGATCCCTGTTTGAGATTGCCTTCGTCGTCTTCTTGAACATCGGCTTCTCGCACTGCCGCAATCAAATCTTGAATGCCCCACCGATATTCGCCTTTTTTGTGCTTTTGCAGCAATCGATAGGCTTTGTTGAGAATAGACTGTTGACGATCGCTCATCTCTGGCAGCAGCGTCAAAATGTCAGAATAATCCAGCGAAGACACCCGAATCCGAATATCTTCCGGCTTTAAAACCTTCACTTTGGGCGAATAGCCATCGGGATCTTGAAAGTCTGGATGACCCCGCATTTCTGTGAGCGTCCCATATTCCCCGTGCGGGTCGAGAATCAGCACTGCTGCCCGATTGTAGGGTAGTAGCAACTCTTCGACCAAAACGCCTGCTGTATAGGATTTTCCCGATCCCGTGCCTGCCAAAATTGCCATGTGGGTGCTGACCAGTTCTTTGACATCTAGCGCGATCGGCACAGCGCCCGGTTCTCTTAGCAGCAGTGAGCCAATGTGCGCCGATCCCATTTCTTGCGGCTGTTTGCGATTGAGAATCTGTCGCAACATCTGATCATCAGCCAGACAGACTTTTGCACCTGGATTGGGACTTTTACGGGGATTCATGAATCCTAAAGAGGGATCAAAATAACCAATCACATCGACGCTGACTTCGTAAATTTCAGGATTGGCGTAAGTGAAACCTACGAGAGCCGCGATCGCTTCGGGACTGATTTCCGTATCGGCAAAAATGCGATCGGGCAAATGATCAATCAGCCGCCGCGCCGAAATCTTTCCTAAAATCTTGAACGCATCATCATTCTCTCGAACTTCATAGTAGACATACTCTCCAATTTTGACCGAGCGATTATCAGAGGTAATGAATACATATTGATTGCCATTTTCGCCCGGCCCTTTGACCGTGCCAATCACTTTGAGAGAAAGAGGAGATGCTTGATTTAGGGTCATGCTTACGAGTCAACCGCTTTAGATAAGAGTGTGCGATCGTCTAACTGTCCGTTCAAGTGTACTATGTCAACCCTAAAAAGAGAGAACAGTTTCAGTCTTAAGGTTAGACGAGTCTCTCGCTGTGTCTGCTTCACATCCTCAGTGCAACTCTGGAGATTTTGAGAATAGTACAGAGAGATCGTGAGGGAATTACGGATACTGGATGATTTTCAGCACGTTAACCTGATAGCTGACGATGATTGTCGAGCCAATAGCTAGCAAGAACAAACCCCGCCTAAGTTAAGCAATTATGGGCACGATCGCAGGATGCAAGCAAGAGTTTCGCGGGTTCACACAAAGCCGCAAGAATTAGCTGGGCGAGCCATCAACTCTGCCGATCCTAGAGAAGAGTGCCTTCCCGTCACATCCAAGTGCAAATTTTCACTCTCTAACCGTTCAGGTGAAAGTGCTTTCGTGGATCAAAGTCCTACCCAACCCACTCAGCAGATCTCAGAAGCGCTCCTGTGGCACAAGATGACTCAGGTAGTGGTTGCAAATGCTCAACCAGAGGTTATTTTGTCTAAGCTTGCTGCAATTTTAGGAGAAGAATTTAGAGCAGACGGCTGTGTGATTTCGATCTGCACCCGGCACTCGACTCAACACCACGTCGCTAGTTGGTTTGGCGACGATTTGACTGCCAATCAGCAAGCTGGAATTTTGGCAACTTATTCAACCCTTGAAGCGGCAACGTTAGACGCAGGCAGCCTAATTATTTCAGAATTACAGACCCGTGATCTGATTCCTGAGTGGCGATCGTGTTCGATCGGATCTGTTTTGTCGAATGTCACTCGATTTCAAGGTCAAGTCAACGGAGCGATTAGTCTCATGCGATCCCATTCCCATTCTTGGACGAAGTTAGAAGCGACAACTCTAGCCACGATTTCTGATCAAGTCGCTGTTACCGTTTCTCAAATTCTGCTCCAGCAACAAGTTCTCAAGCAGGCTCAATATCAATCATTGATTCAAGAGTTGACGATGGCTATCCAAAACTCAGTGGATTTGCCTCAAATTCTCAAGCTGGCAATTGATGGTACGGCTCAAGCCCTTCAAATTGCTCAGGGATCGGTGCTGCGCTTGAGATATTGGGATCCTCGACACAATTCGCGCTCTTTAGATGGCATTCCCAAAGCCAGAGTGACTGTGGAATGCCAGTGGCAACCAGAGATCGCGCAACCTCAAAGCTCTAGTCTAACCAGCGAGACTCTTTTAAGTCAGTCTTTCTGGGTGTCAGAGTGTGTCGTGTGCCAATCTGCTGTCAGTTATGCCGAGCCGACTGCGCTAAGCGATCGAGACGATTTTCCAGCCACGACAGAAGCCGCTGGAATCGCACCTTTATTTGCACCTGAACGGATGCCGTCGCTTTTGATGGTGCCTCTAGAGAGCAAAAATAAACTTTTAGGATTCATCACTCTTCAGCACGATCAACCTCGCGTCTGGCAACCTAACGAGATTGAGTTTGCAGAATTGGTAGGCGCTCAAATCAGTTCTGCCATCATTCAAACTGAGACGCTGCGCCAAGTCGAATCGCTGGTCGAAGAGCGCACGGCTCAACTGCAACAAAGCTTAGAACTTCAGGCAAAGCTGTATGAGATCACCCGCAGACAGATTGAAAAACTGCGGGAAATGAATCAGCGCATGGATGAGTTTCTCAGCACCCTAAGCCACGAACTGCGAACACCGCTGACTAGCATGATGCTGGCGATTCGGATGTTGCGCGAGGCAGATTTGCCGCCCGATCGTCGCGAGCAATATCTCAATATCTTGGAGCAGCAGTGCGCTCAAGAAACCAGCCTGATCAACGATTTGCTGGCGCTGCAAGAGCTAGAGAGCAAGCAAGTCGCGATTCAGCTTCAGAAAGTTGATCTGAAACAAGTGATCACAGACCTAAGTCAATCTTTTGATCAGCGTTGGGCACTAAAAGGGCTAACTTTAGAAATTGAACTACCGCCGCGATCGCCCGCGCTCAATACTGATCTGGCAAGTCTAAACCGCATTCTGTTAGAGCTGTTGACCAACGCCGGAAAATATTCAGATCCCAACAGCACTGTTTCAGTTAAGGTCTCGCAGCAAAGCGGGCAGCAAATTGCGATCGCGATCTGCAACGGTGGGGATGGCATCTCAGAAGAAGAACTGCCCTACATTTTTGAGAAGTTTCGCCGATGCCAGGGCGTAACCCAAAATGCGGTGCCCGGAACCGGATTAGGACTCGCGCTCGTGAAGAATTTAGTGCAGCACTTGAATGGCACGATCGCAGCATCTAGTTTGCCTACCGATGCCACTCAGTCTCTCGAAACTCGCTTTACGGTGACGCTGCCGCAGAATCTTGAAATTGCTTAATAAAGATTGTGAATTGAATCATGTCGGTTACTTGCAAAGACACTGGGCACGGCAGTGCCATGCCCGTACGCAACTTCTGAAATTCATAATTCTAATCAGAATTTCTGTTCGGATTCAATCATTTGGAATTTGTAGTCAGCGAGGATATTGAAGCTTTCTAGATTCAGGCGGGAAGACTGAGTATAATAACTTGAAGCTATGTTACAAACCATCTCACCCAAACCTCTGCGCTGGCAACAGCAAACCGATTCTCCACTAGCGCGTCAAGTGGATGTTTCGCTGTCGGCGGCTAAGTTTGGCTTTTATCTGTGGTGGGACAGTCGCATTGCAGAGCGTTCTTCAGCCCGTCGCGATCGCCGCGCTCAGTGGCTCGTGGGCACATTGCTCAATTTGGGCCCGACTTTTATTAAGATTGGGCAGGCGCTCTCGACTCGCGCAGATTTGCTGCCGATCGAATATGTCAAAGCACTCTCACAGCTTCAAGATCGCGTCCCAGAATTTAGCGCTGACCAGGCGATCGCCATCATTGAATCTGAACTAAATTGCCCCCTTCACACGCTTTATCGGGAGTTCGATCGCGTGCCTCTAGCCGCAGCAAGTTTAGGGCAAGTTCATCGCGCCAAGCTACACACAGGCGAAGAAGTCGTCGTTAAAGTGCAGCGTCCTGGACTCGACCAGTTGTTTGACTTGGATCTGAAGGTTCTTGATCGCGTTGTTCGGCTGAGTACTCGCTATTCTGCGATCGCGAGACAATACGATCTGGAGGCGATTTATCAAGAGTTTGCTGAAATTCTCTATAAAGAAGTTGACTACGTTCAAGAAGCGATGAATGCCGATCGCTTCCGTCATAACTTTGCCGATCATCCGCGAATTGTGGTGCCCAAGATTTATCCGCGCTACACCACAAAACGCGTGCTGACAATGGAATATGTGCCCGGAATCAAAGTTAACGATCGTGAGAGTTTAGAAGCGATCGGCATCGATCCAAAAGACATCAACCATCTAGGAATTTGCGCTTATCTTAAGCAGTTGCTGCAAGATGGCTTCTTTCAGGCAGATCCCCATCCTGGCAATATGGCAGTCACGATTGATGGACGACTGATCTTCTACGACTTCGGCATGATGGCAGAAGTCATGCCAATCAACCGCGATCAGATGGTAAAAACCTTCTTCGCAGTCCTCAAAAAAGATACCGACGAAGTGATCCACACCCTGATCGATATGGGTTTGATTGAGCCGATGTCAGATATGACTCCGGTGCGGCGAGTGCTGGGGTTTTTAATCGATCGCTTCACTGACAAACCCGTCGAAGTCGAAGCGTTCAACAGCTTACGCAATGAGTTGTATACGCTGTTTGAGAAGCAGCCTTTCCGACTTCCTGCCAAGATGACGTTTATCATCAAGGCGTTGACTACCCTGGATGGAGTAGCGCGTGATTTAGATCCGCAATATAACTTGCTGATTGCCGCAAAACCGTTTGTGAAGAGTCTGGTGATCACAGCACCTAAAAATCACGGCAGTGGCTTGGGTGAGTTGGCACGGCAAGCACAAAGTTTTCTGACCTATCAGATTCGCAAACCCAACTCAGCAGCCCTGGCGATTCAGCGACTCGAAGCGCGACTTGAACAGGGAGAATTGCAGATTCGAGTCCAGTCAGAGAGCGATCGCCACCTCAAAACCCTACACTTAGCGGTGAAGTCTTTAATTTACGCCTGTTTGACAGGATTTTCTGTTCTGTCAGGGGTTGTGCTGCTAGTGGGCGCTTATCAGGGGGGCGCGGTCGTCAGCTTTATTGTCGCTGGCGTTTGCGGAACTTTTTTGGTCAAATCGCTGATTCGACTCGCCTTGAGAGAACGGCTCAATTCGCTTCGCAATGCGCCATAAGCTTGACACGTCAAATTAATTTGTCCTCCATAAAATCTGTCTAGGGTGTAGAAAGGATTAAGGATGCAGTTTTCCTCCGGTATAGTAGGGCTGCTGCGACTTCTGAACTTTCTGCACACTGCCCTATGGTTTCTACGGTTTTCTCAAAAGATTTTCGGCGTTATTGGCTGTTGGGTCTGCTGGCAGTTGGGGTAGCGATCGTCCTCAGTTCTTGTAACCCTAGACTCTATCGAACCTCGGCAGCCCAAGTGCCTCAACTGGTTGATTTTACTCTCAGCGACCCGAAAAGCTTTAACTATGCGCTGATCAATGAAGACCCTAGCGTCGCCACCTTGATGTATGAGGGGCTGATCACTGAAAATGGGTTAACTGGAGCAGTCGAGCCAGCCCTAGCAGAATCGTGGAAGATCGCAGAAGACAAAAAACGCATCGAGTTCACGCTGCGTCCGGGGCTGAAATGGTCAGATGGTGAGCCGTTGACGGTGGAGGATGTACTCTTCACCTTTCAAGATATTTTCCTCAATCCTGCCATTCCGACCGATATTCAAGATGTGTTGCGGATTGGCAAAAATCGCGTCTTTCCCAGTGTGCGGAAGGTGGACGATCGTCGCATCGAATTCACCACTCCAGAGCCGTTTGCCCCGTTTTTAAGGGTATTGGGACTGGCAATTTTGCCTAAACACATTTTGCAAGAGGCGGTCAAAACCAAAGGCAGCGACGGCAATCCAGTTTTTCTCTCGACCTGGGGCACTGGAACTGACCCTAAAAAGATTATTTGCAATGGACCCTATGTGCTTGATGGCTACGCGACGAGTCAGCGAGTCATCTTTCGACGCAATCCTCACTATTGGCGCAAAGACGCTCAAGGCAATGCTCAACCTTACATTGAGCGCATTGTTTGGAGCGTGGTAGAAAATCAAAACACCGCATTGCTGCAATTTCGATCGGGCGGACAGGATATCTCAGAGCCGATTCGACCTGAAGATTTCACGCTGCTTAAGCAAGAAGAAAAGCGCGGCAAGTTTACGCTGCACATGGGAGGGCCGCGACCGATCACCACGTTTATGGCGTTTAACCTCAACCAGGGTCGGCGCAAAGGAAAACCACTCGTTGACCCGATCAAGTCTAAATGGTTTAACAACGTCAAATTTAGACAGGCAGTGGCTTATGCCATCGATCGCGACAAAATGAACAACAACATCTATCGCGGTTTGGGTGCATTAGTCGAATCGATCATTATGGAGCAAAGCCCCTATTATCAGCCGCCTCAACCAGAGAAAGCTTATGGGTTTGATCCTAAAAAATCTAAGCAACTGCTGACCGAAGCGGGCTTTAAATATGACGCAAACGGTCAGTTGTCAGATGCAGAGGGGCATCGAGTCCGCTTTAACTTAATCACCAATGCGGGAAACACGGTGCGAGAAGCCTCGATCGCGCAGATCAAACAAGACTTAGGCGCAATTGGAATGCAGGTTGACTTGACCCCGATCAACTTCAACACGATGATCGACAAGCTCGATAACACGATCGATTGGGATGCTTATTTAATGGCAATGGGTAACTCAAGAGAGCCAAATTCGGGGTCTAATATTTGGTCGCCCGAAGGGTCATCCCACAACTTTAATCAGCCGTCACTGCCTGGAAAACCGATCGAAAATCGAGTCGTCGCCGATTGGGAAGCAGAAATCGGTCGTTTGTATATTGAAGGCGCACAAGAGCTTGACGAAACCAAACGCAAAGTGATCTATGGCAAAATTCAGCAAATTGCTCATGAAAATTTGCCCTGGATTACGTTGATGAATGCGCGAGTCATGGCGGCAGTGCGCGATCGCGTCGAGGGCGTAAATTATCCTGAGTTAGGCCGTGCCTTGTGGAATATTCAAGACTTGCGAGTCGTAGATTAGGCATTACCCAGAGCTTTTCTCTGAAGGTTGAGAAAATCTTAACAAAACCTTGATTGCTCGTTAATAACGGATTGGTAGGGTTCTCTTAACTACTGAGATAACCCTATACAGTTATGAACTGGTACACTTCCTCGCGTCTATTATCGGCGGATTTGAAGCGACGTGACCTGCTTCGGGGCGCTGGTGTTCTGACAGGCATTGCGATCGCGAGTCAACTTCCGCAGCAAGTCATTGCTCAACCTCGATTTTCAGGGTATCCCTTTACGCTGGGAGTTGCCTCCGGTGATCCACTCGCTGATGGCATCGTCTTGTGGACGCGGCTTGCTCCCGATCCTCTCAAAGGAGGTGGGATGCCAAATCATAGTGTGCCCGTACGATGGCAAATTGCTACGGACGAAGGCATGAAGCGAGTCGTAAAATCTGGAACCGAACTCGCGATCGCAGAGTTTGCCCATTCCGTTCATGTAGATGTGCGCGGTCTGCAACCGGGTCGTCATTATTGGTATCGATTTAAAGCAGGCAATGAAATGAGTCCGATCGGTCGAACTCGCACAGCACCCGCCAGGAATCAGCGTCTAAATCGCTTGCGCTTTGCGTTGGTCAACTGTCAAGACTGGCAAAACGGTTACTACACCGCTTATAAGCACGTTGCAGAGGAAGATCTCGACCTAGTGGTGCATGTGGGTGACTATATTTATGAATATGGGCCCGAACCCGGAGGCCCACGTCAGCACAACAGTCCTGAAATTGTCAGCCTTGCAGATTATCGTAACCGTTACGCACTCTACAAAGGAGATCCCAACCTTCAGGCGGCTCATGCTGCATTTCCTTGGGCGGTCACTTGGGATGATCACGAAGTCGAAAACAACTACGCGGGCAATATCTCTGAAAACAACGACGCGATCGACCAATTTCTGACCCGACGAGCTGCCGCTTATCAAGCTTATTATGAACACATGCCTCTGCGTCGCTTATCGCTCCCTAACGGTTCTGATTTGCGCCTATATCGCCGATTGCAGTTTGGTGATCTGGCTCAGTTTAATATTTTAGACACTCGTCAATATCGCACGAATCAGCCCTGCGACGATGGACTCAAACCGCTTTGTGAAGCGGCACTTGATCCCAACGCGACGATGACTGGGCAGACCCAAGAGCGCTGGTTGTTTGAGGGATTGCAGCGATCGCCTGCCCGTTGGAACATCATCGCGCAACAAGTCATGTTTTCGCAGTTTGACTTTGATCCGCGCCCAGAGATGCAAGTGTTTAACACCGATCAATGGGATGGCTATGTGGCAGCCCGTGAGCGTGTGTTAGCGTTTCTTGATCGGCAACAACCCTCTAATCCGATCGTGCTGGCGGGTGACATTCACTCTAGTTGGGTTCACGATATCAAACGTGACTTTAATCGACCAGAGTCGCGGACGATCGGGACAGAGTTTGTGTCAACCTCAATTTCTTCAGGCTTTCCGACTCAGTTTATTCAGCCCGTCACGCTGGCGCTCTCTAACAACCCTCACACCAAGTTTTTTAACGGTGCTTTGCGAGGATATGTCCGGTGTGACCTAAATCGCAAGCATTGGCAAAGTGATTATCGGGTCGTTTCCACCATTCGCAAACCCGAAGCCACGATCAGCACGGTGGCATCTTTTGTTGTCGAGGATGGTAAACCGGGCGCTCAACGGGCTTAATGAAACGTGAGTTCGACGAGTTTTTTCGCTTCGTTCTCAGCGGCTTCTGCCCCCTAAATCCCCCAACTTGAGGGACTTCAAGCCAAAATTTCTGGTTCAAAGTCCCCCAAAATTGGGGGATTTAGGGGGCTTCCCGAATTCATCATCGGAGTGAACCACTTCTATCGAACTCACGTTAATGAAGTGGGGGCGGCTAGATAGCAGATGGACGAGTAGTCTGTCAAAATTGATCTCAGACTATCATCCGTGATATCTGAGATCAACATCTAGTTGCGCCCTTAATTCCTTCGTTGCCCATGATCTTCAACTTTACGTCGCAAGTCCGCTGCGAGTTTGTCAGATTTGTCAGCTTGGGAATGGCGATCGTTCTGTCGCTTGGGCTGTCAGGCTGCAATCCTCATCTGTTTAGAACTCAAGCGGCTCAGGTGCCTCAATTGGTTCTCAGCACGCTGACTGATCCCAAGACGTTTAACCCGGCGCTGATTCAAGAGTTTCCCAATATTTCGCTGTTTTGCTTTGAGGGGCTGACAAAATCAGACGGGCTGACGGGTAAGATTCAGCCAGCGTTGGCGGAGTCGTGGCAGATTTCGGAAGATCGCAAGCGCATCGTGTTCAAGCTGCGCGAAGGGTTGAAGTGGTCAGACGGACAGCCGTTGACCGCAGATGATGTGGTGTTTACGTTTGAAACGATTTTTAACCCTAAGATTCCGACCGATTGGAAGGACAGCCTGAAAGTTGGGTTGCAAGGCGCGTTTCCTACGGTGAAAAAGCTGGATGACTTGCGCGTTGAGTTCACGCTACCGGAGCCATTTGCGCCTTTGTTGAATGCCCTTTCTGGCGCACCCGATAATATTGTTATTTTGCCGAAGCACGTTCTCGGCGAGTCGGTGCGAACGATCGCAAGTGATGGCAATCCGCAGTTTCTCTCGACTTGGGGAACCAACACCGATCCTAAAACGCTGGTCGTGAATGGGGCGTATCAGATTGAGAGCTTTCTCGGTGGGCAGCGATTGGTTTATCGTCGCAATCCTTATTATTGGCGCAAAGACGCTCAGGGAAATCGGTTGCCTTATGTCGATCGGATCATTTGGCAATTTATCGAGAATGTCGATACGCAATTGCTGCGATTTCGTTCGGGCGATCTCGATGTTATGGGAGACGCGCGCCCGCTGCGTCCAGAATATTTTTCGCTGCTGAAGCGGGAAGAGCAGCGAGGAAATTTTAAGCTGAAAAATGGGGGCGCGTGGTCAGGAACGCTCTACATGGCGTTCAATCTCAATAAAGCAACTGCTAAAAATGGGAAGCCGATCGTAGACCCGATTAAGTCTCGCTGGTTCAACACTTTAGCGTTTCGTCAAGCTGTGGCGTATGCCATCGATCGCGACAAAATGAACAACAATATCTTTCGCGGATTGGGCACGATTCAAAACTCACCGATTACGGTACAAAGTCCGTTTTTTCTGTCGCCTAAAGATGGTTTAAAGACTTATGACTATAATCTGGCACGATCGCGCGAGTTACTAAAAAGTGCCGGATTTAAACCCAACACTCAAGGACAGTTGTTGGATTCGGAAGGCAATCGAGTTCGGTTTACGTTGATTACGAATGCAGGCAATAAAGTTAGAGAAGCGATCGGGGCTCAAATTAAACAAGACTTGAGCAAAATCGGCATTCAGTTAGACTTTAACCCAATCAATTTCAACACGCTGATTGACAAGACTTCGACTTCGCGAGATTGGGATGCCCACATGATCGGGTTTACCGGAGGCGTAGAACCTCACGGCGCGGCCAACCTTTGGATGAGTGGTGGCGGTTCTCACTCGTTTAATCTCAAACAGCAGGCGGGACAGCAACCGATCCAAGGATGGGAGGCAAACGACTGGGAAAAAGACATCGATCGTTTGTTCATTGAAGGCGCAAGAGAACTCGATCAGGCAAAACGCCAGAAGATTTATGCCCAGTTTCAGAAAATTGTGCAAGAACAATTGCCTGTGATCCATTTAGTTAATGACTCAGCATTGATGGTGGCCCGCGATCGCGTCCAAGGTCTAAAATATTCTGGTTTGCCCAGTTGGGGGCTTTGGAACATCGACGAACTTAGAATTAAAGAAGACTGATCGGGTTAACTGACAAAAGGGATTGTAAATTCAGTCGTGCTTGTTGACTTAAAAGCCCACCCGGAAATTAATTTCCGGGCTAACAGCAGAAGTCCCTTTCAATGGACTGAAATCCTGATTCAGTGTTCTTCAGAGCACTTTCGCTATGAGCCAGGAAATTAATTTCCTGGCGGACTCGATCGCAGCGAGTCGCTACAGCTACACAGGATTCTGAATATACTCTTCAAACAAACCGAACGTAAACTTATGGCACAACAGCAGATTCTCAAGTGGTTTCAACAACGTCCCTGGTTATTGTTGCCCCTCCTGGGACTGATTCCACTTGCAGGACTGGCGTTAAATCAGCACCCAGAACAACCTGCACCTCAGGCGAGTCAAACGACTACTGCACCCTCACCGACGGCATCGGTTCCACTGCCCTCTGCTGCTAAATCTCCAAAACCAAAGGCTTCGACCTCACCTAAACCAATTGCTGTGAGTCCAATTCCTGTGAACCCGGCAACGTTTACTAAAGAGCAAGCGGCCATTAATCAACGAGCCAAGGCAGCGTTTGCGGCATCTGCGGCGACAGTAGATTCATTTATTGAGATGCAGATAGGGATTGCGATCGGGGTCAGCAGTGCAACGATCGGCTCTTCGGCAGGTGCCGATTTAATCGATGAGAAGGGGCGTTCTCTACACCAGCTATCAGCCGGAAAAGCCTATACAGCGCAAGCGGGAGGCAGCGGACTTGATTTAGGTTCGTGGCAACTTCCAGCCTTGGTTTGGGTGGAACCTGCGGAGGGAGGAGTGCTGTATTTAGGCGACAAGCCTTATCGCGGTAAGTTTTTGCTGGCTGCTCAAAAGGGACGAGTCTGGGTGGTGAACTATGTCAACTTGCGGCACTATCTGTCTAGTGTAGTGGCGAGTGAGGTGTCTCCAAGTTGGCACATGAATGCGCTTAAAGCTCAATCGGTGGCGGCTCGATCGTATGCCTTGACCTATTATTTCAAACCTGCAAACTCGCTCTATCAAATGGGTGCCGATGAATATTACCAAGTCTATAGCGGACTTGCCAAGGAAGCCGATCGCACTCAGCAAGCAGTAGATGCGACAGCAGGAGAGTTTGTGAGCTATCGCGGCGGCATTGTCGAGTCGCTCTATGCAGCGTCTGATGACATTGTGGCAGAAGCGTTTCAAGGTAAGGGAATGAGCCAGTTAGGGGCACTAAATTTAGCAGAGCATGGCTATTCTCATCATCAGATTTTGGCGAACTACTACCCTAAAACGGGCGTTGCGCGAATTGAGCAAGACCATGAGTAGTGCCGAAATTAAAACCCGTCTTACTGGGGTGAGGGTCTTAACTTTTTTGCTGCATAAGCTGCTCGGCTTGAGACCTATCAACCTGCTCGGCAAACGTTTTGAACTCAACAGCATCATGACTACAAAAGAGGCGAACATCGCGGTGATCGATCGAGAGCGCATAGAGCCGATCTTGGTTGTGGAGTCGGGCCTTACGATCCACCTCCATCATCCACTGATAGGCACGCAGTCCCGGTGTGCAGTGACGATTTGAAGCATCCATCTCGTGTCGGTAGAAATAAGCATCGCCTGCATGAAGCAGCCAACCCTCTGGTGTTTGAATGGCAACGCCTGCATGACCGTGCGTGTGTCCCGTTAGTGGAATCAGCAGAATCTCTGGCGGCAATCCATCCAGGTCGCGGACTGCTTCAAAACCAAACCAGGGTTCGCCTCCTGCCGCATAGTATTTCCAGCTTTTGACTTCATCCCACTGCTTTGGGCGATAACGCCGACTCGCGACGAAGCCCTGACGATCGCGGGCTGTCTCAACTTCAGTTTGCATCACATGCACGGTTGCTTCCGGGAAATCTTCTAGACCGCCTGCATGGTCGAAATCGAGGTGGGTTAGCACAATGTGTTGCACGTCGCTGGGGGAAAATCCAAGCTGTTTAATCTGTTCGATCGCCGTATATTTGCGATCGAACTGGATGTTATTAAACTTCACAAAAAACGGACTGAGCCGTGAATAAGGCGACTGGACATCACACAATCCGAAACCAGTATCAACTAGAACAAGCCCTTGGCTCGTCTCGATCAGCAGGCAGTGGCAGACGAGGTGAGAAAATAAGCTACGGCTGAAGCCGTCGAAAAGTGACCCACCGATCGGACACATGCAGCCACAGTTGAGATGATGAATGTGCATAAGTGATTTTCAAGAAACGATGTCTTGTTCTAGTCCGTTACTTGTTGGCTGAACCTGGCTGATTCAGCTTGCGGCTCATCTCAGACGTAACCGTATCGGGCAAGACGCTACCGATCGCGCCCTGAACTTTTGTCATCAGCGATTCTGCTAGAACACTATTCACGATCGTTGACTCCCTTGTTTGTATTTTTACTTCAAATCGCTGATTAAATTACGACTTGCCAGAAGGGTCAGCCGCATGAACCAGCTCAGGCTGCTCTTGAACAGGAGGACGCTCGATCGTCTGGTCGGCAGTGGGGCGTTGCTGACGATCGGGAGTATCAAGTTTCACAAAACTACCTGTCTCGATCGAACGGTAAAGCGCCCGAATAATTTGAACATCAATCAGCCCTTCCTGACCTGACGGCTCTGGCTCTTTGTTCTGCAAAATGCAGTCGGAGAAATAGACAAATTCAGCAGCAATCTGATCATGCGGTGCAAACGATCGCTCCTGCTTCTCACCGTCGATCGTCAGAGTATGCTTGATTTCGCCTTGAGTGCCATAAGCCGAATCAACCCGCAAATCACCCTTTGTGCCAACAACTTGATAGGTAGCAACCCTTCCACCTCCAAAGCTAACGGTAAACGCTGCCAGTCGATCGTCTGGAAAGCGCAGAATCGCACTCGTCATCTCATCAACTTCGCTGAAGCGTTCCTCACCATTGTTGGCGCTGGTTGCAAACACCTCGATCGGCTCATCCTGGAACAAATAGCGAACGGCATTAATGCAGTAAACGCCAACATCATCCAGAGTGCCGCCACCCTTATCTTTCTCAAGGCGAATGTTGCCTGCTACCGTTTGTTGAGTAAACACCGAGTTGAAGATGCGCGGTTCGCCTATTTTGCCCGATCGCACCGTTTCTACTGCCTGCAAGTTGGCTTCTTCTAAATGCAGGCGGTAAGCAATCATCAGCTTCACGTGATTGTCCTTAGCAGCCTGAATCATCGCTTCACACTCATCTACGGTGACTGCCATCGGCTTTTCGCACAAGATATGAACCCCTGCGTTAGCAGCCCGCACGGTATACTCACGATGCAGATGATTTGGCAAGGCAATATAAACGGCATCTACTTCACCACTGTTGAGACAGTCTTCATATTGCTCGTAGGAGTAAGTTCGTTGAATGTTGTATTGCTTACCCAGCTCGTCTCGTTTTGTGGGGTCGTCTGAGACGATCGCGACCAGTTCAGAATTCTCGGCATGGTCAAATGAGGGCAACGCGGCGGCTTGAGCAAACCAACCTAACCCAACAACGGCGTAACGAATTTTGCGGCTAGCAGAAGCGTTCTGATTGGCTGCCATACTGAATGTGCTCACAGTTTACGTGTTTATCCTAAGCAGCCAAAGATATCTTCTCATCTCACTTTTGAAGGATACTGGTTGATGAGTTAAAGCGAGAAAAGCTGTGCTTAGGAATACATAAGATGAATGAGTGGTTGAATGGTCTACTTGACTATTGGATGAATCAGCGCTATCTCTAACGATCGATAGAGTTGCATTTGGAGAAATACAAACAGTATGAAAGAGTCCTAGATTCTGATGAAAGGTGTTGAAAGGACGGGCAACTGCCTATTCTCACTACGGGCAACATTCAGAACAAGCTTGGAAATAGTATGAAAGCCGCCGTTATCTATAGCTATGGTGCACCTGATGTGTTGCAGGTTGCAGACGTAGAGCAACCCCAGATTAAGCCCGACCAACTGCTGGTTAAAGTATATGCCAGCAGTATCAATCCAGTTGAATGGAAAATGCGAAAGGGAATACTCAAAATTCTCACGGGCAGCAAGTTTCCAATGATCTTGGGGTTTGACGTATCCGGTGAGGTGATTGAAACGGGTAGTCAGGTGACTCAATTCAAGCCCGGAGATTTGATTTATGCTCGACTAGATCAACTAACCGGAGGAGCCTACGCTGAGTATGCAGCAGTTTCTGAAAAAGTAGCGGCTCTGAAACCGTCTAATGCGACTCACGAGCAGGCGGCAGCGGTTCCTCTGGCGGCAATGACGGCTTTACAAGCGCTACGGGATCAAGGGCAGCTTGAAGTCGGGCAGAAGGTATTGATCAATGGGGCATCGGGTGGTGTTGGCACATTTGCTGTTCAGATTGCCAAGGTGTTAGGAGCCGGGGAGGTTACAGGCGTTTGTGGCAACAAAAATATAGATCTCGTCCAGAGTTTGGGCGCAGACCGCGTGATTGACTACACTCAGCAAGATTTCACTCAGGACTCAGCGAAGTACGACATTGTATTTGATGTGATTGGCAACCGTTCTTTGTCCGACTGCAAATCGGTCTTGCGATCGCAGGGTGTATACATCACAACACAGCCGTATCCTGGCAATTTTCTCCAGAGTTTTTTTACGTCTCTGTTGCCAGGTCAGAAATACAAAGTGATTTTGCTCAAATCCAACAGTGCAGATTTGTCCTATTTAAAAGAGCAAATTGAAGCAGGCAAAGTTCGATCGGTGATCGATCGCACTTATCCCCTATCCGAGATCGCGGCTGCTCACGCTTACAGTGAAAGCGAACGGACTGTTGGCAAAGTTGTGATTACGATCGCACAGCCAATCTAACCCTCTGTAATAAGGGAGATTGAACAAGGTTTGCTTGAATATAATCAACATCAAGTTCACCTTGATTTTAGGTTGCAACACGAGCGAAATATAAACCCAGTCTTATGAAAGATAGCTCAACTATACCCGTTGGTCTCTTGGGAGAGAGTCTAACTCAATGGCTCAAAGTAGACTACTCGTAGCTTGTTTGTCGGACAGGAACGTTCCATCGTCTCGGTGTCTACCAATTTATAACAACAAATGCTCACCCGACTTCTGATTGCACGATCGCAACTCCCAAAGAGGAAGTGGTGTAATTAAGAGAACATCTCTAGAATTAGTCCAACGTCGAAAAATCTCTCGATAGTTAGAGTTAAAGTCTTACATCAGGAGGAGGTTGAATCTGAGCGATCGCGGAAAAATGATGAGGAACTACAGATGCGAAGGAGAGAAATTCCTGTGATCAGTTCTCTATTTTTTGTTGCTCAATTTGCGATTCCTGGCACCGAGCTTTGGCACTGGGAAGGAACTCCGGTCATAATCGGAGCTTGTCTGCTTGTTTTATTAATTGCTAGCCGCACCATTAAATATCCCCATACGGGAGCTAAAATGCCTCTGCCTTTCTCAAAATCGCTGTTTAACGACATTAGCGTTGCAGGATTTTTAGCTTCGATGAGTTTTGGGCATATTTTAGGTTTCTTAGCAACGTTAGCGCTAGCAAACACAGTAGCGCGATAGAAATCATCGGTTAGTGATTAGCAGTATTTGTTTTGAAGATGCTTTGTCTAATCGCTAACCGTGATCTGAAGAGTTTGTAGATTAGAGCGGACGGTAAACGCGGTAGTTGATGTCGGGAAAGATGTTATCGATCGCTTCGACTTTCTCAATCCAACCCGAATCGATTTTGCCCTGATTGATGTCTTCATAGAGTTTGTTGAAGCGCATCAGGTGCGATCGAGTTCGTCTAATCGCATAAGGAACCATTGTTCCCGTTCGCATAATAAACGCCCAGTCAGACGATTGTGCTAACAGCAGTTCTCGCGCCGCTTGATTGAGCGCCCGCCAGCTTAACGCGTCTTCAGGCTCTTTTTTAGAGAGTTCGATCATCCGTTCTGCGGCTTTGTGCAAGTGTGGATAGATCCAGGCATTGGTTTCGTTGAGCCAATACTCATGAAAGCCTTTGTAGCCCCAACTCGACTGAGACGGACGGCAAACTTGTTGAGTGGGTTCTGCTTTTAGATAGTCGGCTAAGTGCGTCATATCATAAGTGCCTTGGTCAAACCACGACTTGCGGAACAAATGGTCAATAAACCACGGGCCTTCATACCACCAATGCCCAAATAGCTCGGCATCATAGGGCGACACAATGATCGGCCGACGCTGCATCATGTTGTGGAGATGCTCGACTTGCCGCTCTCTATTGTAGGCAAAGTTTGCGGCGTGTTCGGCCGTCTTTTCTTTTGCCCAGTAGGGATCGTAGAGTTGTTTGTCAGACAGCCCTAACCCTTTACCCGTGATCTTGTGATATTTGATGCCCACATTCTTACGCTGACCGTTAGGCATGACATAAGGCTTGATATAGTCATATTCAGCATCCCAGCCTAAATCGCGGTAAAACTCTCGATATTCGGCGGCACCGGGGTAGCCAACTTCAGATGACCAGACTTGCTGCGAGGACTCCTGATCGCGACCAAAGGCGGCGACTCCTGCTTCGGTAAAGATCGGGGCGTAGGTGCCAAACCGAGGGCGCGGACGGGCGTAGAGAATGCCGTGCCCGTCGGTGAGGAAGTAGCGCAACCCGGCATCTGCTAATAAGCGATCGACTCCTTCGTAATAGGCGCATTCTGGCAACCAAATGCCGTTAGCAGGACGATCGAAGGTCTGCTCATAATGTTCACAGGCAACTTGAATCTGTGCCCACACCGCTTGGGGATACATCTTCATTAAGGGCAGATAACCGTGAGTCGCGCCACAGGTCATGATCTCCAAGTTGCCACTATCGAGGTATTGCTTAAAGGCTTTAACGAGGTTGCGATCGTATTTCTCCCAAAAGACACGCGCCGCGTTAAATTCTCTCGCATTGTGTTCTGCCAGATATTTCATGTGCCCATTTTGGGCGTGGCGAGCGATTTCCATCTCGGCGAGTTCTTCAAGCTGCGCGAGGTGTGCATCATAGCGGTCTTGCAAAAGCGGATCGAGCAACATTGACACTAGTGGCGGAGTCATGCTCATGGTGAGTTTGAAATCTACACCATCGCGAATTAAACCCTCAAAGACTTGCAGCAGAGGAATGTATGTTTCAGTAATAGCTTCATAAAGCCATTCTTCCTCTAGCACATAATCACTTTCGGGGTGACGAACGAAGGGCAAGTGGGCGTGCAAGACGAGGGCAACATATCCAATGCTCATAAGACTTTCGGGTGTAGAGGTTGAAAAACTGGGAAGAGTTGCCAAAATTGTAAAGCAAAATTGAGGACGAAAATTATTCTGTGGGGATCAGGTTCGGCAAATATTCCCGTTTGTTTCAGCTTCTCTTGCTCTAAGTCATATTGACTATGACTTAATATTATTCGTTCACGATCGCTGCATATCGTCGGCGCGTCACGATCGCAAACACTAATACGATCGAGGTGAGAACCCCCGCCAAATACAAAGGATAACGATAAGTAGTCGGATCGGCTTGATTGACCATCAGTCCAGCGATTACCGGCCCGATCGCATTTGAGATACTTAAATAAGATGAATTAATTCCCATCACCGTACCTTGATCTTGAGAATTTGAATTTAGAGAGATCAATGTATTGATCATTGGCTGAACTAAAGAGTTAAACAGAGAAAAGAGAATGCTAACGATCACAAAATAAGTAATGTTTGCCCAAATCGACATTAAGACAAACGATAAGCTGCGAATGAACAAGGCAAACAACAAGATGTTCACTAGGTTGAATTTGCGATTAAGCACTGATACTCCCCAAGTTTGCATGATCACTCCCAACACGCCAAACATAAAAAACATCATCGTGAGAGCACGATTGTCTTGATTGAGTACATGCAAAAAATAAGGCTGAAAGGCATAAGTAAAGATCGTGAAGGTTGTGCCAATAAAAAAGTTAATGATCAGCAGAATGCTCACTCTAGGAATAGTCAATCCTTTGATTAGATTTTCTAAACCGAGATCAAAGATATTGTGCGATCGCTCGGCTTTGTGTTGCAGCGTTTCGGGCAAAAAGAAGAGTGTGATCAATAGCGCGATGAACGCGATCGCGCCTGATACCAAAAAAGCTGCTCCGAGTGAAATCTGTTGAGCAAACAAACTGATCGCGGGGCCTAACACAAACCCTAAACCAAAGGCTGCCCCAAAGATTCCGAAGCCTTTAGCGCGGTCAGCAGGCGTTGTCACATCCGAGATGATGGCTTGAGCAACCGATGCGTTTCCTCCCGTAATGCCGTCTAGAAATCGGGCAATAAACAAAATGCTTGCTGTAGTCGCAGTGCCTGCGATCAGATTAGCGATTACCGTTCCTGCCAGACTGATGATTAAAAGTGGCTTGCGCCCGAAGCGATCGGAGAGTTTGCCAATAATCGGTGTTGCAAAAAATTGGGCGATCGCATAAATCGAAAACAACAAACTCGTTTGAAAATCATTTAAACCAAATTGTCTGCCATATAAATAAAGAACGGGAATCAGAATCGTCAAGCTAAGCGCATTAATAAACGCAACGAGAGCCGTAATCCAAAAAGTTCGATTCATTTCAACCATCGTCAGGGCGGTCTAATTAATCTCGACTAAAGCAATCCATGTGTGCCAGACAACACGGAGAAACAAATCACCAGTGATACGTTAACTAAAGACCTATGAAAACCTAAACAAGTCTTCAGTAATGCGTATCAAGCTGCTATTGATGGGAATGCTTTTGTCGAGTTTTGTCGCCCCAGCTTACGCTGAGACAAAGCAGCTAGACTATACTCTCACGTCTGCTGCCAACCAATCTTTTAGCGGGCTAATTGAGCAAGCAGAATTGCTGGCAGAACGGCTAGCCAAACAAGGCTTTGCCAACCCTTCAACAACAGTCGTTGAAATGAGAATCTTAGCAGAGCGCGAAGGACTCACTGCCCCGATTCTCTATGTACGAGTGACGCGTGCTGAGTGGCAAAAACAGCCCAAGCTCCGTGCCATCACTTATTTGCGAGGGGTCGATCGCTTACTGGGTTTCAGTCCTCAAAACTCTCAGCCGCCAGTCTTTCCATCGGCAACCGTCAGTTTTGCTTCATCCCAAAGTGAGCCAAACTACTATGATAATCCTTGAATCATACCCATTTGATTTGTGGACGTGACAGAGCAACGGAGAGCACGGCAATGCCCTGCCCCTCTTGATTAATTAAGAATGGCTAGGACAATTCTCTTATAGATTTTTTGACCTTTTTCGTTTAGGTGAACTCCGTCGAAGGTCAGGTCTTGTCTGAGGCTACGATCGTCAAACAATGGATCAATTTCATCAGTGACAAGCCCAACATTCTCAACGTCGGCAACTTCTCGAATTAAGGCGTTGATTTCTTCGACTCGCTCAACGGTGCCTGCAACATTAGGGTTACGGCTGGCTTCAACCGTCGAATAAAAAGCAGGAACGACCGTAATTTGGCTGGCTCCCATCGATCGCGTCAGCAAAATAATGCGTTCGAGATTGCTGACAAATTCGTCATTGCGAATCGAATACCAGGCATCGTTTGTGCCGATCGCGATCATCACATTTTGGCACTGCACATTTGCGGCTTTAAGAGTTTTTAGCTGTTCTAGCAGCGACACGGTGCTTAAGCCGCCCATCGCAAAATTAGCGGTCTCTTTGCCCAATGGGTTGCCTAACCCCGACGAAATCGAATCTCCAAACAGACAGCCGTGAAATCGCCGCCTCTGACTAGATTGCGCTTGGGCTTTTACCTTCGATCGCCACCAGTCTAACTCGCCGAGTTTGTCTGGCTTCATCTGGGCGATCGAGACTTGATTTAGCAGACCAAACAGCCCAATCAGCGGCAGCATTGTCAGCAAACTAGTCTTGAAATTCTTAATCATAGCGAGTCGATAGAGAAGAGTCAGAAAGCTTGCGTCATAATACCTGAACGAGTAGGACTTTAGAAAGTTCCGATCGGATAAATTTAGCAGCTTCAAACGTCAAACTTTTCTAAACGATCAGCTTTTCAACGAGACTCCGCACGAGGCGATTTAACCGCTCAGAATAGCTTTTCATCACTTCTAGCGCAAAGAACGGGGTTTCTTGAACCACAAAAAGAAATCGTTTTTCATCCAAGAACGCGAGTTTGCAGTCGGTTTGCGCGATCGCTGTATAGGTTCTGACACTCGAACTCACAAGAGCGCCGATGCCAAACACGCCACCAGGAACGATCGTTTCTACAATCTTGCCATTCACCGATAGCGCAATCTCCCCTTCGAGAACGCCGTACATCAAATCTCCAGGCTCTCCTTCTTTAAAAACAGCCTGCCCTGCTGAAAAGGATTGAGGGTCAGGCTGTCTCTGAAAAATGATCAGGGTTCTAACGGGGTCTAGCATAGGTGCGTCCAAACGGTGCAAAAGCCATTGGGTAGTATACGTTAATCTTTCTGCACTTCCACGTTAGCTACATCACATTGCACCGCGATCGACATCGCTACCTGAGTCAAAATCGTCATCGGTCGCTGATTTTTGAGCAGTTGCAGTTGAGCCTGATCGCGCACAAACAAGCTGCCTGCGAACCCTAAAGAATTGACGGATATTGACTCAAAACTTTCTCGCGATCGTGGCACCATCAACAGCCATTCTCGCGTCGCTAATAAGTTGTAGGCGGAACCTGCCTTTAAATTTAGCTGGTTAAGCAGCGTGTGATAACAAGCGATCGTCTCTTCAGCCGCCGGGTTAGGTTGCGCCCAATTCGATAATCGCATTAGGCCATGAGCAAATGGCAATTGTGGAATCGTTGCGATCGGGCCGTCAAACTCGGCTGAGGCTAACCAAGTGTCGATCGCGATCGCAGTTCCTGATAAAAGAGGCAATGGAATCAGTTGCAAATGTTTATGGCGTTGACTTGCGCCTGCATTCCTTCCAGCATTATAAAAAGCTAATCCGTCATATTCTGCTAGGCATATCCACAGCGCTAAAAAATCTTGCAGCGTCAACAAACTTTCTTGCTCTTCAAAAGCACGCGTAATAATCAACAAGTGATAATCTACGACATTAAATTTATTTAGCAAACACAAGTGGGTTTCTGATAAATCGGCAACAAACAAGTCTTCTTCATAGGGTAAAAAAGGATTAATCACCTCGCCAGAGATGATGGCTTTTTGCGCTTGCTGTTGGGCTGCTTTCTCCTTGCGCGTCAGATTTGCTAAGATTCGCACCAGAAAATGTACCCCGTCTTGCTCGACGATCTCATAGTTAGTCGGAATTGAGCGCAGCGCTCCGCAGTCTAAAGCGTGCTGCGTCTGTTCGATCACCCGTGCCCAAAGCGTTCCAGGTAGCATCAATCTGAGCAATAATGGCAGCTAAAACAACGTCAGTCCGACGAGTTTTTTCGCTTCGTTTTTCAGGGCTTCAGCCCCCTAAATCCCCCAATTCTAGGGGACTTCAAGCCCAGAATTTAGATTCAAAGTCCCCCAATTTTGGGGATTTAGGGGGCAGCCCGGATTTGCAACCGCAGCGAAAAGCTTCATCGAATTCACGTTAAAACAAAGCAGAAACACCAGCGCGGCGCTTCTGCGATCGAGCAAAACTCAGCGTCAATAGCGGCTTCTCAGGCATCTGAGTTGAATCACTTAAAAAATTGCCCCAAGACAAAGAGCGTGTGAGAAGCGGCAAAGCTCTCTATCTTGGGAGAAAGGACTTTTTAGTACAACTCCTCTTCTTGGTGCGTCATAATCGTGCAGTCAGAAGTGGGGTAAGCGACACAGGTCAGCACATAGCCCGCTTCGATTTGGTCGTCATCCAAGAAAGACTGATCAGATTGATCAACGGTACCCGCCGTGATTTTGCCAGCACAAGTAGAGCAAGCACCCGCCCGGCAAGAGTAAGGCAGATCCAAGCCCTGCTCTTCGGCAGCATCAAGAATGTACTCGTCTTCAGGAACGTCGATCGTGGTGTTTAGCCCTTCGGCTTCGTTAATCAGCGTGACTTTAAAAGTTGCCATTCGGTAGTCCTCTCTATAGTAGAAACGGCATTGAAGCCATT
This sequence comes from Phormidesmis priestleyi ULC007, assembly GCF_001895925.1. Classification (GTDB taxonomy): domain Bacteria; phylum Cyanobacteriota; class Cyanobacteriia; order Leptolyngbyales; family Leptolyngbyaceae; genus Phormidesmis_A; species Phormidesmis_A priestleyi_A. Next base: position 21,922 of record NZ_MPPI01000029.1, on the reverse strand, counting down.
TGAAAGCGTAACTTTAGGCGTTGCCTGCAAAAGGCTTGCTTACTGAGTCAGTTCCAATTCTGATACTACGGGAAAACTTATGACTTAAAACCTACAATCCACCTCTGGGGTGAACGGGATTCGTAATAAATCTGGCCCATTTAATCTACTTATACTTATGGGACGGGAAAAAAAGGCTCAGAATGGGGGCTTCAAGGCTCAAAATCAAGCGCGAAACGATCGCTTGCCTCAATTAATGCGCTGCGAATCCCAGGTTCCATCATCGAGTGTCCAGCATTGGGAATAACGATCAACTCTGCATCCGGTAAAGCTTTGTGCAGATCCCAAGCAGAAGTCATGGGGCAGACGACATCATAGCGCCCCTGCACGATCGTGGTGGGCAAGTGTCGAATGCGATCGCAATTCTGCAAAAGTTGGTCGTCTGGCTCAAGAAAGCCTCGATTGATAAAGTAATGGCATTCAATGCGCGCAAAAGCATCGGCAAACTCGGCATCTGCAAATCGACCTTGCAATTCGGGGTCAGGAATCAGCTTGCTGGTAGTGCCTTCCCAAACTGACCAGGCACGAGCCGCTTCTTGACGAGTTTGAGCATTTTCGCTCGTTAGACGACGATAAAACGCCGCCAGCAAATCGGTGCGTTCCTCAACGGGAATTGGCTTGAGATAGTCTTCCCAGGCATCTGGAAATAAATAACTCGCGCCGTCTTGATAGAACCAGAGAATCTCCTTTCGCCGCAGCAAGAAAATGCCCCGCAAAATTAAGCCAAGACAGCGATCGGGGTGAGTTTGACTATAAGCCAGCGATAATGTGCTGCCCCAACTGCCCCCAGACACGACCCATTGAGGGATTTGGAGGTGCGATCGCAGAGCTTCAATATCTCTGACGAGATCCCAGGTGGTGTTCTCTCGAAGTTCGGCATTGGGAGTGCTGCGACCACAGCCCCGCTGGTCAAAAATCACAATGCGCCACTTTGTTGGGTCAAAATATTGTCGAAACACAGGCAGACTTCCGCCTCCGGGCCCACCGTGCAAAAACACAACTGGCTTGCCTTCTGGGTTTCCTGACTGCTCGAAATAGAGGGTGTGTAGATCAGATACTTGCAGTGTGCCTGACTGGTAGGGTTCTAGAGGAGGATAAAGCTCACGCATAAAACAGTTCAGTTATAAATCCAAAATTATTAAACATTGTTGAATAGCAGGATGATTTGGTATGGACAATCCCCCGCGGTTGCCCTCCGTCGGGGGTAGGCACGGGGGCGCTACCCCTACAGCCATTTCATTTCCTCATTCTGCAACGTCGATCGTCGCTTTGATCAGCGGTGCAAACTACGCGGATCGAGGGCATCCCGCAGCCCATCTCCCAACAGGTTAAACGCCAGAACCGTCAAAATAATCAGCAGTGCAGGGGGCCAAATCAGCCAGGGTTGCAGCACCAAAACCGAGGCATTGGTTGCCAGCGTCAACATATTTCCCCAAGATGGATCAGGCTGTTGAATTCCCAAGCCGATTAGACTCAACACCGACTCCGCCACAATAAAACTTGGGATCGCAAGCGTCGCCGAAATAATGATGTAAGTCGCTGTCTGAGGCAAAACGTGCCTAATGATGATGTAAAGAGGTCTGCCGCCCATCGCTCTTGCTGCCTGGACAAATTCTTGCTCTTTAATCGAGAGCACCTGTCCCCGAATCACCCGCGCCAACCCTGCCCAGCGAATAAATGACGTGATCAAAATAATCAGCAAAAACCGTTCAGCACTGGTCAAGCCAGGAGGCAACACCGCCGCCAACGCCACCAGCAGATAGATTTCGGGAATCGTCATCAACACTTCGACAAATCGCATCAGCACACTATCGAGCCAACCGCCCGCATAGCCAGAAATGCCACCGACCAACATGCCTAGCGGAAACGCGATCGCGATCCCCACCAGCCCAATACTCAAGCTCACCCGCCCGCCATAAACCAAGCGACTAAACTGATCTCGCGCCTGTTCATCCGTTCCCAATAGGTTAAATTTGCCCTCCCCATTCGTGCCAAACAGGTGCAGATTGCCAGAAATTCCGGGAAACAATTCGATCTCTTCAAACTTAGGATCGGTGAGTGAAAACTGAGTCGGCAACGGCAACCGAATCTGCAAAAAGCGATAGTCATCACCCTGCACAAGAAACCGAATCGGAGACGGCTTTGAACGATCGACCTTCAACTCACGCTCGCCCGTCTGCACATCGACCGCGCCTTGAGTCGTCGGATACACATGAGGGCCGATCAAGTTCCCGCCCTGATCACGCCAATAAACCTGGGTTGGTGGCAAGAGTGCCCCATCTGGTTGAGAGACATAAGGATCGTAGGGGGCAACAAACTCAGCCGCGATCGCTGACAGATAAAATACCAGCAGCAGCAGCGCGCCAAACTTTGCAAGCGGGTTTTTTCGGAGTCTTTTCCACCAGTCCATAAGAGAAGGGTTAGGGGTGAAGGGGTGCTTTAATGCTCTTTGCTCGTGACAATCAGCCGATCGTCTTCGGCATCGACTGAGAGCATGGGTTCTAGGATACTATTCTCCATCGCCTCCGAGAAGATAGAACCCGTTTGGGGCGGCAGTGTGGGATCGAGAATAATCTCGACGATCGTCCGAGTCACGCTGGTTAGCGGAATCGCTAAAATCACGCCTAATAGTCCTGCAACTCTAGCACCGATTAGCAGCGAGGTCAGAATAATCACCGGGCTAAACCCAGTTAGATTGCCCATGATCCGAGGAGCAATGAAATTATCTTTAACTTGCTGAAGGGCGATCGCGGCTCCTAAAGTTTGCAGCGCTAACCACCAGTCGATAAATGCCACGACAACGCAAACGGCGGCGATTCCCAGGGTTGCGCCGATAAACGGAATCACCTCCACCACACCGATAAAAACAGCAAACACTAAAAAGAACGGCACGTTGAGCCACCAAAATGCTATCGATAGCACGATTGCCATAAACAGCCCTAGCAGCAACTGCCCCGATGCAAATCGCTGTAAACTATCGCGGAGAGAATTAGTCAAGCGCTCTCTAATTTGGGGAGAAAAGATGCTCGTCAAGCCCGTCCAGATTTTTCCCCCATCTAGCAGCAAATAGAACGAGATCACCAGAATCAAAGTGAGGTCTAACACCCAGTTAAACGTGCCCAAGACCAACCCGATTCCCGTCGAGGCGATCGTTCTGGCCTGTCCTTGCACCTGGACAGAAAGCTGTTGTTCTAAGAAGGAGAGATCGAACCCAAAGTGACGAGCTGCGCTCCAGGCTTCTAGGTCATTTAACTGCTGCTGCCCCGACTCAATCAGCCCAGGGAGATTGGCAGTCAACTGCTGTGCCTGAGAGAGGATTGGGGGCGCGATCGTCACTGCCGCAAACCCTAACACCAGTCCGGCGAGCAAATAAACGACAGCAGCAGCGATCGGTCGAGGCAAAATGGGGTGCAATCGATCAACGGCATAGTTAAGCAAAAAGGCAATCAACCCAGCGGTCACCAAAACGCTAAGGAGTTCACCAAAGTAAGTGAGCGCGTTTAGGCTCAGCCAGCCTGTCACTAAGATCAGCAGCCAGGTGATTAAAAATTGCTGAATTGGAGAGAAAAAACGATCCATTGGCAGAGGCTTGGGTAGAAAGAATTGAGCGGCGAACGATCGCGCGGTTTGTGCTTCTATCCTATACTCTCTGCTGGTTTACTTAAGCTTAGTGGATTTCAGTCAGGCTCATGCTCGACTACAAAGACGTTGGAATATAGATTTGCAATAATCTGTTTGCCCTGCTGAGTTAGCGAAAGGTAATACAACGCATCTTTAATATAAGGATGAACGCCATGCCAGTAGAACTTGGGATAGTTTTTGCGAAGATCTCCGGGATGTTGGTAGCCTAAAGCTTTATTAACGCCCGTCTCCTCAAATTCGTAGTAGAGGGCACTAATTTTCTTTAAATAGCGGGGATCACTGAGTTGACCAATCAGATCCGAGGCGCGAATCAAACCTGGATAGTCGATCGTGTCCTGATGATCTTCTGCCGTCGGAATCGGGAAGCGCGTCAACTCAATGTTGCGTTTGACTAGCTCGGCATCAATTAATTTGTGCCCTCCAAAGCGTTCATCGATAAATAATTTGGCACGATCGACGTGATAGGGAGTCAGCGCCGCATCTGACGCACCCGCAGGAAGCCCCACTTTTGCGCCGTCTTTGCCAGTCGCATACAGTCCGTCGCTGTCTTGACGACACACGCCTTTGACATAGCCAATGTCGTGACAGACCAGCGAGATCACAAAATGCAGCCAATCTTCACACGAGACACCCCCTTGACGAATGTGGCGACCCCGCAGAATCTCTTGACCGACCAGCGTCACCAAAATCGAATGCTCAACGTTGTGATAGAGCGCGTCACTATTGGCAATATTTTCCATTGCCATCGACCCAACCCAGCCGATGATGTCTTCATAGTCAGACTTCCAGCCGCCGTAGGTGCGTCGGTAGCCATCTTTGAGCTTGGCAACAAAGTCATCAATTAAAAGTTCGGTGGCATTAAACATGAGGGGCACTCACCGCTGAACGACTGAAATCTATCTATTCTTCTCTTAATTGGAGCAATTTCCGTGAAATTTAGATTAACTTCCGGCGATCGGATGAATAAGCACTCTCACCCCAAACCCATCTCCCGCACGAGAGGGACTTCCAAACAATCTCTAGTTCCCTTTCCTGCGGGAGAGGGCTGCTTTTAGGCGATTTTAAGAAAGTCGTACATCGCATTTGACTCCCGGCGATCGAGTGACTCATCTGGAGGATGACAAGGCGATCGTGACTATCTTATCGTGGCTATTTTGCTATGGGTGATTTGAATGACTATTTAGCGTAAGAACATTTCGCGTACGTCATAATTAAGAAAGATATTTTAGATTTAGAGTTCTTTCACGTTAGATCGCCTAAAAAGGTTTGTAGAGGAAGCATCGTGCCATTAAATACCCTGACAGAATCTGATCCCCCTGAACCGCAGCAACCCCGCAATGCTCAATTTGATGATTCAGGGACGGGCGCTCCTGCTGCTCGTGGGCGTTTGGCAGGAACACGAGGCATCTTAGTCGGGGTGGGAATTGGCATGGCGATCGCTGCGGGTGGCATGACGCTGCTCTCGCAATCTAACAAGCCTGCGGCGGCTCCGGTGGCAGAGACGCAAAGTACTCCAGTCGCGGGTCAGAGCGTGGGTGTAGAGACGGCAAAGTTGGCATTTGTGCCGAAAACCTTTAGCGCTACTGGCAGCGTCGATGCTCAAAATTGGGTGCAGGTTACGCCCCAGGCAACGGGTGTGCAGATTCAACAAATTTTGGTGAATGAGGGAGACACGGTTCAGACGGGGCAGGCGATCGCCGTTCTAGACAGTTCTGTCTTGCAAGATCAATTAAATGAAGCGAAAGCGCAGTTGAGTTCGGCTCAGGCGCAATTCAGTTCGGCTCAGGCACAGTTAAATTCGGCTCAGGCGCAAGTGGCATCCAATCGCTCGATCGTGCAGCAAAAAGAGGCAGTGCTTAAACAGCAGAGGGCAGTATTGGCAGAAGCTGAGAGCAATCTGAGACGCTATCAAGGTCTGCGAAACGATGGCGTAATCAGCAGTCAAGATTTAGAGTCGCGCACCACGTCAGCGACCACTGCACGAGAAGCGATCAGCGTCGCACAATCCAATATCAGCAGCGCTCAAGCGGATGTGGCAAAGGCTCAAGCAGGGGTAAACCAGGCTCAAGCGGGGGTGACACAAGCTCAAGCCGGAATTGATACGAATCGGACGCGCATTCAACAGCTTGAGACTAAGATTGCTCAAACCACAGTGCGATCGCCTGCAAGTGGCATTTTGTCCAAGCGCAACCCCAACGATCAGAAAACAGCCGTTGCTAGAGTGGGCGAACTGACGGGATCGAATCCCCTATTTTATATTGTCCGAAATAGTTCGCTACAGCTTCAAGTGAACATACCTGAAAATCTGCTTTCGCAAGTGAGAGTGGGCGAACCTGCCAAGATCACGTCTGATGCCGATAAGCGGATTAATGTTCAGGGTCGGGTGCGAGAGGTGGAGCCTGTGATCAATCAGCAGACTCGTCAAGCCACCGTCAAGATTGACCTACCCGAAAGTGGGCTGTTGAAACCTGGTATGTTTTTACGATCGAACATCGTGACTCAAAAAGTTCAGGCGGTGGTCGTTAGCGAGAGAGCGGTGGTGTCAGAGGCAGATGGTCGCAAAATTGTCTATGTCTTAGACGGTGAAGATATCGCCCGCGCTAAACCCGTCGAAACTGGCGATCGTAATAATGGACAAATTGTGATCACAAATGGCATTAACCCTGACGATCGCGTAGTGGTCGCAGGTGCAGGATTTGTCAAAGATGGCGATCGCGTGACCGTTGCTAAATAATCTGATCTCTGAAACCTGAAATTTGTCTTTCGCTATGTCTTTTAATATTTCTGCCTGGTCAATTCGCAATCCAGTTCCTACGATCGTTCTGTTTGTCATTTTGACGTTAGCAGGACTGATCGCTTTCCCATTCTTAGGGATTAACGATAATCCCAACGTAGACGTTCCAACTGTGACGGTTACGGTTACTCAACCAGGGGCAGATCCTTCAGAGTTAGAATCGCAAATCACGAGGAAAGTTGAGGATGCAGTTGCGAGTTTAGGCAACATTGATGACATTACTTCAACCGTTAACGATGGCGTTTCTAATACTGTCATCAACTTTGTGTTGGGGACGAATACCGATCGCGCCACCAACGATGTTAGAAATGCAGTCTCTCAGATTCGGCAAAACTTACCGCAAGACATTAACGAGCCTGTAGTCAAACGAGTTGAATTTGCGAGTGGTGGGCCGATCACTACCTATGCTGTTTCATCTGATCAACGATCGGTAGCAGAACTGAGCAATCTGGTCGATCAAACGATTAGCCGAGCCGTGTTAGCGGTGCCCGGAGTCGCGCAAATTCAGCGAGTCGGCGGAGTTGATCGCGAAATTCGGGTTAATTTGAACCCCGATCGTCTACAAGCTCTGGGCATCACCGCCACGCAAGTAAACGACCAAGTACGCACCTTTAACACCAACCTTTCGGGCGGGCGGGGCAACGTCGGCGGCAGCGAACAAAGCATTCGCACGTTAGGCAGTAGCGACAGTGTGCAGACGCTCCAAGACCTGCAAATTACTCTACCGCAAGGCAGCTTTGCCCCGCTCTCTAGTTTAGGAACAGTCACAGATGGGACGGCAGACCCGCGCAAAATTGCTCGACTAAACAATCAGCCTGCGGTTGTCTTTTCGGTCTTGCGGAGTTCGGGCACCACGCTAGTTTCAGTCGAAGAAGCGGTGCGGGCTGCTCTGGATAAATTGCAAACTACGCTGCCTCAAGACATCAAATTGAGGCTGATTAATAATGTGCAGGCAGACTATATTCGGGAGTCGTTTACGGCCTCGGTTGATGCCGTTCTCTTTGGTGCAGGCTTGGCGATCGTGACAATTTGGCTATTCTTGCGAGATTGGCGGGCGACGTTAATCACGGCGGTGGCGCTGCCTTTGTCACTGATTCCCACGTTTATCGTCATGAAAGTGATGGACTACACGCTGAACGATCTGACGCTATTGGGGTTAGCCCTCGTCGTCGGAATTTTGGTCGATGACGCGATCGTAGAAATTGAAAATATCGAACGTCACATGCAGATGGGCAAATCAGCCTATCGAGCCGCGATCGATGCCTCTGATGAGATTGGGTTAGCGGTGGTTGCCACCACGTTTACGATCGTCGCCGTGTTTGGCCCCGTTGCCTTTATGACGGGCATCACCGGACAGTTTTTCCGTCCATTTGGCATCACTGTGGCGGCATCAGTTCTGTTCTCACTGCTGGTTGCGCGGATGGTCACGCCTTTAATGGCAGCTTATCTGATGAAAGACCACGCCAAAGCCCCTAAAGAAGATCGCCTTTCTGCTCAATATCGGCGTTTGCTCACCTGGTCGATTAAACATCGGTTAGTAACTTTAGCCGTTGCGATCGCGTTTCTGGTATTCAGCTTGAGTTTGGTTCCCAGAATCCCGGTTGGGCTGTTCTCAAATGCCGATGTGAGTTTGTCAACCATCTCACTGCAATTGCCACCCGGCTCGACCATTGAAGACACCGATCGAGCCACTCAACAGTTGACCACTTTGCTGCTACAACATCCCGCTGTTGAGGGAGTGCAAACGAGCGAAGCCGTCGCCAAATCAACTCTCTACGCTAAACTCAAGCCCAAATCAGAGCGGAAGATGACTCGCAAAGAGTTTGAAGATCAGATTCGTCCTGTATTTGCTCAAGTTGCGGGGGCGCGAATTAGCTTTGTCAAAGGAGGTCCGGGTGGTGGCTCGAAAGAAGTGTCGATCGTGCTGAAGAGTGAAAATCCGGCAGCGTTGACTCAAGCGGCAAACGAGCTAGAAAAGCAGATGCGCCAAGTCACAGGATTGGTTGAAGTTACGTCGGGTGCCAGTTTGGTAAAGCCAGAAATTTTGATTACGCCTGACCCCGCACGAGCCGCCGACCAAGGCATCACCGTTCAGCAAATTGCCCGAACTGCAAACCTGGCAACGCTAGGAGACTTTGATGCCAACTTAGCAAAGTTTGACTTGCCCGATCGTCAAATTCCGATCCGGGTGCAGCTCGACCCGAAATCGCGCAACAACATTGAGACGATTAAAAGTCTGCAAATTCAAAATAAAAGTGGAACGTTAGTGCCATTACAAACCGTTGCGGATATTAGCTTTGGCAGTGGCCCTTCTCAAATCGATCGCTACAACCGATCGCGCAATATCTCAGTCGAAGCCAACCTAAAAGGTTTAGCACTCGGCGACGCACTCGCCAAAATCAATCAGCTACCGATCTTAAAATCGCTCCCGGCGGGTGTGACGCGAGAAAACTTCGGGAATGCTAAGATTCTCGCCCAAGTGTTTGGCAACTTTGGCGGCGCGCTGCTGGCGGCAGTTGTGTTTATCTACGCAGTGTTGGTGTTGCTGTTTAACGATTTTCTGCATCCCATCACAATTATGGTGGCGTTGCCATTCTCGATCGGGGGTGCCATGCTCGGCTTACTCCTCACTCATAAAGAACTTGGACTGATTGCCATCATTGGCGTAGTTTTGCTGCTGGGTCTGGTGACAAAAAACTCGATTTTGCTAGTAGATTACGCTTTGATTAACCAGAGAGAAGGGAAGTCTACGTATCACGCTGTCATTGATTCTGGAGTCGCGAGATTGCGTCCGATTTTGATGACCACGATCGCGATGATTGCAGGCATGATTCCGATCGCGTTGGGCATTGGGGCAGGTTCTGAGTCGAGAAGTCCGATGGCGATCGCCGTGATTGGCGGTCTACTGACTTCAACTCTGCTGACACTGGTGGTGGTTCCGGTGATCTTTACTTACATCGATCGTTTGCAAGTCGCCATTTTTGGAAAGTTACTCAAAGGCCCGATGAAACGGCGGTCAGAAGATGCGATCGGGGCAGATGGTCGATCGGGCGGTCTTTCTGCTCACAAGTAGAGGTATAATGGCTAGATAACTAGTCGCGGGTATAGTTTAGTGGCAAAATGAATGCTTCCCAAGCATTAGTTGCGAGTTCGATTCTCGCTACCCGCTTAATCAAAGTTTATAGTTTTTTGAGATCTGTTCGTCTGGCTCACTTATCTCATGCTGATTCCAAACGCAGAATGTGATGTTGGAGATGATTAACATGACTACTAAGACTATCAGTTTGTTAGAGGTAGTAGCCCTAACAGCCGATCTTCCTGAGTATAGTTTGCGGCGTGGACAAGTCGGCACAGTAGTTGAAACGTTGGCAAATGGTACAGCATTTGAGGTTGAATTTAGCGATCGCAACGGACGAACTTATGAGTCTGTAGGATTACACCCAGAACAGATCATGGTGCTGCATTTTGAACCAGCTTCACCAGATATTGAACCAGAAATTGTCAAGGCGTAAGCAGCACAACAACGCCGTGTAGCCGATCGCTTGAATCCCTTCATTGTCAAGCGATCGCCCCTATCTAGGCTACGAGTCTGGCAATAGTCCACAATTTCATTCAAGTCATGGCTAGCTTCTACGGAGATGAGGAATCTGGGCATTCCTTCGCCTCGCGTGCTTGGTTCAGTTTTGCTTGCAGTTGGGCGATTACGATTTCCCCATCCAAGACTTCACCAAGAAAATTTGCCTGCTTGAACCTGTGCCTGGATAAATTGCTCGTGTTCGGGCTTGAGTATAATACTCATGGCTTAAAGAATCGGGTTAGAACCATCATGAACAATCGTCAACTATTCTTGAGTGACATCAAACCTTCCTATCTCCGCAGCCAGATGCGTCTTAGCAGAGAAATCTACGACAATTGGCGCAACTAAGCTTAATAAATATGGAGGTTCCTATGCGAATCGCTCAGATTGCTCCCTTGTGGGAGAGCGTACCTCCCCCTGCTTACGGGGGGGCTGAGTTGGTCGTTAGCCTGTTGACCGATGAGTTGGTGCAGCGCGGACACGATGTAACGTTATTTGCGTCAGGTGACTCTGTGAGCCTTGCTCAGTTAGAGGCAATTCATCCTCGTGCATTGCGGCTTGACCCTAATGTTAAAGAGCATCCGATCTATGAGATGCTACAACTCGGTCATGTCTATCAGAGGGCGCAAGAGTTTGATATTATTCATTCTCACATTGGTTGTGCCGCTCTGCCCTGTTCGCCTTTGGTCAAAACTCCAACGCTACACACCCTGCACGGCTCGTTTTCGATCGACAACGAAAAGCTGTTTACTCATTTTCGCGATCAGCCCTACGTCAGTATTTCAAACACTCAGCGCGAACCGAGGCTGGGGCTGAATTATATCGCAACCGTTTATAACGGAATTAACCCGGCAGCACACAAATTTTATCCTGAGCCAGATGGGTCACCTTATCTGGCTTTTTTAGGGCGAATTTCTCCTGAAAAAGGCCCGCACCTAGCGATCGAGATTGCCAAACGATCAGGCTGGCACCTCAAAATGGCGGGCAAAATCGATCGGGTCGATGTCGATTATTTTGAGCAAGAAATTAAGCCCCACATTGACGGCAAGCAAATCGAATATTTAGGCGAAGCCAATCACGTTCAAAAAAACATCTTGATGGGCAATGCAGTGGCAACCCTATTTCCGATCACTTGGCAAGAACCCTTCGGACTTGTGATGATCGAGTCGATGGTCGCCGGAACGCCCGTGATTGCCCTAGAGCTTGGTTCAACGTCTGAAATTATTGTTGACGGCAAGACCGGGTTTCTCTGTCAAAACGTGGATGAATGTATTCATGCAGTTAAGAAAGTGCATGATCTCGATCGCAATGCCTGCCGTGATCATGTCGTTAATTACTTTGGTGTAAAACAAATGACCGATGGTTATGAGGCAGTCTATCAACAACTTTTAGCAGAACGCTTTTCTAAGAACGGACGCGCTCACCAATATGTAGGCATCAGGTAACTCACTCAACAACACGAATTTAGAAAAAGTAGCAACGGATGAACAGTTAGCAAGGTCATGGCAGTGCTGTGCCCCCACAAGAATCTGTCGCACTTATTGATTAAATAGGTGAAGCTCAATTCTATGAATTAAGAGCAGACACTTAGTAAATGCTTTAGAGATAGCTACTCTGAAGGCCACTAACTTGCTGCTCTTAATCCAGACTATATGCTAAAGATAACGATCGTGAAAAGAATCTAGAATCGCTAGAATCTATGTGAGAGAACTGCCCGCTTGGGAGAGAAGTTGCCCCAACTGTTGCAGTTTAGACATTGCATCACCACTTGCGGTTCCGCCAGCAGCAGCGGTTTGAGCGCCCAGATCAGAAAGAAGTTCACCGATCGCGGCACCACTCATGCCTTTGCCCTCAAGCGCCATTTTTAATTCACCCAGCGTTTCTGCGATTTCGGTGCCTTGCAACTGAGACTGCCAGCTTTCGATCGTGCTGATCACCGCTTCAGGAGGCAAGGATGTAATTCCACTTTGTAGGGCAGCGATCGTGGAATCTAAATCAACGGTTTGAGTCATATCAGCCATATCAGCCTTCCTTTTTTATCGTGAACGTTTGACAAGTTGCTTAGGAATTTGCAACTCAGAATCACCCTTACACCTAGCTTGATTCTTCTTTACACAACTCTTCAATTCGTCAGCCGAAGGAGAGATATCCGCTCATCGGCAACTGTGTTCAATGAGGCTGGTTAGCGGCTCGATCGATCGCTACAATAGGGGCACAAAACTTCTGATTGATTAGCTGTCTGATCAGCTTCAGAAATGGGATGACCACAGTCGCGCCGTAGCTCAAACGATCCATCAGTCACCCCTTGAATAACGGCGACTCGCTGATCAAACACAAAGCATTCTCCTTGCCATAAACTTTGATCGTCGGGCACTTTTTCGAGATAGTTGAGAATGCCGCCTTGCAGGTGATAGACCTCTTCAAACCCTTCGGAGAGCATAAAAGCCGACGCTTTCTCACAGCGAATTCCACCTGTGCAAAACATGGCGATTTTTTTGTGCTGGCTGGGGTCAAGCTGCGATCGCACATAGTCAGGAAACTGACGAAAGGATTGTGTTTGCGGATCAAGGGCCCGATCGAAGGTGCCAATTCCGACTTCAAACCGATTGCGGACATCGATGACGGTCACGTCTGGATCAGAAATCAGCGCATTCCACTCAGACGGGCTAACGTAAGTTCCGACTTGCTGACTGGGGTCGATTTCTGGCATCCCCAACGTCACAATTTCTTTTTTTAGCTTTACCTTGATGCGATCGAAGGGCTGCGACTCGGTATCAGACTCTTTAATCTCTAAGTCTGCTAACTGAGGATCGGCTTTGAGAAATGCCAAGACAGTATCAACTGCATGACGGCTTCCGGCGATCGTGCCATTAATGCCTTCTTCTGCCAGCAAAATGGTTCCTTTTACCCCGTGGGTTAAGCAACACGACAGCAAAGGATTTCTGATCTCGACCCAGTTATAAAGCCGCACAAACTTATAAAAGGCTGCTACGACTTGGGGCATACTCTATCCACTCCTAAAGGCGTATTTCATCATACGACAGTCGATCGCGAGAGGGTACGGCAGTGCCAGGCCCCTACTGTGCCCTCTCGCACTGTCGCGTAAATCAGATTGATATTAACTGATGACAGCGTACTCTTAACTCATGATAAACAACAACAAATTATGCAATATTCTTGTTTAGCAATAAAAAACCGACAGTTTTCATAAGAAATCCGTCGGTCAGTCGTGTGTTCCCTGTTGATGACTCGGCTAAAGTTGAGTCCTGTACAGTATGTCTGTCAGATGACTCACCTTTAGCGATCTCGATCACATAATAAAATGATCACAATCACAAGGCGAGTTTAAAAGTTACCAAACCCTTACAGAAGAAAGGTCGTGCCACTACCTGGATCGATTGCACAAATCAAATTGGTATAACTTCCCGCGCTATTGGCAGAATTTTTCGACGCAGCGCACAAAGAGTTCGACACCCGTGCTGAGAGCAGTTTCGTCAAAATCAAAGCGAGGATGATGATGGGGATAGTCTAATCCTTTCTCAGCGTTAGCAGACCCTAAAAAGAAATAACAGCCCGGAACCGCTTGTAGGAAAAATGACATGTCTTCACCGCCCATTGTTTGACAGTTAGGAACGATTCCTAAAGGGGACTCGATGACAGTTTCAGCCACCGATCGCACCAAGTCAGCGATCGCGCAATCGTTAATCACAGGCGGATAGAGTTTCTCATAATTCAATTCATAGTGTGCCCCATGACTGTGACAGATTCCGGCGATCACTTGCTCAAGGCGTGGGGCAAAATAATCGCCATATTTGGGGTTGAAATAACGAACAGTGCCTTTGAGTCGAGCCGTATCAGCAATGACGTTGCAAGCAGTTCCGGCGTGAAATTCGCCGATCGTCACGACCGCAGATTCGATCGGGTCAATATTTCGCGCCACGATTGTTTGCAGGGCATTCACCACTTGCGAGGCAACCACGATCGAGTCAATGGTTTGTTGCGGGATTGCGCCGTGTCCCCCTTTGCCAAAAATAGTGCAGCTAAACGTCTCGACGGCTGCCATCAACGCCCCCGATCGAATGCCTGCCATTCCTAACGGCAATTGGTTCCACAGATGCAGCCCAATGATCGCATCGACATCAGGATTTTTGAGCACCCCAGCCTTTACCATTGGCAGCGCGCCCCCTGGGCCTTCCTCGGCAGGTTGAAAAATAAGTTTGACGGTGCCAGCAAAGTCACGATTTTGTGACAAATAACGAGCGGTGCCGAGCGCGATCGTCGTGTGTCCATCGTGACCGCAGGCGTGCATAACTCCATCGTGCTGCGATTTGTAGGGCACCTCATTTTCTTCTTGAATCGGCAGCGCATCCATATCTGCCCGAATCGCCAAAACCTTACCCGGACGGTTGCCATGAATCGTCGCGACCACTCCAGTCTCGGCAATTTGGGTTTGATGATCAACGCCCCATTCTTGAAGTTTTTGGGCGACAAATTGTGAGGTCAGTCGCTCACGAAAGCCTAGTTCGGGGCGTTGATGCAGAGTTCTGCGCCACTCGACCAACTGAGGATGCAATGCCTGGATGTCTGGACGAATCCGAGATGAGTCGATCGCAGACGGATTCGCAAAAGTGGAAACCATAGATCAATACAATTTTTGAGTGAACGATCAGCGTTGCTTAGTCAACTCGTAACTCGCCTATTTTTTAATTCTAAAGCTTATTTTGGCTTCAATCTTTAACGCCCAAACTCCCTAAAAATCTTATTGACTAAAACGAAGTATCGAAAAATTTAGCGGTTTGTTTGTTTGCCCGTATCACCGCTAATTCTCTATCAACGCAATAAGAATGTTGGTAACTACAACCATTTACTTTGCTATGAGCCTCTGACACGATCGAGATTATGGGAAAAGCAGGAAAGGCGCTTAGGCAAGTGCTGGCTACCTACAACATTAACCAGAATCGATTGGCGGTGACGATGGGAATCAACCGTTCAACCGTTCACCAATGGGTAAATGAAATCAGTGACCCGCTCGCAGAAGCCGTGACTGAGATGATCAAAGCCTTGGGCAAAATTGATGAAGCTGCCGCCAAAGATTTTATTGATCTCTATTTAGAACGCAACTTACAGCAAAACGACAGCGCCCACTGAACGGTAGAGTGTGAAGGGTAGAATTGTTGATTCTGTCTTTTTCAATCTATGAGAAACCCTCCTCAACCGTTGCCCGAAAATCTTTGGGGTGAACGCTGGCGATTTGCTTCTTTGTCTGCGATCGAGCTTTCTGAAGCCTTTACAGGACGGTTAATTCCAGTGATCGAGATGCCCGATGATCTCGCACCGATCAAGTTAGGAATCGCCTCAGACGTGGCAGTGCCAGGCGTGGTGATTGATGGCGGACGGCGATCGCTGCAACTCGCTCGATGGCTGCAAGCGGCGCGTCCGATCTCGTTGATGGCGATCGCGGGGGCACCCGATGGGTTGATCTTGGAAGCTGGGGAAGCCGATCGCTGGATTGTTGCCACTTTCGACGATCCTGAAGTCAGATCTGCCGCCCAACTCTATGAACAGCGCAAACAAGCGAGCAAAGGTCTGCATTTTCTGCTGGTGCAACCCGACGACTCAGGAATGACTTACACCGGGGTTTGGTTGTTGAAACATCAAGACTCTAACATTCTGTCAAAGCTGGATTAATGGTCTAGGAAATTTGCAACTTTGGGGCGATCGCATCTAAAACTTATTGGCGATCGGATCTGACGAGCTAACGGCTAAAGTGAGCGGCGGTAAGAGAACTAGAACGAAGCGCGAAGTCTCTGTACCGTCTGCTCCACTGTTTTGTTATGCCGCTTCTTCACGATCAACTTCCCGGACATGAACAACTCTAGCTTTGCACGGAGTCGTTGAGTTGCTGTTGAAGTTGCTGGACTGCTTCGATCGATAATCCAGTGCCACGAGCAACGGTTTCAACAGATACGCCTTCTCGCAGAAGATTGAGTGCGATTGCTCGATCCCTTTCTTGCTGAATCGAACGGTAAATGACAGATTCTTGCATAATGTCCCTTTGTACCAAACGATAAATTACATCTTGCTCTAATCTTAACCCAGCCAAAATCGCTGACGCTGCCATCAAATTTGCTTGTGTTGTTGGATCTTCAATCTGATCCACAATTTGCGTGACTTGCCGCAAAATGCCTTCTGGACTCTCACTCTGTCCCAACGTTGCAAACGGCAATAATCCAGGATATTGCAGGAAAAGTGAGACAGGCTGCTCCCAGAGCCGAATCACATCAAACTCATGACGGGTGCGCTCCAGTTCGTAGCTCGTTTGATAAGCCAGTTCAGAGGTGGTGGGCTTGAGATAAATGACCACTTGTCGCATCGGTTTCCCTTTGTAGCGCCGCTGTCCTCGAACGCGATAATCCAGCATCCGAAATGGAATTTCCTGCTTCGGTAACGTTTGGAATTTGATGTGCAGGATAGACTCTTCCGACTGAAGCAGAATCATGGCATCGGCTCAAATCGGATCGAGGGAGAGTTCGGAGGGTTGAATCTCTGTCAGGGTGACAGGTGTTCCGAGCAGCCAACTGGCGAAGTCGGCTGAGAAGTGTTCGGCAAGGAATCGGCAGGTGTCATCGTACATAGAAATAGTAAGATTGTACGCCCTATGATGCCGATTTAATTTTCAGAAAACCCAAAGTTTGATGAATGATGATTACGAGTGATCGCCTTTACCGGCTTGTACAGAATTGCCGTCTCTTAAGTACAGTACTCCGGGTGCGATTCGTTGAGTGACGAAATACGGTAACCAGTCCGTCCATAATCACTCCAGCCAAGACTCCTAAGTCTAGCTGAACTTCCCGCTTGATGTCGGTGCAAGTCCTACCCTTCAAACTCAGAAGTGACTCCTGATCTGCCCACAGTGAGCAAGCTCGGTTCTTGCAGGCTGAAGCTGGGAACAGGGCGCAATCAGACAACGGTTATGCGTTGACACTGGCGCTAACAGGGGGTTCCTACGATGAAACCAGATTCTCAAAAAGCGACCTAACTGTGAGCAAGGCATAACCACAAAACCTTGACTTTGCCAGAGTATTGTATCCCGCCGTGTCTCCGGAGGAAACCGGTCAGAGTCAGGGGTTCTGGCGGTTGAATTGAATCCATCTAAGGGAACGAGCAATCGAACGGGAGGAACGAATAAAAACAGTCTGTTCGGTCTGGGGAGAAGTCGAACCCCAGTAGGCTAGACGAGCAGCGGAATCCCGCAGACTGGGTAGGATGACCCGTGATTGGGTCAAGGTTCAAAGCAAACACTCTTTGGCGTGAGCGCATGATTAGACACAGCCAGCAGGCTAGTGAATTGTGGAAGAAGCTCCCGTGGAAGCGATTCCGACGGAACTTATTCCGCCTCCAAAATCGAGTGTTCAAAGCAGTTTCAGTGGGCAACCTGCGAAAGGCGCGGTCACTCCAAAAACTGATTTTCAAGTCTACAGCCGCCCGATTTCTAGCAATCCGTCAAGTGACCCAACTGAATGCGGGTAAAAAGACGGCGGGCGTTGACGGCAAAGCATTCCTCACGATTGAAGAACGCTTTGACCTGAGCAACCTGCTCAAAGAAACCGTCAACCAATGGAAACCCTCGAAGCTTCGCAAAATCCCAATCCCTAAAAAGGACGGGACAAAGCGAATGCTAAAAGTACCGACCATCGCGGATAGAGCTTGGCAATGTCTAGTTAAGTACGCGCTGGAACCCGCCCATGAAGCAACCTTCCACGCCAGGAGCTACGGGTTTAGAACCGGACGCTCGGCACACGATGCCCAGAAAGTTTTGTTTCTAAACCTCAACTCTCATGCGAATGGAATCGGTAAACGCGTCCTCGAACTCGATATCGAAAAATGCTTCGACCGGATCAACCATGCCGCCATCCTGGACAACCTGATTGCCCCAAAAGGGGTCAAGACCGGAATTTTCCGCTGTCTCAAAGCAGGAGTCAATCCAGGATTTCCTGAACAAGGCACCGTACAAGGTGGCGTGGTTAGCCCACTACTCGCGAACATCGCTCTCAACGGGATTGAAGACATTCATCAAAGCGTTCGGTACGCCGACGATATGGTGTTTATCCTCAAACCTCAAGACGATGCAGAGGAGATTTTGACGCGAATCAGTAAATTTTTGGCAGAACGGGGACTGAAGGTCAGTGAGCGGAAGACCAAACTTACACGCACGACAGATGGATTCGACTTCCTAGGGTGGCACTTCAAAGTGCAAACCAACGGAAAGTTTAGAAGCGTCCCTTCGGTGGACAACTTCAAAGCATTCCGCCAGAAAGTAAAAGCCATTGTTAACCACTCAAACTATGGAGCCACGGTCAAAGCGCTCAAGCTGGCACCCGTGGTTAGAGGCTGGAGGAACTACCACCGCTTCTGCAAACTGGAGGGGTCACGATTCTCGCTGTACTTTCTCCAAAACAGAGCGTACAAAGTGTTCAACAAGGAACCCAAGCAGACTCGCTACTCTACCAAAAGATTGTTAGATCAAGCTTTCCCTGCCGTTCCTTACTCCGAAAACAAACACGTCAATGTCAAAGGGGAGAAATCCCCTTACGATGGCGACTTAACGTACTGGAGTGAACGTAACAGTAAACTCTATGACGGTGCGACCTCTAGAGTCCTAAAACGACAAAACCATTCCTGTGCCTGTTGTGGATACAAGATGACCTCTGAGGAACAGGTTCACCTGCATCATCAAGATGGAAATCACCACAACTGGAAAGCGACAAATCTGGAGGCTCTACACGAGTCTTGCCATAATTATGCACACAGGAGCAAAGGCACAGCCTGATTGAATCGGGAGCCGTGTGCGGGAAAACTTGCACGCACGGATCTAACTGGGAGGGGAGGGAGATCATACTCCCCCTCGACCCAACCACAAAATTTGAGCAGGTTTTAACCTCGAACCCTGATTCAACCGTAGGCTTGATCTTTTTTTCAAAGTCAGGGGTGGAGCTAACATTGAAAAAATAGCTCAGTCCTGAAACCGTAAGCCCTGAAAGCCTTTTGAAATCGTTCCAAAAAATGTCCGAACCATTGATTAAGAAGCATGGACGCAGAGCCAATAGTATCTTTCGCTATGGGTTTGACTGTGAACGAAGCAGTGTTCTCAAACTGGAACAGAAACGAGTGATTTCTTAGACGTTCTACAATTTTCGTCCTGTAATTAGGTAAATACAAGAGGATAGAAGTTTAAAGAGAAGTCTCCAGGAGAACTTCCTTCTACATATTCAGGAACTAAATCAAAGGTTTCGGTTCCATAGCAGAAGTTTTGAATGAAGTTGAAGAAATCGCGTCCCAACAGCACCGGATCAATGCAGTCAGGACTGACCGAATTTGCCCAGTGAATTTCATAGCTTCCATCTGACTCTTGGTAGGTTCTCAGATCCCAAAAAATCAAATGTTCACCCGTAGCAGATTCCCCAAATACAAACGCAGATCTCAGTTGCTCTATATATTGCTGGTCACGTTTAAAGTTCTCTCCGAATCTTTCAATGTGCCGAATCGCCTCCTGTATACGTCGCTCACTGGCTTTTATGAAGAACTTCGTTGGGCAGTAAACTCTTGCAATATCCGATAACTCTCCCGATCCCAAAACTTGGCAGAATTCTTTATAGCCTGAAGGAAGGATGATTTTGTACTCAGCTTCCGTAGCGCTCAGTGTCTCTGCGTTGAGGGTTTCTTGTCCCTCGCCCACAAGAACTTCTAAACTCTGAATTAGTTTCTTCCATTTTTCTGACATCATTAAAGTTCTTAAGGGTTGAGAAGGAGTAATGGGCGAATCGTTGAAGCCGCAAAGCTAAAAGGCGAGATGAAAACTACGGAAGCATCAACAGCGATTGGTCTCAGTAGCTTTGTAGCATTTGGTTTAGGTCGCTGATACTTCAAGTTAACCGTTAGAACGGCTGATAAATGCCCTGTATTTGGCGGACATTGCTTACTGTTATTATCATACTGAACCTTATCAATGTTGGCTCTGATTGCATTTTCAAAAGCTCTCCAAGTGGACTGTGGATTCTGATTGTATCCACTTCTTGTTTGTGCAAAAAGATTGTTCTCGTCTCTGCCACTTCCACCGAGTTGTGCTCCAACTATGTGTCCAGCATCATCTCCGGTTCTACGATCTGGAACTTTACTTCTAGCTGATGTGGAAACATCCGAACCCGTTCTAGTAGGCGAAAAAATTATCGCTGCTTTTGTCTTATCAGACACTATATAGGTATTTGGATCAGCTTTCCTAGCTGTAATGACCGATGTGATATTGGATGTGTTGTGTGAACCATTTTTGTCAACATATTTGATCTCGCGATATTGGGACCCAACAAAACCGTGCAAGCCCGTTGGATCAGTAGTATTAGTCGGTGAATTCCCGACATACCTATATAAATTACCGTCCCCTGCCCCAAACCCTGTAGGGTCTTGCCCAATAAACCGTCCATTCCGGGAGTCATAATACCTCGCCCGGTAATAGTACAGTCCGGTTTCGCCATCGAATTCCCGCCCGGTGTACTGATAGCGCGAGGTATCGGTTGCATTCGTCATCGTGGAGGTCACATTTCCAAACGCATCGTAGTCATATCGATTCCGCACTGTCCCATCGTTTCCAACCAGCGCTCTGACTGAACCCAACTGGTCGGTCACCATCCAGGAAACATTCCCACTGCCCTTATCTTGCGCGAGGATTTGGTCTACTTGGGTGCCATAGAAGTAGCGCACCGTAGGCGTTGTTGCGGTGCCATTGAATTCTAGGGCGAGGTTGCCTCGGTCGTACACATAGCGTGTTGTCATTCCCTCTGTCGTCTTGGCAATGCGTTGATTGTGAGCATCATAGGCATAGGACACGGATAATCCTGCGGTATCGGTAACACTGGTGAGACGATTGCGGGAATCCCAGTTAAACGTCCCCGTTACATTCGTGGCGATTTCGGTGCGAGTTTTAAGATTGCCCTCATCGTCGTAAGTGTAAGCATACTTCCCGTCGGAGGAGAGCTGGTTATTGGTGCCCGTGACGTAACCCATGTTGGTGCGATTGCCATTGGCATCATAGGTGTAATTCTCATCGGTGCGCGCCACTGAGCTGTAGTCCGCCTGTTTCAGTTCATCATTTTTGGCGTAGTTATAATTGACAAAGGTGCCGTCTGCATTCTGCACTTTACGAATCCGACTGCCATTGTCGTAGTTAAAGGCGTAGCTAGAGAGTATTCCTCCCGTGGCGTTAGCGTGTTGAATCTGGGTCAGGCGGTTGAGTGGGTCATTGTGAGCATAGGTGGTGGTGGCTACGGTCTGATTAAATGTTCCTCCGGTCAGGCGTTGCAGGGTTTCCATCTGCCCGACGGCGTTATAGGAGAGCTTGACGCGCTTATTGGTTATCCCAGCGCCTGACTGAGTAATTTGGGTTGTCCGATCGAGGGCATCGTACTTATAGGCAGTAGTGCCATCGGCGACTCCATTGATGGTATTGGTGACCGATGTGAGGTTTCCTGCCTGGTCGTAGCTATAGTTTAGTGCCACGCGGGTCACGCCTCCCACCCCGAGATTATCGATCGCCCTCAATCGATCGAGGTCATCATAGGTGTAGCCATACTCCGAAAGTTTCGTCGTCGTTCCTCCGGATACTGAGTTATGTGACATCAACTAATCGATCGAGGACATCGTATTGAGAGGTGAACGATCGCGTCACGGCTCCTGCACTCATCCAATTTTCTTGGGTTTGACGACTCAAATTATCGTACTCAAAGGTGCGGGTCAGCCCATTGCGATCGCTTTAGGACTCCTCTCTACTCCGGGGGCGGGGTGTTCTCCATCGATATTTAGACGCTACCGATTCCCAA